>NZ_CP187527.1:1205991-1507489 GCF_049852175.1 Xylanimonas sp. McL0601
ATGGACTACCTCAAGGAGGGCATCGGCCTGCGCGCGATGGCTCAGCGCGACCCGCTGGTCGAGTACCAGCGCGAGGGCTTCCAGCTCTTCTCCGCCATGACCGACGCCATCAAGGAGGAGTCGGTCGGCTTCCTGTACAACCTCGAGGTCCAGGTGCAGCAGGAACCGACGGCGCCCGTCGTTGACGCCGCCGCCGCGGCAGCCGCCGCGCAGTCTGCACCGGGTCTGACGGCGGTCGCGCCCCAGGCTCCTGCGGAGGTCGAGGCACCGGTCGAGGCGCCGGTCGAGGCGCCCGCCGCGGTCCAGCAGGCGCCGGCCGTGGCGCGGCAGGCAGCCCCCGTGCTGCTCGGCAAGGGCCTCGAGGAGCGCCGTCCGCAGGTCCCGCTGTCCTTCAGCGGCCCGGCCGAGGCCGGCGCCACGTCGTCCTCCGGCGACGGCACCGACGCGGCCCGCCGCTCGCGGCGCGCGCTGCACGGCGAGGCCCAGGCGACGGAGGCCGACGGCCGCACGTTCCCGGGCACCCCGCGCAACGCGCAGTGCCCGTGCGGCTCAGGCAAGAAGTACAAGGTCTGCCACGGTCTGAACGAGGCCTGACCAGCACGCGCACGACACGAGAGGCCCCGCACCGGTCGGTGCGGGGCCTCTCGCGTCTTGCTCTGCGATCAGCCCAGCTCAAGGACCGCGATGCGCCACTGACCGCGGCGGACCTCCAGACGGGCGGCCGCCGCGCGCACACGGTCGTGGTCCTCGAGGACCACCGTCGCCTCGGCGGTCTCGCCGCGGACCTCCATCCGCACGCGCCGTACCTGCACCGGACGCGCGCCCGACGGCGGGCGGGTGGCTGCCGGCGCCTCGCGCAGCAGCCGCGCGCGCTCGGTGAGCTGGTCGAGCACGACGGGCGTGACCCACCGGGCCAGCTGCGCCGCCGCCCGGTCACCGCGCAGCACCTCGACGGCCGCGCGGACCACCGAGCAGCACATCGCCGTCGGGTCGGGGAGCGGGGGAGCGGGCTGCTCGACGACGGGCCGGGCCGTGGCCAGCTCCTCGACGCCGTCGTCGGCGAAGGTGCGGTCGCTGCCGAGCCGCACCCGCCGCACGCGAAGCGGGCGGGTCGGCGCCTCGGGCGGTCGCCCGGGCCTCTGCGGTACCGCCCGGACGCGCAGGCTGCGGGTGACGGGCGGCGTGGTGTCGTGCTCGACGATGCTGGACATCGGTGTCTCCACGGTGGTCGAAGGTCGGTGCGTCACGAGGGCCGGACGAGGATCTGGCCGGGCAGGACGAGGTCCGGGTCGGCGCCGATGACGCCGCGGTTGGCGTCGTACCACCGCACGGTCGCCTCGAGGATCTGCGCGTCGGTCGGCTCGCCCCCGAGCGAGCGCGCGGCGATGCCCCAGAGCGTGTCCCCGCGGAGGACGACGACGGTGCCCTCGCCAGGCGCAGCAGCCGAGGCCGCCCGGGGAGCGGAGGGGAGCGGCGGCGGAGGCGCTACCGGCGGTGGCGACGGAGACGGGTCCGCGGTGGCCGGCGGGGAGGGAGCCACCGCGGCCGAGGCCGGCGACGGCGACGCTTCACGCACCACGGCCGTGGGCTGCCACGCCAGGTCCACGCCCCCGGGGATGCTCGCATCCAGGCCGTCCGCCGCGCTTCCTGCGTCGGCGACGACGGTGGCCGCCGCCGGCCCGGTCACCGGTGTGGCCGCGAACGCCGTGGCAGGCCCGAGCGCGAGCCCGGCGCCGACCCCGACGCCCACCCCGGCGCGAACCAGCCGCCGGACGACGCCGGGCGCGAGCCGCCGGACCGCGGCCTCTCCGGATCGCCAGCGCACGCCTGCGCGGGCAGCCCCGACGACGACGAGGCCCAGCGTGGCACCCAGTGCGACCCAGGCCGCGGCGAGCGCGGCGGCGGCGACGATGCCGAGCTCGACCCAGTCCTCGGCGCGGGCGCCGGGTGACGCCGCGCGGGGTGTGATCGCGACACCTCGCGCGGCGAGCATGGCCGCGGCGACGCCGAGCCCGGAGGCGAGCGCCAGCAGTCGTCCGACGCTCGCAGCCCTGGTTCGCGATTCCATGTGAGCCCCTGGTGATGACGTTTGATGGCGGTTGATGCCCTGTGACGCGAAAGAGAACCACACGCCACGCTGGATGTCCAGCGCCATCGGTGGACGGATCTCCGCAGATCCACGCGATCCATGACACCCTGTTCCGCGGCACGACGCCGTGCTGCCGGCAGCAGGAAGCCGGGAGGGGGAACGATGACCACAACACAGGGGCCCACGCGCTGGGAGCTGCTCTTCGCCGACCTGGAGGCTCAGCTCGCCGCGCACGACCAGGCGACCCGCGACGGCGAGGTCGCCGAGCTGACGCGCGCCGAGCACGCGTCGATCACGCTCGCGGACCGGCTGCGCGCCGTCGTCGGCGCCGCCGTCACGCTGGAGCTGCTCGACGGCGAGACCGTCCAGGGCCGGATGCGCCAGGTCGCCACTGCCTGGTTGCTCCTGGAGGGCCGCGGCGCGAGCGGCCGCACGGAGCACCTGGTCCCGCTCGCCGCGGTCGGGGCAGTGATAGGCCTGACCAGGCACGCCGTCCCGTCGACCGCGCGCACCGACACGCTCGGCCTGGGCGTCGTGCTCCGCGAGCTGCAGCGCGACCGCGCCCGCGTCGTCGTGCGCACCGTCGGCGGGCAGGCCGCCGGGCGGCTCGCCCGCGTCGGGCAGGACCACCTCGACCTGGAGGAGAACGACCGCGCGCCGGTCAGGCTCCGGACCGTGCCCTTCGCCGGGCTGTTACGGGTGAGCCAGGCGTGAGGTCACATCTCGCCCGACTGGATGCGCTCGCGCGTCCGCGCGTACTGCCGATCGATGTACGCCTCGAGCTCGGTCGCCTCCACCCGCCACACGCCCTTGCCGCCGATCTGGATGGCGGGGAGCTCCCCGCTGCGGACCATCGCGTACGCCTGGCGGGACGAGATGGCAAGCATCTCCTCGACGTCGGCGAGGGAAAGGAAGCGGGCGGCCATGCGGCCAGTCTGGCACAGCAAGATGTGTGCACAAGGGCCGTTTGTCCACAGATCCCGGCGAATCACCCCGTTGGCCCACGGATGATGGTCCCCGACACCCCTCGACGCACCACCACCAGCACGAAGGAACATCCATGAGCACCGAGACCCTCCCTGCTCCCGTGGCGCAGCGCCTGCGGCGCCCGTCGTGGCGCGACCCCCGCCTCGTGACGGGCGTCGTGCTCGTGGCGCTCGCGGTCTCGCTCGGTTCGTGGGCGGTGTCCACGGCGTCGCGCACGGTCCCCGTCTGGGCCGCCGCGGGCCCGCTGACGCCGGGCGACCGTGTGACCCCCGACGCGGTGCGCGCCGTCGAGGTGCGCCTGGGCGACGGCGCCGACCTCTACCTGCCCGCCGACCAGCCGCTCCCGGAGGGCCTCGTCGCGACGCGCGTGGTCGACGAGGGCGAGCTCGTCGCCCGGTCCGCGCTCGGCGACGCCGCCGGGCTCGACCTGCGCTCGGTCGCGGTGCCCGTGGACGGCGCGCTCTCGGCACGCGTGCGCAAGGGCAGCGTGGTCGACGTGTGGTTCGTGCCGGACGCCGCGCCCGGCGGCCGTGACCGCGAGGCGCCGGCGCCGCGCGCGGTCGTCGAGGGCGTCGTGGTCGAGCAGGTCGACGACGCCGGGACCGGCCTGGTCGTCGGCTCGGCGACCACGCTGCACGTCCTGGTGCCTACCGCGGATCTGCCCGACCTCCTCGCGGCGCTCGGCGACGACGGCACGGTCGACGTCGTCCCCCTGGCCGGGGGAGCCTCCTGATGGCGATGCCCGTCACCGTCCTCGCGGCCGTGCGGGGCGCCGCCGAGACGGAGGTCGTGCTCGCGCTCGGCGCGCCCGGGTCGGGCGCCACCGTGACCCGCCGCTGCGGTGACGTCGTGGAGCTGCTCGCCGCCGCGGCCGCCGGAGCGGGCACCGTGGCGGTCGTGTCCGGGGACCTGCCCGGCATCGACCGCGAGACCGTCGCGCGGCTGCACGGGGCCGGCGTCCGCGTCGTCGCGCTCGACGACGGCCACGGCTCCGACCGCCTCCGGGCGCTGGGCGTCGACGCCGTGCTCGACTGGGCCGCCACGCCGGGCGCGGCGGGTCTGGTCGAAGCGGTGCGCGAAGCGGCGGGCGGGCATGCCGCCGAGCACGCCTCCGATGCGTCCGGAGACCCTGATCGCGGAGCGCCCGAGCTCGAGAGGCCCGGCCGCCTCGTCGCCGTCTGGGGCCCGGTCGGCGCCCCAGGGCGCACCACGGTCGCGCTCGAGCTCGCCGCCGAGCTGGCCGGGCTCGCGGGCCGCCCCGGCCGCCGCACGCGCAGGGGTCGCCACGTGGACGCGCCTGAGGCGCCCGGGTCGGTGCTGCTCGTCGACGCCGACACCTACGGCTCGTCCCTCGCCATGCGCCTGGGCCTGCTCGACGACGCGCCGGGGCTCGCCGCCGCCTGCCGCGCCGCCGGCCAGGGCGCGCTCGACGTCGCCGCACTGGCCCGGCAGAGCCCGGTCGTCGCGCCGGGCCTGCGCGTGCTCACCGGCATCACGCGTGCGGCGCGCTGGCCGGAGGTCCCGGCCTCGGGCCTCGAGGTCGTCCTCGACCGGGCCCGCGGGCTCGCCGCGTGGACCGTCGTCGACACGGCCGCGCCGATCGAGGCGGACGAGCTGCTGATGTACGACACGCACGCGCCGCAGCGCAACGCCGCGACCCTCACCGCGCTCGCCGCGGCCAACGACGTCGTCGTCGTCGGCGCGGCCGACCCGGTCGGCATCCAGCGGCTCGTCCGTGCGCTCGAGGAGCTCCGCGAGGCGCCCGTGCCGGTGCCCGCGCCGGCCGCGGTCGTCGTCACCAGGGCGCGGGCGTCCGCCGTCGGGCCGCGGCCCGAGGCTGCCGTGCGCGAGGCGATGGCCCGCTACGCCGGCCTCGACGACGTCGTCGTCGTTCCCGACGACGCGGCGGCGCTCGACGGCGCGACGCTGGCGGGGCGAAGCCTTGCCGAGCACGCGCCGACCTCGCCGGCGCGGACCGCGCTCGTCGGCCTGGCGGGCCGGCTCCGGGAGCGCGTCGGCTGAGCAAGGGTGTCGCCTTTCCCACCAAGGGGCCCGACGTACCTGCTCTCCTTCTACACCGAGGTGCTCGGCCTCTCCGCCGCGGCCGCCGCCACGATGTTCGTCGCGGTGTGGCTCATGCCGCCCTGCTCGTGCTCGCGATGTTCATCATCAGCCGCTACGACCTGAGCGACGAGCGCCTGACCGAGATGAACGCCGAGATCGAGCAGCGGGTCACAGCAGCCAGCGCCGCAGCAGCCAGCGCCGCGGCCGCCTGAGCGGCGAGGCTCCGGCAGAATCGGGGCATGCGCCTCTACGTGCCCGCCACGCTCGACGAGCTGGACTCCGCCGCCGTCACCGCCACCACCGCCACCTGGACCGTCCCGGGCCGGCCGGCCTACGCGGTGACGGTGGCACTCGCCGTCTCGCTGCCGGGGGAGGACGAGGAGGGCCTCGAGTGGTACGCGTTCCTCGCCGCCGCGCACGACTCGCTGCTGCGGGTCGCCGAGGCGCCCGACGGCGTCCGGCTGCGGGTCGTGGTCACGGTCGAGGTGCCTGACGACGTCGTCCAGACGCCGCGCGACGCCGGCACCGCGGCGTCCCAGGTGTGCGTGACGGACGACCTCCCGGGCACGCAGGTCGTCGCGGTGCACGTGGACGAGCCGGACGCGTCGCTCGACATCATCGACGTCCTGGACGCGGCGGCGAGCGAGGCCCCGGACGCGGACGCGGCGCTCGACGACGCGATCCAGCGCGTGACGGACCGCGACCTGCTCTGGTACGCGCCGGAGGAGATCGCCGCGATCCCGCGCGCGTGAGGCCTTGCCCCGACCCCGGGCGCCAAGGTCAGCCGAGGTAGACCAGGACCTCGTCGTGGAGCAGCGAGTTCGTGGCCACGGCGTTGCCGCCCCACGGGCCCGGGGACCCGTCCAGGGACGTGAACCGGCCGCCGGCCTCGGTCACGATCGGCACGAGGGCGGCCATGTCGTACACCGCGAGCTCCGGCTCGGCGGCGATGTCCGCGGCGCCCTCGGCCACCAGCATGTACGACCAGAAGTCGCCGTAGCCACGCGTGCGGTAGCAGCGGCGGGTGAGGTCGAGGAAGCCGTCGAGCTTGCCGCGCTCCTCCCACCCGCCGAGCGAGGCGTAGGAGAACGACGCGTCCTCGAGCTTCCGCACGCCCGAGACGGCCATGCGCGTCGCCGACGAGAGCGAGCGCCCCGTCCAGGCGCCCGAGCCCTTGGCCGCCCACCAGCGCCGCCCGAGCGCCGGCGCCGAGACGAGGCCCATGACGACCTCCTCGCCGTCGGCCAGGGCGATGAGCGTGGCCCAGACGGGCACGCCGCGCACGAAGTTCTTGGTGCCGTCGATCGGGTCGATGATCCAGCGCCGGGCACCGTTGCCCGCCGAGCCGTACTCCTCCCCGACGATGGCGTCGCGCGTGCGCGCCCGCTTGAGCTGCGCGCGGATGAACTCCTCCGCGGCGCGGTCGGCGTCGGAGACGGGGGTGTTGTCCGGCTTCGTCTCCACGCGCAGGTCGAGCGCGCGGAACCGGTCCATGGTCAGGGCGTCGACCTGGTCGGCGATGACGTGCGCCAGTCGCAGGTCGTCCTCGTACGTGCGAGCAGGGGTCACGCTCACACGCTAGCGGTGCGCGACGTCAGCAAGCGGCGAAAGCTCGCCAGGCGGACCTCGCGTGTCGCCCGGGCGTCGGCGTCAGGAGCGGCGTCGAGCCACTCGTCGAGCGCGCAGTCGGGGGCGTTGTCGAGGTGCGTGCAGCCACGGGGGCACTCCGCCGCGGCCTTGTCGAGGTCCTCGAAAGCGGCTAACACGTGCTCGACCTCGACGTGCGCGAGCCCGAGCGACCGGACGCCGGGCGTGTCCACGACCCAGCCCTGGTGGCCGGGCAGGCGCAGCGCAACCGCCGACGTCGACGTGTGCCGGCCGCGCCCCGTGACGTCGTTGACGTGGCCCGTCGCCCGGCGGGCCCCCGGCACGAGGGCGTTGACCAGCGTCGACTTGCCGACGCCCGAGTGCCCGAGCAGCACCGAGACGCGCCCGCGCAGCCGGTCGCGCACGGACTCGACGGACTCGGGCTCGGAGAGCGTCGAGACGACCACCACCTCGACGCCGAGCGGCTCGTAGAGCCCGCGCAGCTCGTCGGCCGGGGCGAGGTCCGCCTTGGTGAGGCACAGCAGCACGTCCATCCCGGCGTCGTACGCCGCGACGACGGCACGGTCGATCATGCCGGTGCGCGGCTCGGGCTGGGCCAGCGCGGTGACGATGACGAGCTGGTCGGCGTTGGCGACGACGATGCGCTCGTAGGGGTCGGTGTCGTCGGCCGTGCGCCGCAGCACGGACGTCCGCTCGTTGATCCGCACGACGCGCGCGAGCGTGTCCCTGCCACCGGACGTGTCGCCGACGACGTCGACGCGGTCGCCGACGACCACGCGCGTGCGCGCGAGCTCGCGCGCCTTCATCGCCAGGACGGCCCGCTCCGAGGGCTCGCCCTCGCCGAGGAGCAGCGTGTACCGCCCGCGGTCGACGCCGGTCACGAACCCGACGACGGCGTCCGCGTGCTCGGGCCGCTGCTTGGTGCGGGGCCGGCTGCCGCGCTTGGACGGGCGCCCGTAGGCCTCGAGCTCGTCGCGCCCGCCCCGACCCGCCATCAGAGGATCGCCTGCCACATGCCCGCGAACCCGGGCAGGGTCTTGGCGGTGGTCTCGACATCCTCGACCTGCACGCCCGGCACCCGCAGGCCGATGAGCGCGCCCGACGTCGCCATGCGGTGGTCGGCGTACGTGCGGAAGAGCGCGCCGTGCAGCGGCCGCGGCGTGATGACGAGCCCGTCGCGCGTCTCCTCGGCCTGGCCGCCGAGGCGCGTGATCTCCGTGGCGAGCGCAGCCAGCCGGTCGGTCTCGTGCCCGCGCAGGTGCGCGATGCCGCGCAGCCGGCTCGGGGAGTCGGCCAGGGCCGCGAGGGCCGCGATCGTCGGGGTCAGCTCGCCGGCGGCGCGCAGGTCGACGTCGATGCCGCGGATCGTGCCGTCGCCGGTCACGGTGAGCACGCCGTCGGCAGACAGCAAGGAGGACCCGCCCATGCGGTCGAGCAGCCCGGGCACCAGGGCGCCCGGCTGCGTCGTCGACGTCGGCCATCCGGGCACGGACACGCGCCCGCCGGCCACGAGCGCCGCCGCGAGGAAGGGAGCCGCGTTCGACAGGTCGGGCTCGACGCGCACGTCGCGCGCCGCGATCGGGCCGGGCGTGACCACCCAGATGCCGTCGCGCGAGTCGTCGACCTGGACGCCCGCGTCGCGCAGCGTCGCCACCGTCATCTGGATGTGCGGCACGCTCGGCAGCGTGATGCCGACGTGGCGCAGGGACAGGCCCTGCTCGAACCGCGCGGCCGCGAGCAGCAGGCCCGAGACGAACTGGCTCGACCCGGACGCGTCGACGTCGACCGAGCCGCCACGCAGCCCACCGCGCCCGACGACGGTGAAGGGCAGCGTGGACGGGAACGCCTCGCCCTCGTGCCCCTGCACCTTGACGCCGAGCGCGTGCAGGGCCGCGAGCACGGGCCGCATGGGGCGCACGCGCGCCTGCGGGTCGCCGTCGAACCGGACGGGGCCGTCGGCGAGCGCGGCGACCGGCGGGAGGAACCGCATGACGGTGCCGGCGAGGCCCGTGTGGACGTCGACGTCACCGGTGAGGCGCCCCGGGGTCACGTGCAGCGTAGAGGGGGAGTCCCCCTCGGTGATCTCGACGCCGAGCGAGCGCAGCGACGCGATCATGAGGTCGGCGTCGCGGCTCCGCAGCGCGCCGCGTAGCGTGCCCGGCCCCTCGGCGAGCGCGGCGAGCACCAGGAGCCGGTTGGTCAGCGACTTGGACCCGGGGATCTCGACGCTCGCGTCGAGCGGGCCGGTGGCGGCGGGCGCGTCCCACACGGGACCGGCGGGCGAGGGCGCGGGCGACGTCATGGGCCCAGGCTACTGGGCCTGCGCCTTCGCCCTCTGCCGCCGGGCGTTGCGCACGCGCCAGGAGATCCCGGGTCTGCCCTCGGTGTCGAAGCCGGCGAGGAGCGCCGCGCCGACGTACCCGATCGTGCGGACGAACTTCTGCATCCGCTCCGCCCGATCAGGCCCCTTGGCGGTGAACGGCTGGTGCACGACGGCGAGGGGCGCCGTGATGGAGGCCAGCTCGAGCGAGGCGAGCCGCGGGAGGAAGCCGGCGCCGAGCGCGACGCCGAGCACCGCGGTGTAGCCGCCGTGCACTCGCACGGCAAGGCTCAGGTTCGCGTCCGTGAGGCGCTTGACACCCAGGCGGTCGGTGACCTTGTCTGCGAGCCCGCGTGCGGCAGCGACGTGCTCCGCAGGATGCAGCGCGGCCTGCACGCCGTCATACACGAAGGGGGCGGCCAGCAGGGGGCGGGCGATGCGTCGCAGCAGCATGCCTCCACCATCGCAGAGGGGCGGTGAGCCTGCAGGTCGGAGCGGTGGGAATGCATCCGGCGTGCTGAGGCGTTCCCTGAGCGATGTCGTACACAGCCCCGTGCCCCACGTCTCCCGCCGCCATCGCGCCGGTGCCGCTCTTCGCGCTCCCGGCACAGATCGACGGCGTCTCCAAGGCCAAGGACGCACAGCGTGCTTGGCCGCCCGTGGTCATCCGCCAGGGTCTAGGCTCGGGCGCGATGAGCGACGACCTGACCGACGACGAGACCACCACCGAGCGCGCGCCCGAGAACGAGGACGCGGCCGCCCGTGCCGCGCGCTTCGAGCGCGACGCGCTCGCGCACCTGGACCAGCTGTACTCGGCCGCGCTGCGCATGACGCGCAACCCCGCGGACGCGGAGGACCTGGTGCAGGAGACCTTCGCGAAGGCGTTCGCCGCGTTCCACCAGTACAGGCCCGGCACGAACCTCAAGGCGTGGCTGTACCGGATCCTGACGAACACCTTCATCAACAGCTATCGCAAGAAGCAGCGCGAGCCGCAGCAGTCGCAGGCCGAGGAGGTCGAGGACTGGCAGATCGCCCGCGCGGCGTCGCACACGTCCCAGGGACTGCGCTCGGCCGAGGCCGAGGCGCTGGACCGCCTGCCGGACTCCGACGTCAAGCGGGCGCTCGCGACGCTGCCCGAGGACCGCCGCATGGTCGTGTACTACGCGGACGTCGAGGGATTCCCCTACAAGGAGATCGCCGAGATCATGGGCACACCGATCGGGACGGTGATGTCCCGGTTGCACCGCGGCCGCAAGCAGCTCCGCGAGCTGCTCGCCGACTACGCGGTGGAGCGTGGCCTCGTCCCGGCACAGGCGCACGGAGGTACGAAGTGAACGAGCCCATCCCGCACGACGTCGAGGGCGAGTCCGAGTGCGAGCACGCGCTCGTGCACCTCAGCGAGTTCCTCGACTCGGAGATGACGCCCGACGACGAGCAGCGCATGCGCGACCACCTCGCGCACTGCTCGCCGTGCCTGGCGGAGCTCAGCGCCGAGGAGCTGGTCAAGAAGCTCGTGCGACGGTCGTGCGCCGAGCGCGCCCCCGAGTCACTGCGCGCGCGCATCCACACGCAGCTCACCGTGATGACGGCGGCGGACTGACCGCAGCACCCCCAGACAGGCAGCACCCCCAGACAGAACGAGAGGCCGCGGACCCCCCGAAGGGTCCGCGGCCTCTCGCGCGTCTGCTGCCTGCGCTCAGGCGTTGGGACGCTTGCCGTGGTTCGCGGCGCTGCCCTTGCGGGTGCGACGCTTCCGACCGCGCTTGCTCATGATTGCTCCCACTGTGGTGGACGGATGTCGATCTATGGTCCCACACGGGGTTGGCAGGTCGCGAAACGCGATATATCGTGTTCGGAGAGACGCGATATATCGCGTTCAAGACGCCGAGGAGGCAGTTGCCATGGCAGCAGAACGCTGGACCGTCACCGGTCCGCAGACCATCGAGCTCGACGGCGTCACCGCCCTCGCGGTGCACATCGTCGACGGACGCGCCGACGTCGTCGCGCACGACGAGCCCGTCACGCGCGTGGAGGTCCACGCCGTCGACGGCCGCGCCGTCGAGGTGCGCCTCGACGACGACGGACGCCTCGTCGTCGGGCACGAGACCCTCAGCGGGTGGAAGGCCTTCTTCGAGAACTTCCGCGACTTCACGGGCCGCGCGCGCGCCGACGTGTATGTGGCCGTCCCGCGGGACGTCCCCATCAAGGTGGGCACCGTGCGGGGCGAGACCCTCCTGGCCGGCACGCGCGGTACGGGACAGGCGAGCACCGTCTCGGGCTCGGTGCTGGTCACCGACGCCGAGGGCTCGCTCGACGTGACCACCGTCTCCGGCGAGGTCACGGTCCGCGACCACCGCGGCGACGTCGGGACCAACAGCGTCTCCGGCGGGGTGACCGTGACGGGATGGGTGCCGGCCGTCGACACCAACACCGTCTCGGGGTCCGTGACGCTCGACCTGTACGACCAGCCGCGGCAGGTGCGCTGCTCGTCGGTGTCGGGCGCGGTGCTCGTGCGGCTCCCCGACGTTTCGGTCGTCGACGCGCGGCTGTCGGGCGTCAGCGGCCGGCTCGTCGTGGGCGGAATCGAGGCCAACGGGTTCGGCTCCAAGGTGCTGCGCCCGGCACGCCCGGCGGCCACGATCCTCACGGCCAACGCCGTGTCCGGCGACGTCACGGTCATCGGACGGCAGGCCGAAGGGGCGGCCTGATGCCCCCGGTCTTCGCGCACGGCGAGCTGCGCCTGTACCTCCTGGCGCTCCTCGAGGACGGGCCACGCCACGGGTACGAGCTCATGACCGAGCTCGCCGACCGGTTCGGTGGCACGTACCGGCCCAGCGCCGGCACGGTGTACCCGCGGCTGGCCCGCCTCGAGGCGGAGGGCCTGGTGCGCCGCGCCGACGAGGGTCGCAAGTCCCCGTACGTCCTCACCGACGCCGGCCTGGCCCTGCTCGACGCACGCCGCGACGACCTGCGCCGGCTCGAGCACTCGGTGGCCGAGACGGTGCGTGCGCGCGCCGACGAGCTGCGCGCCGACGTGCGCTCGACGATGCAGGGCCTGCGCGCCGAGCTCGCCGCCGCCGCGCAGGAGGTGCGCGTCCGCCCCGCGCCCGACGTGCCGCCCGACCCGCGCCGCGCCCAGTCGTACGCCGCGCGCCGCGAGGTCGAGGCGCTCGTGCAGCGCTTCCGCGCAGACGTCCTCGCCGACCTGCGGCAGGCCGACCTCGCCGGCTCCGTCGGGCAGCTCACGGTCGAGACGGCGCGCACGGTGCTCGACGGCGCCCGGGCGGCGATCCGCGCGACGGTGCGAGGCTGGGAGGCATGAACTCCGCCTCCGTGCTCCTCGACGCGTTCGGCCGGCTGCCGCGCGGCGTCCACCGGGTCGTCGCGGGCGCCCACGACGCCGACGACGGCTTCCTCACCTTTCGCGTCGACCCCGGGGCCAACACGATCGCCTGGCTCGTCTGGCACCTCACCCGGGTGCAGGACGACCACGTCGCCGACGTCGCCGGCACCGAGCAGGTCTGGACCGACGACGGGTGGGCCGAACGGTTCGGACTGCCGCTGCCGGCCCGGGACACCGGGTACGGGCACTCGGCCGACGACGTCGCCCAGGTCGGCGTCCGGGCCCCGCTGCTGCGCGGCTACTTCGACGCCGTGCACGCGGCGACGATCGGGTACGTCGAGACCCTCACCGACGCCGACCTCGACCGCGTCGTCGACACGCGCTGGGACCCGGCGGTGACGCTGGGCGTCCGGCTCGTGAGCGTCGTCGGCGACTGCACGGCGCACCTCGCGCAGGCGCAGTACGTGCGCGGGGTGTACGAGCGGCGGCGCTGAGGGATCGCTCCGCCGTGCTCGTCGCCGGCCTTATTCCTCGGCGCTCGGGAGGCCCAGCCACGCGTGCCAGCCCGTGTGCAGCACGAGCCACGCCATGAGCCCGTAGCCGGCCTGCCCCGGGTAGAGCGACCCGTTCTGGGCGAGGTCGGCGAGCCACTGCTCGTGGTGCGCCAGGGGCGTGTACGTGTCGACGTACGGCACGCGGCGCCGCGACGCGACGTCGGCGAACGCCGCGGACAGCTCGGCGATCCGCGGCCCGTCCTCGGGGCGGCCGGGCGGCGGCCCGACGACGAACGTCGGGGCGCTCCCGGCCGCGGCCACGTCGAGGATGTTGGCGAGGTTGAGCCGCGAGCGCGCGATCGACAGGCCCGCGGCGACGTCGTGCCGGCCGAGCGCGACGACCAGCCGGTTCTCGGCCTCGAAGCCGAACCTCGTGGCGGTCTCGGCCTCCCAGCGCGCGCCGAGCCCCGACGTCGTCTCGCCCGGCACCGCGAGCGTGAAGTGCATCGCGGGCCGGTCGAAGTGCGAACGTGCCATGACGCGACCGACCCAGCCGAGCGCCCGGGCGTCACCGACGCCCACGCTCAGCTCGTCGCCGACCACGCAGATGCGCACCTCTCGAGCGGTCACCGCCTCACCACGCCTTCCGATCTCGTCCCGCTGCGCGGCCATTCTCGCCCGCGGGGCCACCCCCCGCGGGGATGTCAGAGCAGCGTGGCGCCCCAGCGCACGGTGTGCACGTCGCCCGGCGCCAGGTGCACCAGGCGGTCGCCCGTGTTGAACGCGTCGGCGACGCAGCTCATGGGCTCGGCCGCGAGGCCCCCGCGCAGGAACTGCGGGATGTGGTTCGCCGAGCAGACCTGCCACGTGTCCATCGACTCGTCCATCCAGACCGCGGGAGTGCGGCCGTCAGGGCAGCCGAGGCGGCACCAGGACAAGCCCTCGGCGTCGCGCGTGACGTCGAGCCAGGCGTCGTCGAGGTCGAGGCCCGCGAGCGAGCGCTCGGTGACGAGGTCGTACGGGCCGGCGACGGGCTCGGTGCCCGTGGGCAGCAGGCGCTCGTCGACCGTGACGTGCGTCGTGGCGTCGAGCTGGACGGTGCACTCGTCGAGCGAGGCGCCGCCGGCCGACAGCCACGGGTGGAAACCGACGCCGTACGGCGCGGTGCCCGCGCCGACGTTGCGGGTGGTCACGGTGACCTCGAGGCCGGCGTCGGACAGGCCGTAGCGTGCCTGCGAGACGAGCTGGAAGGGCCAGCCCTTCTGGGCCGGGAGGGCGAGCTCGAGCGTCACGGAGCTCTCCGTGGCCTCGACGAGCGACCATCGTGTCCAGCAGGCGAGACCGTGCAGCGCGTTGCGGCGGTCCGGCTCGCTCTGCGCGAGCTCGTACGTGGTGCCGTCGACGGTGTACGAGGCGTCGCGCAGGCGGTTCGGCCAGGGGAGGAGCACGGCACCGTTGAACACCGGCGCCACCTCGTCCTCGGCGAAGGGGACGAACACCTCGCGCCCGCCGACCGTGTACTCGCGCACCATCGCGCCGACCTCGACGACGACAGCGCGGTGCCCTCCGTGGGTGATGACGTGCTGGGTGCCGGACGCCGCGGGCGCCGTGGTGATGTCGCTGGTGGTCACGTGCACACCGTAGCCGCCGCGCGAACGGGCTGCGTCGTACTGTGTGACCACTGAACCAAGGGGGAGAACGATGGAACGACAGGTACTCGGCCGCACGGGCCGGCTGGTCTCGGTCGTCGGCCTGGGAACCTGGCAGCTCGGCGCGGACTGGGGCGAGGTCAGTGACGAGGACTCGCGCGCCGTGCTCGAGGCCGCGCTCGAGGCCGGCGTGACGTTGTACGACACAGCGGACGTGTACGGCGACGGGCGCTCCGAGCAGGCGATCGGGACGTTCGTGAAAGACCACCCGGACGCCGGCATCACCGTGGCCACGAAGATGGGCCGCCGCGTGGACCAGGTCCCGGAGAACTACGTCCTCGCGAACTTCCGTGAGTGGACGGACCGCTCCCGCCGCAACCTCGGGGTCGACACGCTGGACCTGGTGCAGCTGCACTGCCCGCCGACCCCCGTCTACTCGACGCCCGAGGTGTACGACGCGCTCGACACGCTCGTCGCCGAGGGCGCGGTCGCGAGCTACGGCGTGAGCGTCGAGACGGCCGACGAGGCGCTCGAGGCGATCAAGCACCCGGGCATCGCGAGCGTCCAGATCATCCTCAACGCGTTCCGGCTCAAGCCGCTCGAGAAGGTGCTGCCCGCGGCCTCCGCGGCCGGCGTCGGGATCATCGCGCGTGTCCCGCTGGCCTCGGGCCTGCTGTCCGGCCGGTACACCAAGGACACGACGTTCGCGGAGAACGACCACCGCACGTACAACCGCCACGGAGAGGCGTTCGACGTCGGCGAGACGTTCTCCGGCGTCGACTACGAGACGGGCGTGACCGCGGCGGCGGAGTTCTCGACGCTCGCGGCCGCGCTGCCGGGTGACCTGACCCCCGCCCAGGCGGCGCTCGCCTGGGTGTGGCAGCAGCCGGGCGTCTCGACCGTCATCCCGGGCGCGCGCAACCCCGCGCAGGCGCGCACGAACGCGGCCGCCGGCGCGGTCCCGGCGTTGGGCCCGCTCTTCGCGTCGGGGGTCAAGGAAATCTACGACCGCCACTTCCGCGACCAGGTCCACGACCGCTGGTGACGGCGAGCATGTGACGCCGAGCTGAAGAAGCGAGAGCGCGAGGAGAGAGGGCTGACCTCTCTACCTCGCGCTCTCGCTTCCCCACCCCAGCGCGACGCCGATGCGTCAGCGGTCGAAGGCCTCCGCGATCAGGGCCTGCTCCTGCTGCGCGTGCAGCTTGTGCGTGCCAGCCGCAGTCGCGGCCGACGCCGGGCGCGACACCACGTTGACCGTCTTGCGCAGCTCGGACGGCAGCGCCAGGTGCAGGTACGACCAGGCGCCCTGGTTCTTCGGCTCGTCCTGGACCCACACGACGTCGTCGGTCGGGTACTTGGCCAGCTCCGCGAGGATCTCGGCGTCCGGCAGCGGGTACAGCTGCTCGAGGCGGATCAGCGCCGTCGTCGTGTCGCCGCGCTGCTTGCGCTCGGCGAGCAGGTCGTAGTAGACGCGGCCCGAGCACAGGACGACGCGGGTGACGCCGGCGGGCGGCGTCGCGTCGTCAGCGATGACCGGCCGGAACGTGCCCGAGGTGAACTCCTCGACGCCCGACGCAGCCGCCTTGAGGCGCAGCAGCTGCTTGGGCGTGAACACGACGAGCGGCTTGCGCGGGCGCTGGTATGCCTGCCGCCGCATGAGGTGGAAGTACGACGCCGGCGTCGACGGGTGCGCGATCACCATGTTGTCCTCGGCCGCGAGCTGGAGGAACCGCTCGATGCGCGCGGACGAGTGGTCCGGGCCCTGGCCCTCGTAGCCGTGCGGCAGCAGCATGACCAGCGACGACGACTGGCCCCACTTCTGCTCGGCCGACGACACGAACTCGTCGATGATCGTCTGGGCGCCGTTGACGAAGTCGCCGAACTGCGCCTCCCACAGGACCAGCGCGTCGGGGCGCTCGACCGAGTACCCGTACTCGAAGCCGAGGGCCGCGAACTCCGAGAGCGAGGAGTCGTAGACCCAGAACTTCGCCTGGTCCCTGGTGAGGTAGTTCAGCGGCGTCCACTCGGCGCCGTTGGTGCGGTCGTGGAAGACGGCGTGGCGCTGCGTGAAGGTGCCACGGCGCGAGTCCTGGCCCGCGAGGCGCACCGGGGTGCCCTCCATGAGCAGCGAGCCGAACGCGAGGATCTCGCCGAAGCCCCAGTCGATGCCACCGTCCTTGGACATGAGCTGACGCGTCTCGAGCAGCTTGACGAGCTTCGGGTGCACCGTGAAGCCCTCGGGCGGGGACACGTGGGCCTCGCCGATGCGCTCGACGACCGAGTGCGACACCGCCGTCTGCCAGCCGACCATCGTGCCGGCATCCTCACGCTGCGACTCGGGGCGCTCGAGGCCGCCGACGTGCTCGGCCGTGGGGTGTGCCCCCACGCCCTGCTTGGTCTCGGTGAACACCCGCTCGAGCTGGAGCTGGTAGTCCTGCAGCGCCAGCTCGGCCTCCTCGACCGTGATGTCGCCGCGGGCCACGAGGTTCTCGGTGTACAGGCGGCGCACCGAGCGCTTCTTCTCGATGAGGTTGTACATGAGCGGCTGCGTCATCGACGGGTCGTCGCCCTCGTTGTGGCCACGACGGCGGTAGCAGATCATGTCGATCACGACGTCGCGGTCGAACTGCTCGCGGTAGGCGAAGGCCAGCTCGGCGACCCGCACCACAGCCTCCGGGTCGTCGCCGTTCACGTGGAACACCGGCACCTGGAAGCCCTTGGCGATGTCCGTCGAGTACGTCGTCGAGCGCGAGCTCGACGGGCCGGTGGTGAAGCCGACCTGGTTGTTGACGATGACGTGGATGGTGCCGCCCGTGCGGTACCCGCGCAGCTGCGCCAGGTTGAGCACTTCGGGCACCACGCCCTGGCCCGCGAACGCGGCGTCGCCGTGCACGAGGATCGGCAGCACGGAGAATCCGTCGCCGCCCAGGTCGATGCGGTCCTGCTTGGCGCGGACGATGCCCTCCAGCACCGGGTCCACGGCCTCCAGGTGCGACGGGTTCGCCGCGAGGTGCACCTTCGTCGTCGCCCCCGACTCGGCGGTGAAGACGCCCTCGGTCCCGAGGTGGTACTTCACGTCGCCCGAGCCCTGGACGGACCGCGGGTCGAGCTGGCCCTCGAACTCCTTGAAGATCTGGCCGTAGCTCTTGCCGGCGATGTTGGCGAGCACGTTGAGGCGGCCGCGGTGCGACATGCCGATACCGACCTCGTCGAGGCCGTTCTCGGCGGCCTTGGACAGGATCGCGTCGAGCAGCGGGATGAGCGACTCGCCGCCCTCCAGCGAGAAGCGCTTCTGGCCCACGAACTTCGTCTGCAGGAACGTCTCGAACGCCTCGGCCGAGTTCAGGCGGCGCAGGACGCGCTGCTGGTCCTCGCGCGGCGTCCTGGCGTAGCCCGTCTCGAGCCGGTCCTGGATCCACTTGCGCTGGGCGCGGTCGGCGATGTGCATGTACTCGGCGCCGATGGTGCGGCAGTAGGAGTCGCGCAGCAGGCCGAGGGTCTCGCGCAGCGTCGCCTTGGGCTTGCCGCCGAACCCGGCGGTCGCGAACGTGCGGTCCAGGTCCCAGAGCGTGAGGCCGTGGTTCTGCACGTCCAGGTCGGGGTGCTTGCGCTGGCGGTAGGCGAGCGGGTCGGTGTCCGCCATGAGGTGGCCGCGCGAGCGGTACGCGTGGATGAGCTCGGCGATGCGGGCCGGCTTCGCGGCCTCGTCGTCGGCATCGTGGGTGTTGTCGCGGACCCAGCGGATCGGCTCGTACGGCACGCGCAGCGACGTGAAGACGCGGTCGTAGAAGCCGTCGAGGCCCAGCAGCTTGTCGGAGATGATCTTGAGGAACTCGCCCGACTGCGCACCCTGGATGATGCGGTGGTCGTAGGTCGAGGTCAGCGTCATGACCTTCGAGACGCCCATCTTCGACAGCTGCTCGAGCGACGCGCCTGCGAACTCCGCGGGGTAGTCCATGGCGCCGACGCCGACGATCGTGCCCTGGCCCTGCATGAGCCGCGGCACCGAGTGCACCGTGCCGATGCCGCCCGGGTTGGTCAGCGAGATCGTCGTGCCCTGGAAGTCCTCGACCGTGAGACGGCCGTTGCGGGCCTTGCGCACCAGGTCCTCGTACGCGCCGACGAACGCAAAGAAGTCGAGCGCGCCGGCGTCCTTGATCGACGGCACGAGGAGCTGGCGCGAGCCGTCCTCCTTGGCCAGGTCGATCGCGAGGCCGAACCCGACGCCCGCCGGGTGCACGATGCCGGGCTTGCCGTCGACGAGCGTGTAGTGCGCGTTCATCACGGGCATGTCGGCGAGCGCCTCGACCAGCGCGAAGCCGATGAGGTGCGTGAACGAGATCTTGCCGCCGCGCGTGCGCACCAGGTGGTTGTTGATGACGATGCGGTTGTCCACCATGAGCTTGGCGGGCACGGCGCGCACCGATGTCGCCGTCGGGACTTCGAGCGAGGACTCCATGTTGGTCACGACGCGCGCGGCCGGGCCGCGCAGCTTGGCGACCTCGTCCGCCGCCGGGGCCTGCGGCTTCGCCTTGACGACGGCGGCCTCCGCGTAGGGCGCTGTGGTCGGCTGCGCGGTGGCGACCGGACGCTCGGCCGGCAGCGGCTCGAAGGCGCCTCGCGGCGGGGCGGCTGCGGGAGCCGGGGCAGGAGCCGGGGCCAAAGGAGCCGCGGCCGTCGGAGCCGGGGCCACAGGAGCCGCGGCAGGAGCCTGGGCCGCCGGAGCCGGAGTCTCGGTGGCCGGCGCAGGCGCCTTGGCCGGCGCCGAAGTGGCGGCGCCGTCGCCGTCGTTCCTTTCCGGGGTATAGCCCTCGAAGAAGTCCCACCACGCGGGGTCCACCGCGTTCCGGTCCTTCAGGTACTGCTCGTACAGCTCGTCCACGAGCCCGGCATTGGCTCCGAACTCGGCACCGGCGCTCTCGCTGATCGACGTTGACTCAGCCTTCGGGGACACCACGCGCGTCTCGCCCGCCTTCACGTGTTGCAGAGGGGTGTTGGGTCGTGACCGGGGGTGATTCGTGGCACACCCTCGGACGCTCTCCAGCCTATGCCTTACCGCTGGGCCCTCCCCGGGTGCCCCGCCGCCTGCGCGCCTGCTGGTCGGCGGGAGGCAAAAGGTCGGGCAAGCCCGGTTCCGGGGAGACCGGTGAAGCGTCAACCATCGGCAACCGGTACCCCGTCGGGGCTCGGCAGGCCATGACCCGTGTGACACATCTCACGCGACTGCGTCTCACCGGCACGCTCTAGGAGTCGGCCACCGTCGTCGTCACCCCGGGCGCGGGGTGCGCCTTGGCCGGTAGCACCAGCCGCATCGTGGCGCCCTCGCCGGTCGGGGAGTCCTCGACGGTGACGTGCCCGCCGTGCAGGTCCACCGCCCAGCGCACGATCGCGAGCCCGATCCCCGTGCCGCCGCTCGCCGTCGCACCTCCGCGCGCGAACCGCTCGAAGACGCGCTCGCGGTCCTGCGGCGCGATGCCCGGGCCCTCGTCGGACACCTCGATGACGACGTCGCCGCCCTCGGGGTAACCGTCCAGGCGGATCTCCCCGCTCGACGGCGAGTGCCGGATCGCGTTCTGCAGCAGGTTGACGACGATCTGCCGCAGCCGCTCGGCGTCCGCCTCGAGCACCAGGTCGTCCGGCGTGACGTCGACGACGTAGCGCAGGTTCTTCGACGCCTCGACCATGCTGTGCGCCTGGGCGCACTCCTCGAGGAAGTCGCCGACGGCGATCGTCGTGATGGAGAGCGCGGACGCGCCCGCCTCGACGCGCGACAGGTCGAGCAGATAGGTGACGAGGCGCGTGAGCCGCTCGGTCTGCGCGAGCGAGAGCTCGAGCGCGGCCGGCGTCGGCTGGGTGACACCGTCGACCATGTTCTCGAGCTGGGCCTGGAGCGCGGCGACCGGGGTGCGCAGCTCGTGCGAGACGTTCGCGATGAGGTCGCGGCGGGTGCGGTCCACCGAGGCGAGGTCCTCGGCCATCTGGTTGAACGCGGCCGCGAGCGTTCCCACCTCGTCGCGGCTCGTCGCGGTGACCCGCTGGTCGTAGTCGCCGGCCGCCATCGCCTCGACCGCCACCGTCATCTCACGGAGCGGCGACGTCATGCCGCGCGCGAGCACCTGCGTCAGCACCAGGGACAGCACGATGACGAGCGGGAACGTGCGGCTCGGCCCGAGCTGCACGCGCAGGCCCAGCCAGGTCAGCGCCGCCGCGAACGTCACCGCGGCGACGACGAGCACGCCCAGCTTGATCTTGAGCGACCGGAGCGGGTCGAGCGGGCGGAGGGCCATCACAGCGCCTCAGGAGGCGGGCGGCTCGAAGGCGTACCCGACCCCGTGCACCGTGCGGATCAGGTCCGGCCCGAGCTTGCGGCGCAGCGCCTTGATGTGCGAGTCGACCGTGCGTGTTCCGGACGCGTCCGCCCAGTCCCACACCTCGGCGAGCAGGCGCTCGCGCGTCAGCACCGTCTTCGGGGAGGACGCGAGCATGACGAGCAGCTCGAACTCCGTGGGCGTGAGGTGGACCTCGTCGCCCCCGCGGTGCACGCGGCGCTGCGCCTTGTCGATCGTCACGTCGCCCATGACGAGCGGGGGCTCCGCCGGCATCGTCACCGCGGCCTGCTGCGCGCGCTCCACGCGCCGAAGCAGCGCCTTGACGCGTGCGACGAGCTCGCGCATCGAGAACGGCTTGGTCATGTAGTCGTCGGCGCCGACGCCGAGGCCCACGAGCATGTCGGTCTCGTCGTCGCGCGCGGTGAGCATCAGGATCGGGACGGGCTGCTCGGCCTGGATGCGGCGCGTCACCTCGAGGCCGTCGATGCCCGGGAGCATGACGTCCAGGACGACGGCGTCGGGCCGCAGCCGCACGGCGGCGTCGACCGCCGACAAGCCGTCACGGGCGACCTCGACCCGCCAGCCTTCGGCGGTGAGTCGCTGGGCGACGGCAGTGGCGATCGCGGGCTCGTCCTCGACCACCAGGATGGTGGCCGTCTGGGGGGTGACCTCCGGTGTCATGGCATCAGGTTGGCATACAGGGTGGGCACGAGCCTGACACTTGGCCGCCATGGGCCGATACGATCGGTGCCGATGGACGAGCCTCGACATCCCAGCGCCCTTGCCCGTCGCTCCGACCGGAGTGCCCGATGACGGATGAGTGGCTCATGGTCGCCCTCGGCGTCGTGCTCACCGCGGGAACCGCGGTCTTCGTCGCGGGGGAGTTCGCTCTCGTCACGCTCGACCCGGCGATCCTCGGCGAGGAGCAGGGCTGGCGACACCGCTCGGTGCGTACCGGGCTCAAGCACCTGTCGATCGAGCTGAGCTCCGCCCAGGTGGGCGTCACCGTCACCACGATCCTGCTCGGGTACACCGCGCAGCCCGCCCTGCTGGCCCTGTTCTCCGTGGGCCTGGGCGCCACCTCGGTACCACCGCGGCTGGCTGGAGCGCTCGCCGCGATCTTCGGCCTCGTCGTCGTCAACTTCTTCTCGATGCTCGTCGGCGAGCTGATCCCCAAGAACTTCGCGCTGGCCGCCCCGTACCGGACCGCGCTGTGGGTGGTCCCGCTCGTGCGAGGGTTCACGAAGACCGCCAAGCCGCTGATCCTCGCGCTCAACAAGTCTGCCAACGGGCTGCTGCGCCGCGTCGGCGTCGAGCCGCGCGAGGAGCTGTCGGGCGCGCGCTCGGCCCCCGAGCTGCTCTCCCTGGTCAAGCGGTCCGCCGAGGAGGGCACCCTCGAGCAGTCCGTCGCCACCCTGCTCACCAACTCGATCGAGCTCGACGAGCTGTCGGCCCGCGACGTCATGACCGACCGCCTGCGCATGGCCGTCGTCGAGCGTGAGGACACCGCGCTCGAGGTCATCGCGCTGGCCCGCCGCACCGGGCACTCCCGCTTCCCGGTCATCGGCGAGGACCGCGACGACGTCGTCGGGATCGTGCACCTGCGCCGCGCCGTGGGCGTGCCGTTCGAGCGGAGGGCCGAGGTGCCCGCCGCCGCGCTCATGGTCGAGGCGCCGCGCGTCCCCGAGACGGTGCGGCTCGGGCCGCTGCTCGTGGAGCTGCGCTCGTTCGGCCTGCAGATGGCCGTCGTCGTCGACGAGTACGGCGGCACCTCCGGGATCGTGACGCTCGAGGACGTCGTCGAGGAGCTGGTGGGCGACGTCGCCGACGAGCACGACCCGCGGCGCGCCGGGGCCGTCCGGGCCGCGGACGGCTCCTGGGTGGTGCCCGGCGTCATGCGCCCCGACGAGCTCGAGGAGACCACCGGCCTGGTGGTGCCCGAGGGCCCGGCCTACGAGACGCTCGGCGGCCTGGTCATGGCCCGGCTCGGCCGCCTGCCCGCGGTGGGCGACGTCGTCGAGGTGCGCGAGCGCGGCCGTGCGGTGCTGCTGAGCGTCGAGTCGATGACCGGCCGGCGGGCCGAGCGGGTGCGCGTGCGCGGCCTCGAGGGGGACAAGCGATGAGCACCCCGCTCGCGATCGTCATCGGCGTGCTGCTGCTCGCCGGCAACGCGTTCTTCGTCGGCGCCGAGTTCGCCATCATCTCCTCGCGCCGCGCGGCGATCGAGCCCCGCGCCGCGGCTGGCGACCGCCGCGCCCAGACGGTGCTCTGGGCCATCGAGCACGTCTCGCTCATGCTCGCGGCCGCGCAGCTCGGCGTGACCGTGTGCTCCACCGGCCTGGGCATCGTCGCCGAGCCCGCCGTGGCCGCGCTCCTCGAGGGCCCGTTCCACGCCCTCGGCATCCCTGAGTCGCTGGTGCACCCCATCTCGTTCTTCGTGGCGCTCTCGATCGTCGTCTACCTGCACGTGGTGCTGGGCGAGATGGTGCCGAAGAACCTCGCCGTCGCCGGCCCCGAGGCCGCGGTCATGTGGTTCGGCCCGCCGCTGGTGATGATCGCGCGGGCGGTGCGCCCGGTGATCGGGGCGCTGAACTGGCTGGCCAACCACGCCGTGCGGCTCGCGGGCGTCGAGCCCAAGGACGAGGTCGCCTCGGCATTCACGGCCCAGCAGGTCCAGTCGATCGTCGTGCACTCGCAGGCCGAGGGCCGCCTCCTCGACGCGCAGGGCCTGCTCGGCTCCGCGATCGAGTTCTCCGCGCGCACCGCCGGGGACGTCATGGTCCCCGTGGAGCACCTGGTCACGGTGTCCGACGGCGTCACGCCCGACGACGTCGAGCACCTCGTCGCGCGCACGGGCTTCTCGCGCTTCCCGGTCACGGACCCGCAGCGCCCGGGCGCCGTGGTCGGGTACCTGCACCTCAAGGACGTGCTGTACGCGACCGACGGGGACCGCCGGGTGCCCGTGCCGGCGTTCCGGGTGCGGGCTCTGGCAACCGTGCTGCCGCAGGACGAGGTCGAGGACGCGTTGCGGGCGATGCAGCGCACGGGTGCGCACCTCGCTCGCGTCGAAGGGGTCGACGGGGTGATCGGCGTGGTGTTCCTCGAGGACATCCTCGAGGAGCTCGTCGGCGAGGTCCGCGACGCCATGCAGCGGCGGCTCCGGCGGGCCTGAGCCCCGCATCGTGAGGTCGGTCACAGCGGGCGCGACACGCCGGGGGGCACGCGCTTTCCAGACGCCGGCTTCACCCGGGGGCTTGGCGGCAGCGGGTGATGCCGTTATGGTTCCGTGACGAACGGCATGGTGATCGTTTTCCACGGCCGTGACCAGGACAACAGCGGGAGGCAACGTGGAGCCAGTGAGCGCCACGTCAGGGTCCCCCCAGGTCCTGATGACCCGCCGCGAGCGCCGTGAGGCCGAGGAGCGCGAGCGCGAGGCCGCGCTCCGCGCGAGCGGCCGCTCGGGCGACACGGTCGTGGTCGGCGGCATCAGGTTCCACGGTCCGGCTCCGATCAGCCCGGCGCTCGGGAACCTGGTGGTCCCGCCCTCGGGGGTGTCCCAGCCGCCCGTGCTCGGAGACAGCGTCCCGGCCCCTGCGGTGCCCGAGCTGTTCTCGCGGCTCGCCGCGGCACCGGCGCCGGTCTCTCGCCCCGTGCCTGCGCGCGCACCGGTCTCCGCACCGGCATCGGTCTCCGCACCGGCACCGGTCTCCGCACCCGCGGCGGTCTCCACGCCCGCTCCTGTGCTTGTCCCGGCTCCCACGTCGTTGTTCGGTGCCGCGCCGGTGCCCGCGCCGCGGCCGGAGCCGGAGCTGCCCGCCGATCTGCGCTCGCGCGCCGAACGCTCCGGTCGACCCGAGCCGGCCCCGCGCACGCGCAGCGCCTGGCTGCCCCGCGTCGCCGTCCTCGGCGCCCTGGCGGCGGCCACGATCGCGGCCCCGCTGGCCCCGCTCGGCTCGATCGGCGGTGGCGGCGGCAGCTCGCCGTTCGACCTCGACCTCGCCCCGGTCGGTCCCTCGACCCTCGACGTCGTCCGCAACCAGGCCGCCGCCCCGGCGACCGCCCCGGGCATCGCCGCCGCGCCGGTCGTGGTCCGCGCTGCCGCACCGGTCTCGCGGTCGGAGGACCGCGACCCGCTGCCCGGGTGCGCCGCCGACACCGTCGTCACCAGCACGAACGGACACCTGACCGACGCCGAGCTGTGCGACCTGCCGTTCGCGGCGGGGTTCCGCCTGCAGCCGCGGGCAGCCGTGGCGCTGACGGCGCTCAACGAGGCCTTCAAGGCGGAGTTCGGCACCGACATCGGGCTCGTCGACAGCTACCGCTCGCTGAGCCGGCAGTACTCGGTCAAGGAGTCCCGTGGCTACCTGGCCGCGCGGCCCGGCACCTCGATGCACGGCTTCGGCCTGGCGATCGACCTGTCGTCAGCGGTGACCGGGAACTCGGCCGCGTACAAGTGGCTCGTCGAGAACGGCGCCGCGTACGGGTGGGAGAACCCGCCGTGGGCGCGCCGCGGCGGCGCCGGCAACTACGAGCCGTGGCACTTCGAGTTCCGGCCCGGGGTCGAGGAAGTCTCGACCTGGCACTAGACGGTGAGTCGCCCGTTCGGCCCGAAGTCCTGCCGGAACCGCGGCCCCACCTCGGCCAGCTCGCGCGCGAACGGCGCGGCCCAGCCGCTGAACGGGTCGACCGCGAGCGACTCGTTGGAGAACCGGCGGTCGTCCGTGAGCTCGGTGACGCAGAAGTCGGGGATCTGCAGCCCGGTGACCGGCCCGGAGCGCTCGCACTCCGCGATGATCAGCGGGCAGTTCGACCCGCCGAACACGTCGATGACCCAGCCGTCTGCCCCGAGCCACGCCGCGTACCGCGTCTTGAGGATCTGCGCGCCACCGCGCCGCACCAGCTCGACGCCCATGCTCGGGTCGATCTCGCGCTCGGCCTCGTACCGCGTGCCGCCGACGCTGGGACCTTTGACGGTGACGGCCGCGAAGTCGACCTCGCCCTGGTACCGCGCGAGCACCTCCCGCGCGTCTGACGACGCCCCGAGCCGGGCCTCGACCCCCGACGCCTGGCAGCGCACGCGGAGCGCGTACCCGCCGTCGGACAGGAAGTAGCTCTGGACGATCAGGGCGGGGGTGTCGCGGAGCGTCGCCGGCAGCTCGCGCACGAGGAATCGGCGCTCGAACTCGAAGTCCGCGTACCCGGTGGTCTCGTCGGTCATCCCGCCAGCGTAGCGATCGACCGCGCGACGGCCTGGGCGCCGAAGTCGAACGCGTCGCCGGGATCGCCCCCCAGCTGGAACGCGCCCGACAGCTCCATGGTGAGGAAGCCGTACGCCCACGCGGTGACCGTGCGCGCGGCGTCGAGCGCGTGCTCGGGTCCGACCAGCTCGGCGCAGGTGCGCAGGACGGCGTCGCTGGCCGCCTCGAGCGCGTCCCGGGGCGGCGCGGCTGCCGTGGGCAGGGGCGAGACGAGCAGGCCGAAGAGGCGGGGGTGCGCGTGCGCGTGCGCACGCAGCGCGGTGGCGAGCGCGACGAGGCGGCGGGCCGGGTCGGCCGGCTCACTATGGGCGGCGTCGTCGAGCACGCGGGCGAGCTCGCGGGTCTCGCGCTCGACGACCAGCCCGAGCAGGTGCTCGCGGCTCCGGACGCGCTTGTAGAGCGAGGGGGCGCGGACGCCGACCTGCGCCGCGACCGCCTGCATCGTCAGGGCGTCCGGGCCGCCGCCCTCGACGAGGCCGCGGGCGGCGGCGACGACCTCGTCGGTCGTGGTGCGCTCCGGGGTGGGCATCGAGTCTCTCCTTGGGCTATTGACATTAGCCATGATGGCTATCTAGCGTAGCCATCGTCAAACGATACCTGTTTCGAGAGAGGAGCCGGCCATGAAGCTGGCACCGGGCCTGCACCGCGTCGGGAACGACATCGTCGCCGCGTACCTCGTCGAGGGCGAGGGCGGCCTCACGCTCATCGACGCCGGCCTCGCGGGCCAGTTCCGCGACCTGCAGCGCGAGCTGGCGGCCATGGGCCGGACGCTCGCGGACCTGCGCGGCGTCGTCCTGACGCACGGCGACAGCGACCACATCGGGTACGCCGAGCGCCTGCGGCGCGACCACGGCGTCCCGGTCTACGTGCACGAGGCCGACGCCGCCCGAGCCTGCGGCAAGGAGTCCACGCACCCGGCCTGGGGCCACATGCGCCTGGGCGCGGTCGCGCAGTTCTTCTGGTACGCCGCCCGCAAGGGCGGGCTCCGCACCACGTACCTCACCGAGGTGACGCCGGTGCACGACGGCGACGTGCTCGACCTGCCCGGCGTCCCGCAGATCGTCGCGCTGCCCGGCCACTCCGCCGGAAGCGTCGCGGTGGTCGTGCCGAGCGTCGATGCGGTGTTCGTCGGCGACGCGCTGACCACGCGGCACGTGCTCACCGGCGCGCGCGGCCCCCAGCCGGCCCCCTTCACGGACGACCCGGTCGCCGCCCGCGCCTCGCACGCCAAGCTCGCGTCGATCGACGCTACGTGGGTGCTGCCCGGCCACGGCACGCCGTGGCACGGCGGCACGCGCGAGCTCGCGGCTCAGCTCGCGCGCGTCGACGCCTGAACGTGCCGCTCCGGGACGCCGTCGTACGCCGCGAGCGGGCGGATGAGGGCGTTGTGCGCCTGCTGCTCCAGGACGTGCGCCGTCCAGCCCGTCACGCGTGCGGCGACGAAGATCGGCGTGAACGTGGGGGTGTCGAAGCCCATGAGGTGGTAAGCCGGGCCTGACGGGAAGTCGAGGTTGGGGTAGATGCCCTTGCGCTCGACGAACTCCCGCTCGAGCGCCTCGTACAGAGCGAGCAGGTCCGGCCGGTCGAAGTGCTCGACGAGCGTGCCGAGCGCGGCCCGCATGGTCGGCACCCGCGAGTCCCCGTGCTTGTAGACGCGGTGCCCGAAGCCCATGATCTTGCGGTGCTCCGCGAGCGCCGCGTCGAGCCACGGCCCCACGTTCTCGGCGGTGCCGATCTCGTCGAGCGTGTGCATCACCATCTCGTTGGCGCCACCGTGCAGCGGACCCTTCAGCGCGCCGATCGCGCCGACGACGGCGGAGTGCAGGTCGCTGAGCGTGGACGCGATCACGCGCGCGGTGAAGGTCGAGGCGTTGAACGAGTGCTCGGCGTACAGGATCATCGACCGGTTGAACGCGTCGACGACGACGGGGTCGGGCACCTCGCCGCGCGTCATCCACAGGAAGTTCTGGGCGTACGTGAGGCTCTCGTCCGGCGCGATCGGCTCCAGACCGTGCCGGCGGCGCTGCCCGTACGCGACGATCGCCGGCAGTGCCGCGAAGAGCCGCAGGCTGCGGGCCACGTTCTCCTCGCGCGTCGGGCCCGTCTCGTGCAGCACCTCCCCGGCGGACTCGTCGGCACCGATGATGCTCACCGCGGTGCGGACCTCGTCCATCGGGTGCGCGTCGCGGGGGAGCGCGTCGATCGCCGCCCGCACCTCCGGCGCCAGCGGGCGGAACGGGCGGCCGTTGGCGCGCAGCCACGCCAGCTCCTCGTCCGTCGGCAGCTCGCCGTTCCACAGCAGCCACGCCACGGCTTCGAACGGCTGGGTGTCGGCGAGCTCCTGCACCGGGTAGCCGCGGTACAGCAGCGAGTTGGTCTCGGGGTTGACCGCGCTGATCGCGGTGGCGTCGGCGACGACGCCGGCCAGGCCGGGGTGGATCTCCTCGGTCATTGCTCCTCCAGGGTGAAGTCGAAGACGCCGGTGTCGAACGCCGAGTACCCGGCGTAGTCGAGCAGCTCGTACAGCCGCGCACGCGTCTGCATGCCCGGCACCTGCGAGCGCAGCGACCCCTCGGACCGCAGCGAGTCGAGCGCCCGCTCCGCGGCGCCCATGGCGACGCGCAGCAGGGAGACGGGATAGATGACGATCGCGACGCCCGCGTCCACGAGCTCCTGCCGCGTGAACAGGTCCGTCTTGCCGAACTCGGTCATGTTCGCAAGCACGGGGACGGGGAGCGCGTTCGCGAACGCCTCGAGCTCCGCCAGGTCCTGCAGCGCCTCCGGGAAGACGGCGTCGGCCCCGGCGTCGACCAGCGCCCGCGCCCGGTCGAGCGCGGCGTCGAGCCCGAGCACGGCCCGCGCATCAGTGCGGGCCATGATCAGCAGGTCGTCGTCGCGGCGCGCCTCGACGGCCGAACGCACCCGCTGCAGCGCCGTCGCGTCGTCGACGACCTGCTTGCCGTCCAGGTGGCCGCAGCGCTTGGGGTTGACCTGGTCCTCGACGTGCAGGCCCGCGACGCCGGCGTCCTCGAGCGTCTGCACGGTGCGCGCCACGTTCATGGCCTCGCCGAAGCCGGTGTCGGCGTCGACCAGCGTGGGCAGGTCCGTCATGCGGGCGATCTGCCCGGCGCGGGCGGCCACCTCGCTGAGCGTCGTGAGGCCGACGTCGGGCAGCCCCAGGTCGGCGGCGACGACCGCGCCCGAGACGTAGACGCCGTCGAACCCCTTGTCCTCGACGAGCCGGGCCGCGAGCGGGCTGAACGCCCCCGGCAGCTCGAGCAGCTCGCCCGAGCGCAGGCGCTCGCGTAAGGCTCGGCGCTTGGCCGTCGGAGTGAGCGTGGAGTACAGCATCAGAAGATCCCTCGCGACGGTGCGGCGGCCGCGGCCGGGTCCACGAGCGGCCGCACGGTGAGCCCGGCGAGCTCGCCGGACCTGAGGTCCGGCAGGCGCTCGGCGAGCCCGAGGAACCGCTCGACCTCCGCTTCGGCGAGCACGTCCTGGGCGAGCGTGCGGAACTTGCGCACGTAGTCCGCGCGAGCGAACGGCCGCGCACCCAGCGGGTGGGCGTCGGCGACGGCGATCTCGTCGACGACGGTCTCCCCGCTGGTCAGCGTGATCTCGACGCGGCCGCCGAACGCCTTCTCCGTCGGGTCGCTCGAGTGGTAGCGGCGGGTCCATTCCGGGTCCTCCGCCGTCGTCACCTTGCGCCACAGCGCGACCGTGTCCGGGCGGCCCGCCCGCGCCGACGCGTAGCTCGCGACGTGGTGCCACGCGCCGTCCTGCAGCGCGACCGTGAAGATGTACGGGATCGAGTGGTCGAGCGTCTCCCGCGACGCTGCCGGGTCGTACTTCTGCGGGTCGCCGCTGCCCGAGCCGATGACGTGGTGCGTGTGATGGCTGGTGTGCAGCACGACGGCGCTCACCGCGTCGGGGTCGCGCAGCTCGGGGCGCTCGGCGCCAAGCCTGCGCGCGAGGTCGATCCAGGCCTGCGCCTGGTACTCCGCCGAGTGCTCCTTGGTATAGGTGTCGAGGATCGCCCTGCGCGCCTCGCCCTTCTCGGGCAGCGGGACGTCGTACGCGCCGCCGGGTCCGTCGAGCAGCCAGGCGATGACGCCGTCCTCGCCCTCGTAGATCGGCGCCGGGCTGGTCTGCCCGCGCATCGCCCGGTCCACTGCCTCGACCGCCGCCTTGCCCGCGAACGCGGGGGCGTATGCCTTCCACGTCGAGATCTCGCCTTTGCGCGACTGCCGGGTCGCCGTCGTCGTGTGCAGCGCCTGGGCCACGGCCTGGGCGATGACGTCGGCGCCCAGGCCCAGCAGCGTGCCGATCCCCGCCGCGGCGCTCGGCCCGAGGTGGGCGACGTGGTCGATCTTGTGCGCATGCAGGGAGATGGCCCGGACCAGGTCCACCTGGACCTCGTACCCGGTCACGATGCCGCGCACGAGCGCCGCGCCGTCGGCCCCGACGTGCTGCGCGACGGCCAGGACCGGCGGGATGTTGTCGCCCGGGTGCGAGTACTCGGCCGCGAGGAACGTGTCGTGGTAGTCGAGCTCGCGCACCGCCACCCCGTTGGCCCAGGCGGCCCACTCGGGGCTCGTCCGCAGTGCGCTGCCGACGACGGTCGACCCGCGCCCGCCCGTCGACGGCCGGTGCGCCTCCGCCTGCGCGCGCGCTGCGAGCACGGGAGCCCGCCCCAGGCTCGCGACGGCGACCGCGGTGTTGTCGATGAGTCGGTTGACCACCATGTCGGTGACCTCGGGCGCGGGGTCGAGCTGCTCGGCCGCGACCGTGGCGATGGCGTACGCGAGCTGGTCCTCGGGCGGCAGGGCCTCGTCGCTGCGGTGGACGCTGACGTGGTGCGTGATCATGCTGCGGTCCCTCCGGTCCGGACGACGTTCTCGAGGCTGTGGTGCAGGTGCACGTGAGTGGCGTGGGCGGCCAGCTCGGCGTCGCCGGCCGCGATCGCGGCCGCGATCGTGCGGTGCTCGACGGCGGCGGCGGCCAGCCGGGCGGGATCGTCCTGCGCGACGCGGCGGATGCGCTCGAGGTGCGTGCGGACGGACCCGAGGGCGGCGACGAGGTAGTCGTTGGCAGTCGCGGCGTCGATCGCCGCGTCGAGGCGGGCGACGAGGTCGTAGTAGGCGGCCCGCTCCGTCGGCGCGGCCGAGAGCTCGTCGGCGAGCGCCGCGAAGACCGCGGGATCGCCGCGGCGCGCGGCCAGCCGGGCCGCCTGAGTCTCGAGCGCCTGGCGCACCTCGTACAGCGCGTGCACCCGCTCGAGGTCCATCGGCGCGACGGCGAGCCCGCGCCCGCCGACGGTGACGACGAGCCCGTCGGCGAGCAGTCGCGCGAGCGCCTCACGGACGGGGGTGCGGGACATGCCGAGCCGCTCCGCGAGCTCGATCTCACCGAGGGGGGCGCCGGGCGGGAGGCTCCAGCGCACGATCTCGTCCCGCAGGGTGCGGTACGCGCGTTCGCCGACGCGGGGGGCGGCCTCGCTGACGCTCATGTATACAGAAGGTAGCCCTGCGGGTCCCACCCGTCCAGCGTTCGGCTAGTTCTGTATACGCCCGCCGCCCGCGCAAACCGCCGCATTCGCCGCCAACCCTCCCTTTCGGCGTCGTACCTTCTGGCGTTCTGGGCGCGGGAACGCCAGGAGGTACGACGCCGAAAGGGAGGGGGAGGCGACGGAAAGGGCGCGACGGAGCGCGTCGCGACGCCCACTGAGCTGGCGATCCCGTGCGGACGGTGGCGACGAACGGTCGGTCGTGGCCGACGTGATGCGAGGTGTTGCGGGCGCCGCGCCTGCGACCGATGCTGGCCGGGTCGTCGGCGGGGCGCCGGCGGGTCGCCGGCCGAGGAGGGACGTCGTGACGGTCGAGGGAATCGGGGGCGTCTTTTTCCGGAGCCGCGACCCGGGCGCGAGGGCCGCGTGGTACCGCGAGCACCTCGGCATCGACGCGGGGCACGACGCGATCTGGCAGCAGCAGGCGGGCATGACGGTGTTCGCCCCGTTCGACGCCGACAGCGACTACTTCGCGGCGGACCAGCAGTTCATGCTGAACCTGCGCGTGACCGACCTCGACGCGCTGGCGGCGCGGCTCGAGGCGGCGGGCATCGACGTCGAACGGCGCCCCGACTGGGAGACGGAGTACGGCTGCTTCGCTCGCGTCCACGACCCTGAGGGGCTCCCGATCGAGCTGTGGCAACCGCCCGCCGGGTGAGCGCTCTGGGTGTCCGCTGCGCTCGCCGTCGGACGAGCGCGGGCTCCGCGGAGTGCGCGGGCTCCGCGGCGAGCGCCGGCTGGTGGCCTGCTTGAGGCCGCGGCCGCGGAGTTCGAGCGATTGTCGGGCGTACGAGCGCCCGAGCGCTCGAACTCCGCGCGAATGCTCGAACTCGTCGAACCCCCACTGGCGCTCTCGTTGCTCGTCGCCGTGATACGGACGAAGTGGACTACAGGTCAGCGCTCGTGGCGGCGTGCGCGCACCGCCAAGTACGCGCCCGCTCCGAGGGCTCCGACCCCGGCGGCAGCCAGCGCACCCGCCACGGCGGTGGGCACGCCGGCGTAGTCGTCGGCGTCGTCCGTGTCGTGCTCGACGACGGAGAGCGGCGCGACCCGAGCGGTCGGCTCGACGACGGTCTCGTACGCAGCGACGACGGGACCGTCAGTCCACCCCGGGACCTGGGTGAACCCCACGCCGGCGAGGACGAGCACGCCGAGCGAGGCGGTCGCCACCGAGCGCCGACGGTCCCGGCGGCGGCGCGCCGTGGGAACGACACGGGTCGTGTCGACGTCGATGGTCGGCGCTGCCTCCGCGGCGAGGCGGCTCAGGGCCTGGACGAACGCGTCGTCTTCCATGGGCATGGCGTCCTCCTAGCTTTCCTGGCCGTGATGGGGTGACTGTGCGGCGTCGTCGGCCGACTCCAGCACCTCGCGCAGCTGGGCGAGGCCGCGCGACGCGGTCGACTTGACGGTGCCGAGCGACACGCCGAGGTTGTGGGCGACCTCCTGCTCGCTGAGGCCGACGAGGTGCCGCAGCACGACGATCCGTCGCTGCCTCTCGGTGAGGGTGGACAGGGCGCGGACCAGCCGGTCGCGGTCGATCACCGCCCGCTCACCACCCTCGGTCGCGCCGTCCGGCAGTGCCGGCGAGGCGTACGACGGTTCGCGGTTCCGCTTGACCTGGTCGTTGGCCCGACGTCCGACGAGAACCCGGCGTGCGTACGCGTGCGGGTCGCGTCGGCGCACCTTGCGCCAGGCGAGGAACGTGCGGGTCAGCGCCTCCTGAACGAGCTCCTCGGCCAGGTGCTCGTCACCCGTGAGCAGCCACGCGGTGTGCGCGAGCCGGGGCGAGGCGTCGGCCATGAAGGCGGCGAACTCCTCGTCGGGCGTGGCGGCGGCAGAGGACACGATGGTTCCTCAGGCGTCGTCGGTGCGCGGTCGCGTGACCATGCCTCCCATTGTCATCGACGCTCTCGTGCGAGCGCCGGCAGGGCGCGCGCGCCGCGTGGTTCGCGCACCCTGCCGGGGAGCCGCGTCAGGCCTTGTGAGCTCGGGCGCGTCGGCCGAGGGCCACACCGCCGCCGAAGAGGGCGACGCCACTGGCGACGAATGCGACGACTACGCCGCTCGACAAGCCGCCGGTCTCGTCGATGTTGGCGGAGACGGGCGTCATCTCGGCGGAGATCGGCTCGATGTCGGCGGTCGCGATGCCCCGGCGGGCGAGCTCCGCGCGGTCGAGCTCGAGCTCGGCCGGGTCGCGGTCGACGAGGTTGCCGTCCTCGTCGCGGAACTCGACGCCGCCGTCGACCGCCTCGGCCGGGTCGGCGGGGACTGCCTCGACGCCGTCCTCGGTCGCGACGTGGACGTGACCTTCGGAGCTGTCGAGATCGGCGGAGGCCGGGGTGATGCCGAGCTTGGTCAGCGCGTCGGCGTCGTAGCCGACCTGGGCGTCGTCGGTGAGGTGCGCGATGGCGGCGGCCGGCGGCGCCAGGGCGACCGTGGCGGCGACCGGGACGACGGCGAACGCGCCAGCGAGCAGGGCGGATGCGATGCGGGGGAGCGGTGTCTTCGTCATGGCTACGACGCTACGAGGCGTCTCTCGCGGAGGACGAACCCGAGGGTCTGCCGCGGCGCACAGAGTCCCAGAATTTGACTCGTTCTGGACTCAACCATTGAGCAACCCGGTATGACTGCAGGTCAGAGCGGTGGGGGACGGCCTCGGTCCGCGTCCTGATGAGCACGATGCGGGCCGACTCGGAGGCAGATTTCAGGAACGCTCGAGACTGAGGGCTCTCGGCGAATCGGTCGGCCTCGAGCGGAGAGGTTGTGCTCAACGGTGACGATATCTACGTCGAAGCGGACGTCGTCGTCGAGGTGTTCGAGGAAGCCGTACGCCAGGACGTTGCCTTTGGCTTGACGGAATGGGTCGAGCTGGACCTCCAGTAGGTGCGCGGCCGTGCATGCGAAACGGCCCGCAACCTGGATTCTCAGGTGACGGGCCGTTTCGGAAGGTGCGCCTGAAGGGACTCGAACCCCCGACCTTCTGCTCCGGAGGCAGACGCTCTATCCACTGAGCTACAGGCGCGCAGCCGCCCACCGGACGGCCGACCCGAGACTACCAGCACTGTGAGTCTTCGGTGGCAGGTCGGGGACCTGCCCACCGAGGGAAGCGAGAACGGGGTGCGAGGCCGTCGTCACTTGTACACGGGTGTACACGCCTGCAAACTAGGCCCATGAGCGCATTGACGATCAGCGAGGCGCGAGCCTCCCTGCCATCGCTCGTCGATCGTGTCGCGCAGGGCGAGGAGATCACCATCACGCGTCACGGCAAGCCGGTCGCCGTGATGGTGCGTCCGGACGTGCTGCGCGCACGCCGCAGCTCGGCGGTGTTCGAGCGCGCCGACCGCATCGGTCGTCTGCTCGAGGAGGCGCGCCACAGGCCCGTCCGCAAAGGTGGGCTCACCACGGAACGTGCGGAGGAGATCGTCGCTTGGGTTCGTGAAGGCCGGGACGCCTGGTCGTGATCGCGTTCGACACGGACGTGCTCGTGCACGCGGCCGACCTGCACAACCCGCTCGGCCGCCGCGTCGCGGTGTTGTTCGACGTCGACCCTGAGGCGTCCCCGTTCGTGGGGACCGGTTCGGTCCTGCTCCTGCCCGAGGTGCTGACGACGCCGCTACGGACGGGCGATGCCGACGAGCAGCTCACGCTGATCAGCTATCTCGGACGCATCGAGCTTGTGCCTGTTGATGCGGCGACCGCGCAGCTCGGCCTCTCTCTCGCCGTCGACTACGGGTTGCGTGCGGCCGACGCGATCCACCTGGCGACCGCGGTCAACGGGAGCGCCGACCAGTTCCTCACGAACAACCGGAAGGACTTTCCGAAGTCCATCGTCGAGATCGACATCCTCTACCCGGACGATCTCCCCGAGCCGCCCGAGGGCGCAGAGACACCCGACAAACCCACCGAGGGAGCCTGAACAGCCGGACGGGGGTCTCACCGCCCCCACGTAGAATCGGCGCGTGACCCCCGACGAGCTCTCCGGAGCGCTCAGCACTGCCCTCGCCGCGGCCGTCGCCGACGGCACGCTCGCTCTCGACCCCGCCGCGGTCCCCGCGTCGGTCCACGTGGAGCGACCGCGGCAGCGAGAGCACGGGGACTGGGCCACCAACGTGGCCCTCCAGCTCGCCAAGAAGGCCGGGACCACGCCGCGCGCGCTCGCCGAGGACCTCGCCGCCCGCCTCAAGGCGGTCGCCGGGATCAAGCAGGTCGACATCGCCGGCCCCGGCTTCCTCAACATCACGCTCGACGCCGCCGCCGCGGGCGAGCTGGCCCGCACCATCGTCGACGCCGGTGACGCCTACGGCCGCAACGAGACCGAGGCCGGCAAGCACATCAACCTCGAGTTCGTCTCGGCCAACCCCACGGGGCCGATCCATATCGGCGGCGTCCGCTGGGCCGCCGTCGGCGACTCGCTGGCCCGCGTGCTCGAGGCCTCCGGCGCGCAGGTGACGCGGGAGTACTACTTCAACGACCACGGCACGCAGATCGACCGCTTCGCGCGCTCGCTCCTCGCGGCCGGCCGCGGCGACGCCGCGCCCGAGGACGGCTACGGCGGCGCCTACATCCAGGAGATCGCCGATGCGGTCACCGCGCAGGCCACTGCGGCCGGCGAGCAGGCCCCCGCGGAGCGGCCCGACGCCGAGGCCCAGGAGGCCTTCCGCGCTCGCGGCGTCGAGATGATGTTCGGCGAGATCAAGAAGTCGCTCCACGACTTCGGCGTCGACTTCGACGTCTACTTCCACGAGGACTCGCTGCACGAGTCCGGCGAGGTCGAGCGCGCCGTCGAGCGCCTGCGCGCGGCCGGCCACATCTTCGAGGCCGACGGCGCCACCTGGTTGCGCACCACCGAGTTCGGTGACGACAAGGACCGCGTGGTCATCAAGTCCGACGGCGAGGCGGCCTACATCGCGGGCGACATCGCCTACTACCTCGACAAGCGCGAGCGCGGCGCGGACGAGGTCATCATCATGCTGGGCGCCGACCACCACGGGTACATCGGACGCATGATGGCGGTCTGCGCGGCCTTCGGCGACGAGCCGGGCAAGAACCTCCAGATCCTCATCGGCCAGCTCGTCAACCTGGTCAAGGAGGGCCAGCCCGTCCGCATGTCCAAGCGCGCCGGCACGGTCATCACCATCGACGACCTGGTCGACGCCGTCGGCGTGGACGCCGCCCGGTACTCGCTCGCGCGCTTCGCCGCCGACTCGACGATCGACCTGGACCTCGACCTGCTGACCAGCCAGAAGAACGAGAACCCGGTCTACTACGTGCAGTACGCGCACTCGCGCACCGCCGCCGTCGACCGCAACGCCGCCGACCGCGGCGTCTCGCGGGCGGACGGGTTCGACCCGTCGCTGCTCGACCACGGCACCGAGTCCGTGCTCGTCGGGCGGCTCGCGGAGTTCCCGCGCATCGTGGGCGAGGCCGCCGCGCTGCGCGAGCCGCACCGCGTCGCGCGCTACCTCGAGGCGCTCGCGAGCGACTACCACTCCTGGTACCAGGCCAAGGACGACGACGGCGCCCAGCGCCGCGTGCTGCCCTACCCGGACGAGCCCGTCACGGACACCCACCGCACGCGCCTCTGGCTCAACGACGCCGTCCGCCAGGTGCTCGCCAACGGCCTGCACCTGCTCGGCGTGTCCGCGCCGGAGCGGATGTGAGCGCCCCGCTCGGTGCGCCCTGGCCGGCCTCGGCAGGGCGCGACGGCGGCGCGCTGGTGCTGGGCGGGGTGAGCGCACCGGCGCTCGCGGCGGAGCACGGCACGCCTGCGTACGTGCTCGACGAGTCCGACTTCCGGGCCCGCGCCCGCGCCTACCGGGCGGCGTTCGCGGACGCCTTCGAGGCGATCGGCACCGGCGTCGACGTGTACTACGCGGGTAAGGCGCTGCTCACCGTGGCCGTCGCGCGCTGGGCGCGCGAGGAGGGCCTGCGGGTCGATACGGCGTCGGGCGGCGAGCTCGCCGTCGCGCTGCGCGCGGGAGTCCCCGGCGCGGAGCTCGGCCTGCACGGCAACAACAAGTCCGACGGCGAGATCGACGCCGCCCTCGTGGCCGGCGTCGGCCGGATCATCGTCGACTCGCTCGCCGAGGTGGACCGCGTCGCCGCCCTCGCGGCAGCGCGCGGCGTCGCCGCGCCCGTGATGGTGCGCGTGACCACGGGCGTGCACGCGGGCGGGCACGAGTTCATCTCGACGGCGCACGAGGACCAGAAGTTCGGCCTCTCGGTCAACGCCGGGCCCGACGGCGGCGACGCCCCGGCGATGCAGGCGCTGTTGCGCGTGCAGGAGCGCCCGAGCCTGCGCCTGCTGGGCATCCACTCGCACATCGGCTCGCAGATCCTGGACGGCGCCGGCTTCGTCGAGGCCGCGCGCGCGGTGCTGCGGCTGCGCGCGGACCTCGCCGCGCGGACGGGCGTGCTGGTCGAGGAGGTCGACCTCGGCGGCGGGTACGGCATCGCCTACCTGCCGGGCGAGGAGACGGTCGACCCGTTCACGATCGCCCGCGACATCGCGCACGCCGTCGCGACTGCCTCCGCGGAGCTCGGCACCGCGCTGCCGCGCATCTCGATCGAGCCCGGCCGCGCGATCGTCGGCCCGTCCGGTGTGACGCTCTACACGGTCGGCACGGTCAAGCCCGTGCTCGTCACGGGCGACGACGGTGCGACGTTCACGCGCCTGTACGTCTCGGTCGACGGCGGCATGAGCGACAACATCCGCCCCGCGCTTTACGGCGCCCGCTACCACGCGGAGCTGGCGAACCGCACGAGCACGGCGGCGCCTGCGCTCGCTCGCGTGGTCGGCAAGCACTGCGAGAGCGGCGACATCGTGCTGCAGGAGATCCGGCTGCCCGGCGACATCGCGGCGGGGGACCTGCTCGCCGTCGCGGCGACGGGGGCGTACGGCCGGTCGATGGCGTCGAACTACAACCTGCTGCCGCGCCCGCCGGTAGTTGCGGTCGCGGACGGCGCCTCGTGCGTCATCGTGCGCCGCGAGACGGTCGACGACCTGCTGGCGCTCGACCAAGGCTGACCCCGCGCGCCACGCGCCGCGCGCAGAGCACCGATCCGTTCGGCGCTCCCGTTTCCGGTCGCTCGATGTGCCGACCGACCGGAAACCGGACCGTCGAACGGAAGCGCGGGCGCCGGAGCGACGACCAGCGCCAGCCTGGGCTGACCGCGTGCCGGACTGCGGGCGTCCCGGCAGCCGGGACGCCCTATTCTGGGCGCGACATCCCCCCGATGACCGGAGGTGCCCCGTGCCCGAGAAGTCGAGCCCCAGCCCGCTGCGCGTCGCGCTGCTCGGATGCGGTGTGGTGGGCACGGAAGTGGCCCGCGGCATCCTCCAGAACCCGATCGACCTCGCCGCGCGCGTGGGTGCGCCCGTCGAGCTGGCCGGCATCGCCGTCCGCTCGGTGGATGCGGTGCGCGTCACGGATGACGGGTTCGTGATCCCGAGCGAGCTGCTGACCACCGACGCCGAGGCGCTCGTCGACCGCGCCGACGTCGTCGTCGAGGTCATGGGCGGAATCGAGCCCGCGCGCACGCTCATCGGCCGCGCGCTCGAGGCCGGCGCGGCCGTCGTCACCGCGAACAAGGCCCTGCTCGCCGAGCGCGGCCCCGAGCTGTTCGAGGCGGCCGACCAGGCCGGCGTCGACCTGCTCTTCGAGGCCGCGGTGGCGGGTGCGATCCCGATCGTGCGGCCGATCCGCGAGTCGCTCGCGGGCGACCACGTGCGCCGGGTCCTCGGCATCGTCAACGGCACGACCAACTTCGTGCTCGACAAGATGACCACCGAGGGCGTCGAGCTGGACCAGGCGGTCAAGGAGGCCCAGGCGCTCGGCTACGCCGAAGCCGACCCGACCGCGGACGTCGACGGGTTCGACGCCGCCGCCAAGGCCGCGATCCTGGCGAGCCTCGCGTTCCACACCCGCGTGGCGCTCAAGGACGTCGCACGCGAGGGCATCCGCGGCGTCACCGCCGCCGACGTCGCCTGGGCGAAGCGCACCGGCCACGTCATCAAGCTGCTCGCGGTCGCGGAGGTCATCGGCCCCGTCGACGACGGCGACATCTCCGTGCGCGTCCACCCGGCGCTCGTGCCGGACGACCACCCGCTGGCCGCCGTGCGCGGGGCGTTCAACGCCGTGTTCGTCGAGGCCGACGGCGCGGGCCCGCTCATGTTCTACGGCCAGGGTGCCGGCGGCCGCCCGACGGCGTCGGCGGTGCTCGGCGACGTCGTCTCCGCGGCGCGTCGGCGCCTGACCGGGGGCAAGGGGGTGCGCGAGTCGAAGGGCCAGGCCTTCCCGGTGCTGCCGGCCGAGGCCGCGATCACGCGCTTCCAGGTGCGCCTGGCGATCGCCGACCGCCCGGGCGTGCTCGCGCAGGTCGCGGGCGTGCTCGCCGAGCACGGCGTCTCGATCGACACGGTGCGCCAGACGTCGTCGCACACCGAGGACCAGTCCGGCATCGCGAACCTGGTCATCACCACGCACGCGGCGCGCGAGGCCTCGCTGCGTGCGACGGTCGACGCCGTCGCGCGCCTCGAGCCGGTGCGCCAGATCATCTCCGTCCTGCGAGTCGAGGGAAGCTGAGGAGCCCACCAGTGGCCAAGCAATGGAACGGCGTCATCGCCGAGTACGCCGACCGCCTGCCCGCCCACGTGCAGCAGACGATCGTGACGCTGGGGGAGGGCGGCACGCCGCTCGTCCCGGCGCCGGCGCTCTCGGCCCGCACGGGCGCCGAGGTCTGGGTCAAGGTCGAGGGCATGAACCCGACCGGCTCCTTCAAGGACCGTGGCATGACGACGGCGATCTCCGCCGCCGCGGGCCGCGGCGCCAAGGCCGTGGTCTGCGCCTCGACGGGCAACACCTCGGCGTCGGCCGCCGCCTACGCCACGCGCGCGGGGATGACCTGCGCGGTGCTGGTGCCGGACGGCAAGATCGCGATGGGCAAGCTGTCCCAGGCGATCGCGCACGGCGCGATGCTGCTGCAGGTCGACGGCAACTTCGACGACTGCCTCGTGGCCGCCCGCAAGCTCGCCGAGGCGTACCCGGTCGAGCTGGTCAACTCGGTCAACCCCGACCGCATCGAGGGCCAGAAGACCGGTGCGTTCGAGATCGTCGACGCTCTCGGCGACGCCCCCGACATCCACGCGCTGCCCGTGGGCAACGCCGGCAACATCACGGCGTACCGCAAGGGCTTCCTCGAGTACGCCGCCGACGGCACCGCCTCGAAGGCCCCGATGATGTGGGGCTTCCAGGCCGCCGGCGCCGCGCCGATCGTCAAGGGCCACCCGATCGACGAGCCCGAGACCATCGCCACCGCGATCCGCATCGGCAACCCCGCCTCGTGGGAGCAGGCCGTGGCCGCGCGCGACGAGTCCGGCGGCGTGATCGAAGCGGTCACGGACGAGCAGATCCTCGCCGCCCACCGCATCCTGTCGAGCGAGGTCGGCGTGTTCGTCGAGCCGGCGTCGGCGGCGGGCGTCGCGGGCGTGCTGGCTCGCGCCGAGGCAGGTCTGGTCCCCGCGGGTGCGCGCATCGTCATCACCGTGACCGGCCACGGTCTCAAGGACCCGGGCTGGGCGCTGCGCACCCCCGACGGCAGCGAGGTGCAGCCGCTGCGCGTGACGGCCGACGTCGTCTCCATCGCGCAGGCTCTCGGCCTCGAGTGACCCGCCCGGACTGAGAGGAGCCCGCCGTGCAGCTCGGAGCCGACCACGTCGTCGTGCGGGTGCCCGCCACCAGCGCCAACCTGGGGCCGGGCTTCGACGCGCTCGGACTGGCCCTGGCCCTCTACGACGAGCTCGAGGTGCGCCTCGTGGCGAGCGACGACGTCGTCGTCGACGTCTTCGGCGAGGGCGCTGGGCAGGTGCCCACCGACGCGGAGCACCTCGTGGTGCGGGCCCTGCGGCACACGCTCGAGCTCGCCGGCGCGCCTCTCACCGGGCTGCGGATGACCTGCTCGAACGCGATCCCGCACGGGCGCGGCCTCGGGTCGTCCGCCGCAGCCGTCGTCGCCGGCGTGGTGGCCGCGCGGGCACTGCTCGCCGAGCCGCGCGCGCTCGACTCGCGGGCGGTGCTCGCGATCGCGACCGAGTTCGAGGGTCACCCGGACAACGCAGCCCCCGCGATCACCGGGGGCGCCACCGTCGCGTGGCAGGACGGTGACGGGCCGCGCGCCGTGGGGCTCGAGGTCGACCCGTCGATCGTCGCGACCGTGCTGGTGCCCGACTCCCGGCTGGCCACCTCGCGCGCCCGGGCCGTGCTGCCCGCAACCGTCCCGCATGCCGACGCCGCGTTCAACGCGGGTCGGTCCGCGCTGCTGGTCGAGGCGCTCGCGCGCCGGCCCGAGCTGCTGCTCGAGGCCACCGAGGACAAGCTGCACCAGGCCTACCGCGCCGGTGTCATGACGGCGTCGTCGGAGCTGCTGCGCGCGCTGCGCGCGGAAGGTTTCGCCGCGACGATCTCGGGCGCCGGCCCCACGGTCCTGGTGCTGACGCCCGAGGCCGATGTGCCCGCCCTCGACGCCACTCTCGCGGGACTCGTCGACGGCGTCGCGGGCTGGCGGGCGCTGCGGCCTGGCATCGACACGCACGGCGCGCGGGCGCGTCGTATGCTCGCCGCACCGGACGCAGCCACGTCCGGTGGTAACATGCAATGAGCCTTCAGGCATCGGCCGAACCCACCAGGCGTTTCGGGCCGACCTCAGCCACCCCCACCGAACCGCGCGGTTCAGCGCATTCCTTGCACTGTCCCGTGCGTGGACGCTCGAGGTGACGAGGGAGAAGGCCGACGAACCGGAGTCAGTGACGTCGACGTATCGCTGACGCGAGGTTCATGCGTCCTGGCGACACCGCCGGACGCCCCGCGAACGAGGGGGAAGGGTCCTTCGTGACAGACACCACCCAGACCCGGGCGAGCAGCTCCGGGTCCTTGAGCTCGATGAAGCTCGCCGAGCTCCAGGCCGTGGCCTCCCAGATGGGGGTCAAGGGCACGTCCAAGATGCGCAAGGGTGACCTCGTCGAGGCCATCCGAGCGGGTCGCGCCGGCGGCGGCAGCGCGGCCGCTACGACCGCACCCGCGTCCGCGTCGACGACCGCTCCGGTCGTGCGCGCCGACGTCGCACCCGCGTCGGCCGACGCTCCGGCCTCCGCCGAGACGCGGCGCTCGCGCCGGGCCACGCGGCCCGCGGGCACGGAACGTCCGGCCGAGGGCGAGCAGGCCACGCGCGAGCAGTCCGCTCGCGCGGAGCAGCCTGCCCGCGCCGAGCAGCCGGCGTCCGACGTCGACCGCGCGGCTCGCCTCGCCGAGCTCGCCGACGCCGTCTCCGCGCCGCGCCAGCGCCGCCAGGGCCAGGGCTCCGGCGGCCAGGGCCAGCAGAACCAGGGCCAGCAGAGCCAGGGCCAGCAGAGCCAGGGCCAGGGCCAGAACCGCCAGCAGAACGACGGCGGTGACGGCCAGCAGGCCCAGCAGCAGCGCGGCGACAACCGTCAGCAGCACGACAACCGCAGCTTCGGGCCGGACGACGACCGCTCGCGCCGCCGTCGCGGCCGCGACCGCGGCCGGGACCGCAAGCGCGGGCGCAACCCCCGCGGCGGCCAGCCCGACATCGTCGGCGGCGAGGACGTCGAGGTCGGCGAGGACGACGTCCTGCTGCCCGTGGCGGGTGTGCTCGACGTGCTCGACAACTACGCGTTCGTGCGGACCAGCGGTTACCTGCCCGGGCCGAACGACGTGTACGTCTCGCTCAACCAGGTCAAGCGGGCGGGCCTGCGCCGTGGCGACGCGATCGTCGGCGCGATCCGTCAGCCGCGCGAGGGCGATCAGCCGCCGCAGGGCACCAGCGCGCGGTCGAAGTACAACGCGCTCGTCCGCCTCGACTCGGTCAACGGCATGACGGCCGAGGAGTCGCGCCAGCGTCCCGAGTTCACCAAGCTCACGCCGCTGTACCCGCAGGAGCGCCTGCGCCTCGAGAACCCTGAGGCGACGCGTCTGACGCCGCGTGTCATCGACATCGTCGCCCCGATCGGCAAGGGCCAGCGCGGCCTCATCGTCGCGCCGCCCAAGGCCGGCAAGACGCTCATCATGCAGGCGATCGCCAACTCCATCGCGGCCAACAACCCCGAGGTCCACCTCATGGTGGTGCTGGTCGACGAGCGGCCTGAGGAGGTCACCGACTTCGAGCGCACCGTCAAGGGCGAGGTCATCTCCTCGACCTTCGACCGCCCCGCGTCGGACCACGCTCTCGTCGCCGAGCTCGCCATCGAGCGCGCCAAGCGCCTCGTGGAGCTGGGTCAGGACGTCGTCGTGCTGCTGGACGGCATCACCCGCCTGTCGCGCGCCTACAACCTGGCCGCGCCGGCGTCGGGCCGCATCCTGTCCGGTGGTGTCGACGCCGCGGCGCTCTACCCGCCGAAGCGGTTCTTCGGCGCCGCCCGCAACATCGAGAACGGCGGCTCGCTGACCATCCTCGCCACCGCGCTCATCGAGACGGGCTCGAAGATGGACGAGGTGATCTTCGAGGAGTTCAAGGGCACGGGCAACATGGAGCTGCGCCTGTCCCGCTCGCTCTCTGAGAAGCGCATCTTCCCGGCGATCGACGTCAACGCGTCGGGCACGCGGCGCGAGGAGATCCTCATGTCGCGCGACGAGCTGCAGATCGTCTACAAGCTGCGCCGCGTCATGGGCGCCCTCGACACGCAGCAGTCGATCGAGCTGCTGCTGGGCCAGCTCAAGAAGACCAAGACGAACGTGGAGTTCCTGCTCCACGTCCAGAAGACGACGCCCGGCGGCCTGGCCGACGAGACGGCCGGCGAGACGATCTGACCCGCTCTCCCCAACATGTCAGGGCCACGATGGACTCAAGTCCGCCGTGGCCCTGACACGTTCCGGGGGCGTGCGCGTTGTCAGGGCCACGGTGGTGCACGGCCCCGCGTGGGCCTGACGACGCGGTCATCCTGACAACGCCGTCAGCCTGACAACGCCGTCAGACGTGCAGCAGGCGGCGGGCCGTCGCGCCCACCTGGTCCCACTGCCAGCTCGCCAGCACCCGCTCGCGGCCCAGGACGCCCATCTTCTCCGCGGTCTCGGGGTCCGTCAGCAGCTCGACCACGCGCTGGGCGATCTCGGCCGGGTCGCGCGGGTCGACGACATGGCCGGTGACGCCGTCGTCGGTCGCCTCGGGGGCGCCGCCGCTGCGGCCCACGATCACCGGCTTCTCGCACGCCGCGGCCTCGAGGAACACGATCCCGAGGCCCTCCGGCTCCAGGCCCAGCAGGCGCGAGCGGGACGGCATCGCGAACACGTCGGCCGCGTCCATCCACCCGGGCATCTGCTCCCAGGGCGCCGACCCGGCGAACGTGACGACGTCGGCCACGCCCCGCCGCGCAGCGCGCTGCTCGAGCCTCTCGCGGTACGGGCCGTCGCCGACGATCACCAGGCGCGCGGCCGGGATCTCGCGCAAGACCTGCGGCCACGCGTCGATGAGCATGTCCTGTCCTTTGCGCTGCACGAGTCGCGCGGCGCACACGACGACGGGCGTGGCGGCGTCGAATCCCAGCCCGGCCCGCACGGCCTCGCCGCCGCAGCCGGGGCGGAACCGGTCGGTGTCGACCCCGGGAGCCATGCGCGTCTGCCGCGCGCGACCGGCATCGGACAGGGCCTTGCCGATCTGCGCGCGCGTCCAGTCGGAGATGTCGGTCAGCGTGTCGACGGCGTCGCCCACCCGCCGCAGCGCCTGGCGGGTGCCTGGCAGCCGCGACCACCAGACCTCGTGCCCGTGGGTGATCGCGACGACGCGCTCGGCCCCGGCCGCGCGCAGCGCCGGCGCGAGCAGCCCGAGCGGTACCGAGGAGCCGATCAGCACGCGGTCGCACTCGTGCTCGCGCAGGGTGCGCACGACGGCGTCGCGCACGCGCCGGGTCGGCAGCAGCGTGCCGCTGCGGTCGCGGATCACCGGGTAGGGGAGCGCGGCGTCCACGTCGTCGGAGCCCGGCATCGACGCCGTGTAGACGACGACGTCGCCGAGCCGGTCGGCGAGCGCGCGCACGAACGACTCGATGCCGCCGCGCCGCGGCGGGAAGTCGTTGGTGACGATGAGGGTCCTGGGCATGAGCCGGATCGTACGGCGCCGGGGACCCCGTTTCCGGAACTGGGGCGCCGTCTGGCACAATGTTCTGTCGGCCTTCCGGTTCACGGCCCGCAGTCAGCGGGGCGACCCGGCGGCAACCACCCCAAGGAGCATCATGAAGTCCGGTATCCACCCCGAGTACGTGCTCACGCAGATCACGTGCACGTGCGGCAACACCTTCACCACGCGCTCGACCGAGAAGTCTGGCGCGATCAGCGTCGAGGTCTGCAGCGCCTGCCACCCGTTCTACACGGGCAAGCAGAAGATCCTCGACACCGGTGGCCGCGTGGCCCGCTTCGAGGCGCGCTACGGCAAGAAGGCCGCCAGCTAGCACCCCGGCAGCGCCGGTGGTCCGCCCGACGATCCCGACAACCTCTCCAGGGGCAGTCGCACGAAAGTCGGACGCCGGACCGCCGGCGCTGTTGCTTTGGCGCTGTTGCTTTACCCCCAGCTCTCTACCTCGCAGAGTGGTGACGTGACCGATCCCTATGCCGCCGTGCAGCCCCTGATGGCCGAGCACGCCGAGATCGAGCGCGCGCTCGCCGACCCGGCCGTCCACGCCGACGCCGGCCGGGCCCGCACGCTGGGCCGCCGGTACGCCGAGCTGAACCAGGTCGTGGGGGCTTATCGCGCCTGGCAGACCGCCCGGGACGACGCCGCGGCCGCCGCGGAGCTCGCCGAGCTCGACGACGAGCTCGCCGCCGAGCTCCCCGCCCTCCAGGCCGTCGCGGCGGCCGCCGCCGAGCACCTGCGCCGCGTGCTGGTGCCGCGCGACCCCGACGACGGCCGCGACGTCATCCTCGAGATCAAGGCCGGCGAGGGCGGCGAGGAGTCCGCGCTCTTCGCGGGTGACCTGCTGCGCATGTACCTGCGGTATGCCGAGCGCAAGGGCTGGTCCACCCAGGTGCTCGAGTCCACCGAGACCGACCTCGGCGGCTACAAGGACGTCCAGGTGGCCGTCAAGGCGCGCTCCCTGAACGACCCCGGGGAGGGCGTCTGGGCCCATCTCAAGTACGAGGGCGGCGTGCACCGCGTGCAGCGCGTCCCCGTGACCGAGACGCAGGGCCGCATCCACACGTCTGCGGCGGGCGTGCTCGTGTTCCCCGAGGTCGACGACCCGGGCGAGGTCGAGATCGACCTCAACGACCTGCGCATCGACGTCTACCGGTCCTCGGGCCCGGGCGGGCAGTCGGTCAACACCACCGACTCCGCGGTGCGCATCACGCACCTGCCCACCGGCATCGTCGTCTCCATGCAGAACGAGAAGTCGCAGCTGCAGAACAAGGAGCAGGCCATGCGCGTGCTGCGCGCCCGCCTGCTCGCCGCGCAGCAGGAGGCCGCCGCGGCCGAGGCGGCGGACCTGCGCCGCTCGCAGGTGCGGACCGTCGACCGCTCGGAGCGCATCCGCACGTACAACTTCCCCGAGAACCGCATCGCCGACCACCGCACGGGCTACAAGGCCTACAACCTCGACCACGTGCTCGACGGCGACCTCGAGCCCGTCGTCCGCTCGGCGATCGACGCCGACGAGGCCGCGCGCCTGGCGGCAGCCGGTGCCTGAGGCGCGTGCCGGCGCACTCCTCCGCGAGGCGACGGCGACGCTCGCCGCCGCGGGCGTGGCCAGCGCGCGCACGGACGCCGAGCTCCTGCTCGTGCACGTCCTGGGGGCCGAGCGCGGCGAGGTGCGGCGCCTCGCCGTCCTCGACGCCGGGCTGCCCGACGACGCCGCCGCGGCGTTCTGCGAGCTCGTCGCACGCCGCGCCACGAGGGAGCCGCTCCAGCACCTGACGGGCACGGCCCCGTTCCGGCACCTCGAGCTGGCCGTGGGGCCGGGCGTGTTCGTGCCGCGGCCCGAGACCGAGGCCGTCGCGCAGGTCGCGATCGACGAGGCGGCCCGCGTCGTCACCGAGCGCGGCGGCGCCGTCGTCGTCGACCTGTGCACGGGGTCGGCCGCGATCGCCCTCGCGCTTGCGTCCGAGGTGCCGGGTGCCCAGGTCCACGCCGTCGAGCTCGACGCCGCCGCCCACGCCTGGGCGGCCCGCAACGCCGAGGGCGCCGCCGTCCGCCTGGTCCGGGGCGACGCGCGCACCGCGCTGCGCGAGCTCGACGGGACGGTCGACGTCGTCGTCTCCAACCCGCCCTATGTGCCGCCGGACGCCGTGCCCCGCGACCCCGAGGTCGCGCAGCACGACCCCGCCGTCGCGCTGTACGGGCTGGGGCCCGACGGTCTCGAGGTCCCGCGCGGCGTCACGGCCGCGGCCGCGCGCCTGCTGCGGCCGGGAGGGCTGTACGTCATGGAGCACGCCGAGGTGCAGGACGCCGCGGCGCGCGCGATGGTCGACGCGACGGGCGCCTTCGAGCCCGCCGCGACGCAGGACGACCTCACCGGCCGCCCACGCATGGTGGTCGCCCGGAGGACCACCGCGCGCGTGGAAGACTGAGGCCGTGAGCAGCGTGCAGGGCGTCGTCCGCGACGTCACGGACCCGAACGCCTGGGGCGCCGCGATCGACGAGGCCGTCAACACGGTCCGGCGGGGCGGTCTGGTGGTGCTCCCGACGGACACGGTCTACGGCGTCGGCGCCGAGGCTTTCGACCCGGACGCCGTCGCCGCGATCGGGGCGGCGAAGGGTCGCGCCGACCGCACGCCGGCGCCGGTGCTGGTCCCCGACGTCCGCACGCTCGACGGCCTCGCAACCGACGTGTCCGACGACGCCCGCGCGCTCGTGGCGGCCTTCTGGCCCGGGCCGCTCACCGTCATCTTCGCCGCGCAGCCGTCGCTGCAGTGGGACCTCGGGGAGGCGCGGGGGACCGTCGCGCTGCGCATGCCTGACCACCCCGCCGCCCTGGCCCTGCTGCACCGCACCGGCCCGCTCGCCGTGACCGGTGCGCAGCGCGCGGGTGAGCCGGCCCCGCTGGAGGCGGCGGCGGCGCGCGAGCAGCTCGGCGACTCCGTCGCCGTCTACCTCGACGGCGGCACCGCACCGGGCGGCGCGTCGACCGTCGTGGACGCGACCGTGACGCCGCCGCGGCTGGTGCGCGAGGGGTCGATCGGTCTCGACAGGCTGCGCGAGGTCGTGCCCGGCGTCGTCGGGCCTGACACGCCCGACCCGGGGAAGGAGGCCGGCGCGTGAGGGTCTACCTCCTGCTGCTCCTCGTCGCGGCGGCCGTCACCTACCTCTTGACGCCGTCGGCGCGCTGGCTCGCGCGCCGCACGCACGCGATCTCGGCGGTGCGCGACCGCGACGTGCACACGCTGCCGACGCCGCGCCTGGGTGGCCTGGCGATCCTGCTGGGCATCGTCGTGGCGGTGCTCGTCGCTTCGCGCATGCCGTTCCTCTCGAGCGTCTTCGCGGCGCCGAAGGTCTGGGGCATCGTCGGCGCGGCCGTCATCGTCGCGCTGCTCGGCTGGGCCGACGACGTGTGGGACCTCGACTGGATGACGAAGCTCGCGGGGCAGGTGCTCGCGGGCGGCTTCATGGCGATCATGCAGGTCCAGCTGACCACTTGGCCCATCCCGGGCCAGCTCACGATCCCCGGCTCGCGCCTGTCGCTGTTCGTCACGATCTTCGTGGTGGTGGCGACCATGAACGCCGTGAACTTCGTCGACGGGCTCGACGGCCTGGCGGCGGGGGTCATCGCCATCGGCGGCTCGGCGTTCTTCCTGTACACGTACGGGCTCACGCAGCAGACCAGCCCGCTGGACTACTCGTCGCTCGCGTCGCTCATGGTCGCCGTGCTGGTGGGGGCGTGCCTCGGCTTCCTGCCGCACAACTTCCACCCGTCGCACATCTTCATGGGCGACTCGGGCTCGATGGTGCTGGGCCTGGTGCTCGCTGGGGCGACGATCTCCGTGACAGGCCAGATCAGCCCGGACCTGACCTCGGGCGCCCAGAGCGTGCCCGCGTACGTGCCGCTGCTGCTGCCGGTGGCGGTGGTGCTGCTGCCGCTGCTCGACATGAGCATGGCCGTGGTGCGCCGCCTGGCGTCCGGGAAGTCGCCGTTCCACCCCGACCGGATGCACCTGCACCACCGGATGCTGGCCATCGGGCACTCGCACCGCCGCGCCGTCGTGATCCTCTATGTGTGGACGGCGGTGTTCGCGTTCGGCGCCGCGGCCCTGGTGCAGTGGGAGTGGCACGCCGTGCTGGCCGGCACGGGCGTCGCGGCGCTGGTCGCGCTCGCGCTCACGCTCGGCCCGCTGCGCACGCACGGCCGCCTGCTCGACGACGACGTCGCGACGGGCGCGGTGCCCGTCGTCCGACCCGCTGCGACCACCCCATCCCCGACCCGAGGACCGCAACTGTGACGAACACCCCCGCCCCCACCCCCGACGCCGCGCCGGACGCTACGGCCCCCGAGCGGCGCGTCCTGCGCGCCGCGCTGCGCGACACCGTGGTGTTCCTGGGCGTGCTCGCCGTGCTCGGTGTCGCCGTGGGCGCGCTCGTGGCCGGCATGGCCGGCGTGTGGGGCGCCCTCGTGGGCGTGGCGCTTGCGGGCTTCTTCTGCGCCACCACGATCTGGTCGATGCTCCGCACCGTGGGCGCCAGCCCGACGGCGATGGCCGGCGTCGTCATGGGGGCCTGGGTCGCGAAGATCATCGTGCTCATCGTGGTGCTCGCCGTGCTGCGCGGCCGCGACTTCTACGACCCGTGGGTGCTGATCACCGTCGTCGCGATCGGGGCGATCGGGTCGTCGCTGCTCGACTACCGCGCTGTGCAGCGCGGGAGGGTCCCGTACGTGCAGCCCTGAGTACAGCAGCGTTCCGGGGCTCGAACCGATGACCTGGGCAACTGTTTGTGCAGGCATTCACAAGCCGCGGGAAATCAATCATCCCGGGCCATCTCACCGAGCGGACTACGCCAGATCATCCGGTAGGCTGTGCGCGAATCCATGACGGCCTGGTCCGACGGCGTACCCACTGGTTGTGGTGCAAAGCGGTCTCATCGATCTTCAGGAGTCATCCTGTCCACGTCACTGACGCCCCTGCTGCTCGCTGCCTCCGAGAGCGACAGCGGCTTCCACGCGCCCACGATCGCGGACTTCTTCCCGCCGGCGGTGCTCTTCGCGGGCACGCCGTTCGAGATCAACCGCATCGTGCTGGTGCGCTTCATCGCGGCGATCGCGCTCGTGCTGATCGTGAGCCTCACCGCGCGCCGCGCGAAGGTGGTCCCCGGTCGCACCCAGGCGGCCGTCGAGTTCGTCCTCGACTTCGTGCGCAAGAACATCGCCATCGAGGTGCTGGGAGAGAAGCTGGGCCGCCAGTACTTCCCGATGCTCGCCACGATCTTCTGCACGGTCCTGTTCATGAACATCACGGGCATCGTGCCGTTCCTGAACATCGCAGGATCCTCGGTCATCGGCCTTCCGCTGGTGCTCGCCCTGTGGGTGTACGGCACCTACCTGTGGGCGGGCGTCAAGGCGCACCACGGCATCGCCGGGTTCCTCAAGAGCTCGCTGCTGCCGGCCGGTGTCCCCGCGCCGCTCTACATCCTGCTCGTGCCCATCGAGTTCCTGCAGGTGTTCGTGCTGCGGCCGGCCACGCTCGCCGTCCGACTCCTGGCCAACATGGTCGCCGGGCACCTCATGCTCGCGATCTGCTTCGTGGCCACCTCGTACTTCTTCTTCACGTCCGACGGCAGCATGAAGCTCTTCGGCGCCGGCACGCTCATCGCGGGCTTCCTCTTCTTCCTCTTCGAGGCCTTCGTCGCGGCGCTGCAGGCCTACGTGTTCGCGATCCTCACCGCCGTCTACATCAACCTGTCGGTCGAGGAGCACTGAGCTCCTCGCTCCGAAGCCACGCTTCAACGACGAACTAACAACGCGACGCCAGCCCCGGCTCGGGGCGGCGCCCAACGGAAGGAAAGCCAGTGGACGTCACCAACCTCGCCGAGATCACCGGCAACATCGGCACCGTCGGGTACGGCCTTGCCGCCGTCGGCCCCGGCATCGGCCTCGGCATCCTCATCGGCAAGACCATCGAGGGCATGGCCCGCCAGCCCGAGGTCTCCGGCCAGCTGCGCACGACCATGTTCATCGGTGTCGCCTTCGTCGAGGTGCTCGCCCTTCTCGGCCTGGTCGCCGGCTTCATCGTCCCGTGATGATCCCGCTGACCCAGTACGGGGCGGTGCTCGCCGCCGCCGAGGGAGAGCACAACATGCTCATCCCCGAGCCGGCCGACATCATCTGGTCGCTGGTCGTCGTCGTGGTCATCGCCGTGATCTTCCGCAAGTACGCGCTGCCGCGGTTCCAGGCGGTGCTCGACGAGCGGGCCGCGAAGATCGAGGGTGGCATGGCCAAGGCCGCGGAGGCCCAGGAGGCCGCCGACCGTGCGCTCGACGAGCAGCAGCGTCTGCTCACCGAGGCCCGGACCGACGCCGCCAAGGTCCGCGAGCAGGCCCGTGAGGAGGGCAAGGCGATCGTCGCCGAGCACCGCACGAAGGCCAGCGAGGAGGCGACCCGCATCGCCGAGGCCGCTCAGCGCCAGATCGAGGCCGAGCGTCAGGCTGCCGCCGTGTCGCTGCGCGCCGACGTCGGCGATCTCGCCACCCAGCTCGCGTCGAAGATCGTGGGCGAGTCGCTCGCCGACCACGCGGCCCAGTCGCGCGTCGTCGACCGGTTCCTCGACGAGCTCGAGGCGTCGCACTCGGCACCCGTCGGCTCGACCACCAGGGAGGGCTGATGCGCGGGACGAGCGGAGCATCGCTGGCCGCGGCGCAGGAGCGCTTCGAGCCGGTGCTGCGCGCTGCGGGCGAGGGCGCGCGGGCGCTCGGCGGGGAGATCTTCGCCGTCGTCGACGCGCTGGACTCGTCCGGTGCCCTGCGTCGCACGCTCTCTGACCCGTCGCTGCCGGCGGAGGCGAAGGAGTCCGTGGCCGGCCGCGTGCTGGCCTCGGGCTTCGACCCGCGCGTCGTCGAGCTCGTCCAGTCGATGGCCGCCGCGCGCTGGTCGTCGGACAAGGACCTGCCCGACGCCCTCGAGCACCTCGCGCTCTCGGCGACGCTGGCCGATGCCGAGGCACGCGGCACGCTCGAGACGGTCGAGGACGAGATCTTCCGGATCACCCGCTCCCTGCAGGGGCAGCGAGAGGCCCGGCAGGTGCTGTCCGACCCGACCACGAAGGGGGAGCGGCGCGCCGCCCTGGTGGACGCGCTGCTCGAGGGCAAGGCCGACCGGACCACCGTCGCGGTCGCCCGGCGCGCAACGACGGCGCCGCGCGGCCGTCGGTTCGTCGCGACGCTCGTGAGCGTCGGCAACGTGATCGCCGAGCGGCGCGAGCGCCTGGTCGCGTCCGTGACCAGCGCCGTCGAGCTGTCCGCTGTCCAGATCGAGCGCCTCACGTCGCTGCTCGAGCGGGCCTACGGCCAGCGGGTGCAGGTCTACGTGACGCAGGACCCGTCCGTCGTGGGCGGTCTGCGCATCCAGGTCGGCGCCGACGTCGTCGACAACACCGTGCTGTCCCGCCTTGCCGACGCCCGCCGTCGGCTCGCCGGCTAAAGAAATTCGCAGTCGGCTGCCGACTGAAGAGACCACAGGAGATAAGCAATGGCTGAGCTGACGATCCGGCCGGAGGATATCCGGGCCGCGCTGGACAGCTTCGTGAAGTCCTACGAGCCTGAGGGGGCGGTGACCGAAGAGGTCGGCCGCGTCACCCTCGCCGGCGACGGCATCGCCAGCGTCGAGGGCCTCCCGGGCGCGATGGCCAACGAGCTGCTGCGCTTCGAGGACGGCACGCTCGGCCTCGCGCTCAACCTCGACGTGCGCGAGATCGGCGTCGTCGTCCTGGGCGAGTTCACCGGCGTCGAGGAGGGCCAGGAGGTCCGCCGCACTGGTGAGGTCCTCTCGGTCCCGGTCGGCGAGGGCTACCTCGGCCGCGTCGTGGACCCGCTGGGCACCCCGATCGACGGCCTCGGCGAGATCGACGGCATCGACGGCCGCCGCGCCCTGGAGCTCCAGGCTCCGGGCGTCATGCAGCGCAAGTCGGTCCACGAGCCGCTGCAGACCGGCATCAAGGCCATCGACTCGATGATCCCGATCGGCCGCGGCCAGCGTCAGCTGATCATCGGCGACCGCCAGACCGGCAAGACGGCCATCGCGATCGACACGATCATCAACCAGAAGGCCAACTGGGAGTCGGGCGACCCGTCGAAGCAGGTGCGCTGCATCTACGTCGCCATCGGCCAGAAGGGCTCGACCATCGCCTCCGTGCGCGGCGCCCTCGAGGACGCCGGCGCGCTGGAGTACACGACGATCGTCGCGGCCCCGGCGTCCGACCCGGCCGGCTTCAAGTACCTCGCGCCCTACACCGGCTCGGCCATCGGCCAGCACTGGATGTACCAGGGCAAGCACGTCCTGATCGTCTTCGACGACCTGTCGAAGCAGGCCGAGGCCTACCGTGCCGTGTCGCTGCTGCTGCGCCGCCCGCCGGGCCGCGAGGCGTACCCCGGTGACGTCTTCTACCTGCACTCCCGCCTGCTCGAGCGTTGCGCCAAGCTGAGCGACGAGCTGGGCGCGGGCTCGATGACCGGTCTGCCGATGATCGAGACCAAGGCGAACGACGTCTCGGCGTACATCCCGACCAACGTCATCTCCATCACGGACGGCCAGATCTTCCTGCAGTCCGACCTCTTCAACGCCGACCAGCGCCCCGCCGTGGACGTCGGTATCTCGGTGTCCCGCGTCGGCGGTGACGCCCAGATCAAGGCCATGAAGAAGGTCGCGGGCACGCTGAAGCTCGAGCTGGCGCAGTTCCGCTCGCTCGAGGCGTTCGCGATGTTCGCATCGGACCTCGACGCCGCCTCGCGTGGCCAGCTGGCCCGCGGCGCCGCCCTCATGGAGCTCCTCAAGCAGCCGCAGTACACCCCGTACCCGGTCGAGGAGCAGGTCGTGTCCATCTGGGCCGGCACCAAGGGCCGGCTCGACGACGTCCCCGTCGACGACATCAAGCGCTTCGAGTCGGAGCTGCTCGACCACCTGCGCCGCACGAGCGACGTCCTGACGACCATCGCGTCCACGGGCAAGCTCGAGGACGAGACGGAGGCGGCCCTGGCCAAGGCCGTCGAGGACTTCCGCAACGGCTTCCTCAAGGGCGACGGCACCCCGCTGGTCGGCGGCCCCGCCGAGGACGGCGACGTGACGATCGAGCAGGAGCAGATCGTCACGGGCAAGAAGGCCTGACACATGGCCGGAGGATCCCAGCGCGTCTACAGGCAGCGGATCAAGTCGACGCAGTCGCTCAAGAAGATGTTCCGCGCGCAGGAGCTGATCGCGGCCTCCCGCATCGGCAAGGCTCGCGCCCGCGTGGCGGCCGCGACCCCCTTCGCGCAGGCCATCACCCGGGCCGTGTCGGCGGTCGCGACGCACGCGCACGTCGAGCACCCGCTCACCGAGCCGCGCCACGACACGAACCGCGTCGCGGTGCTCGTCATCGCATCCGACCGTGGCATGGCCGGGGCGTACTCGGCGGCGATCATCCGCGAGACCGAACGCCTGCTCGAGCAGCTCGTGCGTGAGGGCAAGGAGGCCGACCTCTTCGTGGCCGGCCGCCGCGCGGTGTCGTACTACCGCTACCGCGGGCGCCAGATCGCGGGGCAGTGGTCCTACGGATCGGACAACCCGACCCCGGAGGTGGCGAACGAGATCGCGGACGCCCTGCTGGCCCGGTTTGCAGCCCCGGCGGGCGAGGGCGGCGTCGGCGAGCTGCACGTGGTGTACACGCACTTCGTCAACATGGTCACCCAGCGCCCGCGCGTCGTGCGGATGCTCCCGCTCGAGGTGGTCGAGGGCGTCGCCGCGCACGACGACGTCGAGCCGCTCTACGACTTCGAGCCCTCGGCCGCCATCGTCCTCGACACGCTGCTGCCGCGCTACGTACGCAGCCGACTGTTCAGCTTCTTGCTGGAGTCGGCGGCGTCCGAGCTGGCCTCGCGCCAGCGGGCGATGCACACGGCGACCGACAACGCCGAGGACCTGATCCGGACGTACACGCGCCTGGCGAACCAGGCCCGCCAGGCGGACATCACCCAGGAGATCAGCGAGATCGTCTCGGGTGCCGACGCCCTCGCGGCATCGAAGTAACGACGATGCCGACGGCCGACCAACTGACTCAGACGACCTTTCCGAAGCGAGGCAAGCAATGACCGCCACCACCGTGGACTCCCGGGGGAACTCCGGAGCGGCCCCGACCGGCCCTGGAGTTGGCCGCGTCGCTCGAGTGATCGGCCCCGTCGTGGACATCGAGTTCCCCGAGGACGCGATCCCCGACATCTACAACGCCCTCACCGTCGACATCGACCTGAGCTCGCAGGGCGAGGGCGAGAAGACCTTCACGCTCACGCTCGAGGTCGCCCAGCACCTGGGCGACTCGCTCGTGCGCGCCATCGCGCTCAAGCCGACCGACGGCCTGGTGCGCGGCGCCGCCGTCACCGACACCGGCTCCCCGATCACGGTGCCCGTCGGCGACATCACCAAGGGCCACGTGTTCGACGTGACCGGGAACGTGCTCAACCTCAAGGAGGGCGAGCAGTTCGAGGTCACCGAGCGCTGGCCGATCCACCGGAAGGCGCCGGCGTTCAAGGACCTCGAGTCCAAGACCTCGATGTTCGAGACCGGCGTCAAGGTCATCGACCTGCTCACCCCGTACGTCCAGGGTGGCAAGATCGGCCTCTTCGGCGGTGCGGGCGTCGGCAAGACGGTCCTCATCCAGGAGATGATCCAGCGCGTCGCCCAGGACCACGGCGGTGTGTCGGTCTTCGCGGGTGTCGGCGAGCGCACCCGTGAGGGCAACGACCTCATCCACGAGATGGAGGAGGCCGGCGTCTTCGACAAGACGGCCCTGGTCTTCGGCCAGATGGACGAGCCGCCGGGCACGCGCCTGCGCATCGCCCTGACCGGTCTGACGATGGCGGAGTACTTCCGCGACGTGCAGAAGCAGGACGTGCTGCTCTTCATCGACAACATCTTCCGCTTCACGCAGGCGGGCTCCGAGGTGTCGACGCTGCTCGGCCGCATGCCCTCCGCGGTGGGCTACCAGCCGAACCTCGCCGACGAGATGGGCATCCTCCAGGAGCGCATCACCTCGACGCGCGGCCACTCGATCACCTCGCTGCAGGCGATCTACGTGCCGGCCGACGACTACACCGACCCGGCCCCGGCCACGACGTTCGCGCACCTCGACGCCACCACGGAGCTGAGCCGAGAGATCGCGTCGAAGGGTCTGTACCCGGCGGTCGACCCGCTGACGTCGACGTCGCGCATCCTCGACCCGCGCTACGTGGGCCAGGAGCACTACGACGTCGCTACGCAGGTCAAGTCGATCCTGCAGCGCAACAAGGAGCTCCAGGACATCATCGCGATCCTGGGTGTCGACGAGCTCTCGGAGGAGGACAAGACGGTCGTGGCGCGTGCGCGCCGCATCCAGCAGTTCCTCTCGCAGAACACCTACATGGCCGAGAAGTTCACGGGCGTGGTGGGCTCGACGGTGCCGCTGTCGGAGACCATCGAGGCGTTCAAGAAGATCGCCGCCGGCGACTTCGACCACATCGCCGAGCAGGCCTTCTACAACATCGGTGGCCTCGAGGACCTCGAGCGCAACTGGGCCCGTATCCAGAAGGAGTACGGCGCCTGACAGCGCCGTCGGCGGCCCGTGACCGCCCCGCGCGGGCGGGCGCGGGCCGCCGTCCCTTCTGACGACCGAGAGGAACAACTTCGTGGCAGAGCTGAGCGTCGACCTCGTCGCCACCGACCGGAAGATCTGGTCTGGCGTCGCACGCCAGGTGAGCGCGCCGTCCGTGGACGGCCAGATCGGCATCCTGTCCGGGCACACGCCGATCCTTGCCGTGCTGCGCCCCGGCACCGTGCGGGTCACCACCGACGACGGCGCCTCGTTCGAGGTGCACGTGACGGGCGGCTTCGTGTCGGTCGACGACAACCTCGTCACCGTCGTCGCCGACGAGATCACGCCGATCTCCGGCTCCGAGGGCTGAGGACACCGACGTGCCCGCCGCCGGCGTGTGGGTGCTCCTGGCGGTCCTCGTGGCCGCTGCGCTCGTGGTGGCCCTGGGCGCGTCCCGGCTGCACACGCTGTCGCACCGCGTCGGGTCGTTCCCGTGCAACGCGCGTGCCGGCGGCAACCCGGCCGCGGCCTTCACCCTGGGCATCGCCCACTACGCCGTGGGCCGGATCGAGTGGTATCGGTGCTGGTCGTTGTCGCCGCGGGCGGCCCGCACCTGGCTCCGGGACCGCCTGGTCGTGACCGGGCGCGTGCCGCTCGAACAGGCCGGCCAGGCCGACCAGTACCTGGTCCAGTGCCGCTACGAGGGCACGGACTTCGAGCTGTCGATGTCCGCGGCCGCGTACTCTGGGCTCGCCTCGTGGCTCGAGGCCGCGCCGCCCGGGCGGCGCGACCTCGTCCTGTAGGAGAGACCGTGCGCCTCGTCGTCGCCCACTGCTCGGCCCGCTACTCGGGCCGGCTGACGGCCCACCTGCCGCTCGCGACGAGGCTGCTGGTGGTCAAGGCGGACGGGAGCGTGCTGCTGCACTCCGACGGCGGCTCGTACAAGCCGCTCAACTGGATGAGCCCGCCCTGCACGCTCAAGGTCTCCGAGCCGGACGCCGAGGCGGCCGGCCGGGGCGTCACGCAGGTGTGGACGGTCCAGCACACCAAGTCGGACGACCGGCTCGAGATCGAGCTCCACGACGTCGCGCACGACTCCGCGCACGAGCTGGGCGTCGACCCGGGACTCATCAAGGACGGCGTCGAGGCACACCTGCAGGAGCTGCTCGCGGCCCAGATCGCCCTCCTGGGCAACGGCCACTCGCTGGTGCGCCGCGAGTACATGACGGCCATCGGCCCCGTCGACATCCTGGCGCGTGCCCCCGAGGGCGGTCACGTCGCCGTCGAGATCAAGCGCCGCGGCGACATCGACGGCGTCGAGCAGCTCACGCGCTACCTCGACCTGCTCAACCGTGACCCGCTCCTGGCGCCCGTGCGCGGCGTGTTCGCGGCGCAGGAGATCAAGCCACAAGCGCGGGTGCTGGCCACGGACCGCGGCATCGGCTGCCTCGTCCTCGACTACGAGGCGATGCGCGGCCTCGACGACGTCGACGCCCGGCTCTTCTGACGCCACCTCGAGCGGCGCCGCACACGCGGTGCCGCGCACGGTGCCGCGCGCACTGCGCCGCGCCGCGTGCGCGAGGATGACCGCATGACGCCGCCCGCCGCCCCCGCTTCCACCGCCCTGCGCGGCCGCCTCGTGCTGCCCGACGCCGTCGTCGAGGACGGCGTGCTCGTCCTGGAGGGCGACCGCGTCGCGTACGCGGGCCCGGCCGCCGGTGCGCCGGTCGCAGTCCCCGCTGCCTCGGACGGGACGACGATCCTGCCCGGCCTCGTCGACGTGCACGACCACGGCGGCGGGGGAGCGAGCTTCCCGGACGCGACCTCGGCCGACGAGGCCCTCGTGGCCGTCCGCGAGCACCGCACGCACGGCACGACGACGATGCTCGCCTCGCTCGTCACCGCCGGCCGCGAGACGCTGCTCGCCCGCGCGGAGATGCTCGGCGCGCTGGCGGAGGCCGGCGACATCGCGGGCATCCATTCCGAGGGACCGTTCCTGTCGTACGAGCGCCGCGGCGCGCAGAGCCCCGAGCATCTGGTGACCGGCGACGCCGGGCTGGTGCGCGACCTGGTCGCGGCGTCGGGCGGGCATCTGCGCTCGATGACGGTGGCGCCCGAGATCCCGGGCGTCGCCGGGCCGGGCGGCGCCGCGGAGGCGCTGATCGCGGCCGGCGCCGTCCCGTCGCTGGGCCACACCTCGGGCACGGCGGAGCAGGCCGAGGCGCTCATCGCCCAGGTAGCGCCCGCACTGCGCGAGCGCGGCCTGGAGATGACCGCGACGCACCTGTTCAACGGCATGCCGCCGCTGCACCACCGCGCGCCCGGGCCGGTCGCGGCGTGCCTCGCGGCGGCGGCGCGCGGCGACCTCGTCGCCGAGCTCGTGGCCGACGGGGTGCACCTGGCGCCGGCCACGATCCGCTCGGTGATCGAGATGCTGGGCGCGGACCGCGTCGCGCTCGTCACGGACGCGATGGCCGCCGCGGGCATGCCTGACGGCTCCTACGTGCTGGGTCCCATGGCCGTCACGGTGGCCGGCGGTGTCGCGCGGCTCACCGAGGGCGGCACGATCGCAGGCGGCACCGCTCGGCTGATCGACGTCGTGCGGGCCACCGTCGCTGCCGGGGTGCCGCTCGCGGACGCGGTCCGGGCGGCGTCGTGGGTGCCGGCGCGCGCGTTCGGGCTCACCGACGTCGGAGGGCTCGTCGCCGGGCGCCGGGCGGACGTGCTCGTGACGGACGCGGAGCTGCGGCCGGTGCGGGTGATCCGTGCGGGCCGAGACGTCGTGTGACCGGGGCTGTCGGACCTTGAAGTCGAAGCGATTCGCTTCTAAGGTCACACCAATGCCCGCGGAGCGGGCGTTCCTGGGCCGGTCCGCCTCCGACCCACCGCTACGAATCACACCGAGGACGCCGTGACCACACCAGCCCGCACGTTCCCGCCCGGCTTCCTCTGGGGCGCCGCGACCGCGGCCTACCAGATCGAGGGCGCCGCCGCCGAGGGCGGCCGGACGCCGTCGATCTGGGACACCTACTCGCACACCCCGGGGAAGGTGGACCGCGGCGAGACGGGCGACGTGGCCGCCGACCACTACCACCGCTGGGAGGAGGACGTCGAGCACCTCGCCGAGCTCGGAGTCGGTGCCTACCGCCTGTCCATCTCCTGGTCGCGCGTGCAGCCTGGTGGTCGCGGACCGCTCAACCCCGAGGGCGTCGCCTTCTACGTGCGCGTGCTCGACGCGCTGCGCGAGCGCGGTATCGCCCCCTGGGTCACCCTCTACCACTGGGACCTTCCCCAGGAGCTCGAGGACGAGGGCGGGTGGGCCGTGCGCTCGACCGCCGAGGCGTTCGGCGACTACGCGCGCCTGATGGCCGAGCAGCTCGGCGAGCGGGTCGAGGTGTGGACCACCCTGAACGAGCCCTGGTGCTCGGCCTACCTCGGCTACGCCTCGGGCGTGCACGCCCCGGGGCGCACCGAACCCGCGGCCGCACTGGCGGCCGTGCACCACCTCTGCCTGGCCCACGGGCTCGGCATCCAGGCGATCCGGGAGGTGCTCCCGGAGGCGAAGACGTCGATCACGCTCAACTTCCACGTGCTCCGGGCGGCGTCCGACGCGCCCGAGGACGTGGAGATGGTGCGCCGCATCGACGCCGTCGCCAACCGCGCGTTCACGGGCCCGCTCCTGGACGGCGCGTACCCCGCCGACCTGCTTGAGGACACCGCGCACCTGACGGACTGGTCCTTCGTGCACGACGGCGACCTGGCCATCACCAACCAGCCGCTGACGGCCCTCGGCGTCAACTACTACGCGACGAACACCGTGCGGAAGCCGGTGTCGGGCGAGGTGCCCGCCCAGGAGGGCGACGGACACCGCCCGTCGCAGTTCTCGGCCTGGGTCGGTTCCGAGGACGTCCAGTTCGTCCCGCCGACCCCGCCGCTCACGGCGATGGGGTGGAACATCGAGCCCGCGGGGCTCACGGAGCTGCTCGTCGCCACCGCCGAGCGCTACCCGACGCTCCCGCTCGTGATCACGGAGAACGGCGCAGCGTTCGACGACGAGGTGTCGGTCGGCGACGACGGCACCGCGCGCGTCCACGACCCGCGCCGCGTGCAGTACCTGCACGACCACACCGACGCCGTGCTGCAGGCCCTCGACGCCGGCATCGACGTGCGCGGGTACTTCGCGTGGTCGCTGCTCGACAACTTCGAGTGGGGCTGGGGCTACACCAAGCGGTTCGGGATCATCCGGGTCGACTACGACACGCTCGAGCGGGTCTGGAAGGACTCCGCCCACTGGTTCCGGCGCCTGGCCACGACGGGCGTTCTGCCGTCGGTCGAGGCGGTCGAGCCCGCGGCGGTCGGCGCCGTCTGAGCCGCGATCTTCGTCACGGCGATCAGGCCCGGGTGCCCTGCTGGGCCACCCGGGCCTGACCCGTTCCCCGGCGTTTCCCGCGGCGTTCCGCGGCTCTGTCGGTGGCTCGTGGCACGATCGTGCGCATGGTCACACGACACGCCCGACCACAACATCTCGTTGTGGCGCGCGCGCACACCACTAGGTGTAGTGTTCGAGGCCTGCGGGACCATCAGGCCCCCGCGTGAACAACACCGACGTAACTTCACCGGTGTCAGTCCTGGTCAGGGGAGCGAACATGAGCATCACCGTCTACAGCAAGCCGGCTTGCGTGCAGTGCGACGCTACCTACCGCGCCCTCGACAAGAAGGGCATCGAGTACTCGGTCGTCGACATCACGCAGGACGCCGAGGCGCTGGAGATGGTCCGCGGCCTCGGCTACCTGCAGGCGCCGGTCGTCGTGGCCGGTGACACCCACTGGTCGGGCTTCCGCCCGGACCAGATCGGCGCGCTCGCCGCGGCCCGCCAGGCCGCGACCGCCTGACGGAACCCCGCGACGCGCCCCGCCGGCGCGGCGAGGAGAGTCACACATCGGGAGAGTGACATGACGTCGCTCGTCTATTTCTCCAGCGTCTCCGAGAACACCCACCGGTTCGTCCTGAAGCTACGGCTGGACGAGCTCGGGTTCGCGGTGCACCGGATCCCGCTCCGCCCGTCGGACGGCTTCCTGACCGTGGACGAGCCGTACGTCCTCATGGCCCCCACCTATGGCGGGGGGAACGAGGGCGGGGCCGTCCCGCGTCAGGTCCGCCGGTTCCTGGGTGACGAGCACAACAGGTCGTTGATCCGCGGCGTGATCGCGGCGGGCAACACCAACTTCGGCGCTGCATACTGCATCGCCGGCGACATCATCTCCGCGAAGTGCCAGGTCCCGTACCTGTATGCCTTCGAGCTCCTGGGGACGGCCGAGGACGCCCAGCGCGTCCGCAACGGATTGGGACGATTTTGGCAACGACAGTCACTGATCTCGGCGTGAGCACGCCGGCGGCGGGGGCACCGGTGCCCGTGCAGAGCCTGCAGCTCGACTACCACGCGCTCAATGCGATGCTGAACCTGTACGGGGCGGACGGGAAGATCCAGTTCGAGAAGGACCGCGAGGCGGCCCGCCAGTACTTCCTCCAGCACGTGAACCCGAACACGGTCGCGTTCGACACGCTCGAGGCCAAGCTCGACTACCTGGTCGAGAACAAGTACTACGAGGCCGAGGTGCTCGCGAAGTACTCGCCCGCCTTCGTCAAGGAGCTCTTCCAGCTCGCGTACTCGAAGGACTTCCGCTTCGACACGTTCCTGGGCGCGTTCAAGTACTACACGTCGTACACGCTCAAGACGTTCGACGGGAAGAAGTACCTCGAGCGCTTCGAGGACCGCGTCTCGATGGTCGCCCTGGGCCTCGCCGACGGTGACGAGCAGCTTGCGCGCGAGATCGTCGAGGAGGTCGTCTCGGGCCGGTTCCAGCCGGCGACGCCGACGTTCCTCAACGTGGGCAAGGCCCAGCGCGGCGAGCCCGTCAGCTGCTTCCTGCTGCGCATCGAGGACAACATGGAGTCCATCGCGCGCGGCATCAACTCGGCCCTGCAGCTCTCCAAGCGCGGTGGTGGTGTCGCCCTGCTGCTCAGCAACATCCGCGAGCACGGCGCCCCGATCAAGCACATCGAGAACCAGTCGTCCGGCGTCATCCCCGTGATGAAGCTGCTCGAGGACTCGTTCAGCTACGCCAACCAGCTCGGCGCCCGCCAGGGTGCGGGCGCCGTGTACCTGCACGCGCACCACCCGGACATCCTGCGGTTCCTCGACACCAAGCGCGAGAACGCCGACGAGAAGATCCGCATCAAGACGCTGTCGCTCGGCGTCGTGATCCCCGACATCACGTTCGAGCTCGCGAAGCAGAACAAGGACATGCACCTGTTCTCGCCGTACGACGTCGAGCGCGTCTACGGCGTGCCGTTCGCCGACGTCTCGATCTCGGAGAAGTACGACGAGCTCGTCGCCGACGACCGCATCCGCAAGACGACGATCTCGGCCCGCGACTTCTTCCAGACCCTGGCCGAGCTGCAGTTCGAGTCGGGCTACCCGTACATCATGTTCGAGGACACGGTGAACAAGGCGAACCCGATCAAGGGCCGCATCACCCACTCGAACCTGTGCTCGGAGATCCTCCAGGTCTCGACGCCGTCGACGTTCAACGAGGACCTGTCGTACGACACCGTCGGCCGCGACATCTCGTGCAACCTCGGCTCGCTCAACATCGCCAAGGCCATGGACTCGCCCGACTTCGGCAAGACCATCGACACCGCGATCCGCGCGCTGACCGCTGTGAGCGACCAGACGTCGATCGAGTCGGTGCCGTCGGTCAAGCTCGCCAACGAGCTGGGCCACGCCATCGGCCTCGGCCAGATGAACCTGCACGGCTACCTCGCCCGGGAGCGCGTCTTCTACGGGTCCGAGGAGGGCATCGACTTCACGAACATCTACTTCTACACGGTCGCCTTCCACGCGATCGCGGCGTCGAACCGCCTCGCGATCGAGCGCGGCCGGGCGTTCGGCGGGTTCGAGGACTCGACGTACGCGAGCGGCACGTACTTCGACAAGTACACCGAGCAGGAGTGGAAGCCGGCGACGGCGCGCGTCGCGCAGATCTTCGCCGACGCCGGGGTCGCGATCCCGACGCAGGACGACTGGCGCGAGCTCAAGGCCTCGGTCATGGAGCACGGCATCTACAACCAGAACCTCCAGGCCGTGCCGCCCACGGGCTCGATCAGCTACATCAACAACTCGACGTCGTCGATCCACCCGGTGCCGGCGAAGATCGAGATCCGCAAGGAGGGCAAGCTGGGCCGCGTGTACTACCCGGCGCCCTACATGACGAACGACAACCTGGAGTACTACCAGGACGCGTACGAGATCGGGTTCGAGAAGATCATCGACACGTACGCCGCGGCGACGCAGCACGTGGACCAGGGGCTGTCCCTGACGCTGTTCTTCAAGGACACGGTGACCACGCGCGACGTCAACCGGGCGCAGATCTACGCGTGGCGCAAGGGCATCAAGACGCTCTACTACATCCGTCTGCGGCAGCTGGCTCTCGAGGGCACGTCCGTGGAGGACTGCGTCTCCTGCATGCTCTAGGCAAACCATCGGGAATCGGGAAAGAACACATGGCCCCCACCGGCAAGCTCAAGCTCATCGATCGCGTCACCGCGATCAACTGGAACCGCCTCGAGGACGAGAAGGACGCCGAGGTCTGGGACCGCCTGGTCGGCAACTTCTGGCTGCCCGAGAAGGTCCCGGTGTCCAACGACATCCAGTCGTGGGCCACGCTCAGCGAGGCCGAGAAGCTCATGACCACGCGCGTGTTCACTGGCCTCACGCTGCTGGACACCATCCAGGGCACCGTCGGCGCGGTCTCGCTGATCCCGGACGCGCTGACGCCCCACGAGGAGGCTGTGTACACCAACATCGCGTTCATGGAGAGCGTGCACGCGAAGTCGTACTCCTCGATCTTCTCGACGCTGATCTCCACCAAGGAGATCGACGAGGCGTTCGCGTGGTCGGAGGCGAACCCGAACCTGCAGCGCAAGGCCGAGATCGTCCTCGAGTACTACCGGGGCGACGACCCGCTCAAGCGCAAGGTCGCCTCGACGATGCTCGAGTCGTTCCTGTTCTACTCGGGCTTCTACGCGCCGATGTACTGGTCGAGCCGCGCGAAGCTCACGAACACGGCCGACCTGATCCGCCTCATCATCCGCGACGAGGCCGTGCACGGGTACTACATCGGCTACAAGTTCCAGAAGGGCCTGCAGCGCATCTCGCAGGTCGAGCAGGACGAGATCAAGGCCTACACGTACGAGCTGCTCTTCGAGCTGTACGAGAACGAGGTCGAGTACACCGAGTCGCTCTACGGCGAGCTCGGCCTCACCGAGGACGTCAAGAAGTTCCTGCGGTACAACGCCAACAAGGCCCTGATGAACCTGGGCTACGAGGCGCTGTTCCCCAAGGAGGAGACCGACGTCAACCCGGCGATCCTCGCGGCGCTGAGCCCGAACGCGGACGAGAACCACGACTTCTTCTCGGGGTCGGGCTCGTCGTACGTCATCGGCAAGGCCGTGGACACGACCGACGACGACTGGGACTTCTGAGCGTCACCTCAGGCCCAGTAGCCCGCAAGGGCTGATGAGGCCCGGAACCGCAGGATTCTGCGGTTCCGGGCCCTCTTTGCGTGCCGACGTCTGAAGACACAGGAGATCGGATCAGGACATCGACAGAACCCCGTGCGGGATGCCCTAGGGCGGCCGGGTGCCGGCCTAAGGCAGTCCGCGCCGGAACCGGACGCGAAAGATGCGGCATCTGCCCGATCCGCCAGGCGCGCCTCAGCGGGCAGAGTCGGTTTTGTCGAAAACGCACCAGCCGGCAGCCGAGCCGGAGCCTGAAGGAGCCGATCATGTCTCTCGACCAGAACGTCGCCCACCTCCTCCACCAGCAGCGCGAGGCCGAGCTGGTCCAGAGCCTCGAGAGCCGTCGTCGTGCCGACGAGCTGATCGCCGCCCGCCGCACCGCGAAGACTCAGGCGCGAGCCTCCCAGGTCCGCACGCGCCGGCCCGGCGTGCTCTCATGGCTGCACCCGGAGCGTCCGACGACGCTCGCGTCCGCGTAAGAGCCCGCAACAGACGAAAGAGGCCGCCTCCCGGTCAACGGGAGGCGGCCTCTGCCGTGTGTCTACAGGCGGGATGTCACTGGGCGTCGAGGATGTCGACGACGAAGACCAGCGGCTGGCCGGCCAGCGCGTTGGAGTCGCTCTTCTCCGCGCCGTACGCCTGGTCCGCGGGGATCACGAGCAGCACCTGGCTGCCGACCGTCTGGCCGGCGAGACCGTTGGTCCAGCCCTTGATGACCTGCGAGAGCTGGAACGTCGCAGGGGAGCCGTTCGTCCACGAGGAGTCGAAGCTCTTGCCGTCGAACGTCCAGCCCGTGTACTGCACCGTGACGGTCTGCTCAGCGGTCACGGCCGCCCCCGAGCCCTTGATCAGCGGCTGGACGACGAGGTCCTTCGGCGCGGCGTAGCCCGAGGGGATCTTGATCGACGGCTCGCCGTTGTCCGCGAGGGTGACGGTCGGCAGGCCGGCGGCCGGCGTCACGGCCTCGCCCTCGGCGCGCGCGGCGCCCACGCTCGCGACCTCCATGAGCATGAGCAGCGTCGTCGTGGTGCCGTCCTTGCTCGCGGTCGGGTTCGCCACGAGCGCGCGGGCTCCGACCTTCGCGCCGGACAGCGCGTCGTTGATCACGCCGAGGCTCTTGTCACCCAGCACGATGGACTCGGGCTTGCCCTTGCCTTCCTTCCACGAGGAGCCCAGGCGCGTGCCGTCGCCCTGGTACATCACGTAGTGGAGGCGCAGGAGCTGGCCTTCCTTCAGCGCGTCGCCGGTGCCCTTCTCGAGGGAACGGGTCGTCGGCACGGAGACCGTGAACGGCTTGTCGAAGCTCAGCGTCGGCTCGGCGCCCGCCTTGCCCTCGACCTTGACGCCGGCCAGGGCGGCGACGTCCTGCGCCGTCGGCGTGGGGTTGCCGGCCGCGGCGGTGGACGACGGCGACGGCGTCGGCGACGGCGACGGCGTCGAGCCGTTGCTGCTGTCCGACGAGCAGCCCGAGAGGGCCAGGGCGGCGGCCAGCGCGAGCACGGCGGCGCCGGCGGAGATGCGGAGGTTCACGAGAAGGGTTCCTTCGGTCGGAGTCCGGCCCATGCTAGCCGCCGAACCCGGACGCCCTGTGCAGAGATCGGCCAGAATGAGGGCATGCCGTCATCCCGTCGATCGTCCCATCGTCCCTACGGTGCGGAGCACGTGCCCGTCGACCTCGACCGGGCGCGCGGCGGCCTGCGCCACCTCTCGGCCGACGACGGCGAGTGGACCGTCCGCACGGTCGACGGCGGCGACAAGTCCTACCGGTGCCCAGGCTGCCAGCAGGAGATCCCTGCCGGAACGTCGCACGTGGTGGCCTGGGCGCGGGACGCCATCGGGGGAGAGGCCGCAGGCCTCGACGCCCGCCGGCACTGGCACCGGAGCTGTTGGGAACGTCGCTCTCGCCTTCGCTGATCGGGCCGGTCCCGCCGACTAGGCTCGGAAGCGTGCCGCATCAGATCCGCTCGCTGACCGTCCTGCCCGCCCTGCGCGAGGAGATCGAGCTGCACACGGCCGACGGCCTGACGCTCGTCGGCGAGCTGGCGCGGCCCGTCGACGTCGAACCCGCCGCGACCCTCGTCACGTTCCACCCGCTGCCCACGCACGGCGGATACATGGACTCGCACGTGTTCCGCAAGGCGTCCTGGCGGCTGCCGGCGCTCGCCGGCCTCGCGGTGCTCCGCTTCAACACGCGCGGCACGTCGTCGCCCCGCGGCACGTCCGAGGGCGAGTTCGACGGCGGCGAGGCCGAGCGGTACGACGTCGAGGCCGCCTACGAGTTCGCGGAGTTCCACGGTCTGCCCCGGCGATGGGCGGTCGGCTGGTCGTTCGGCACCGAGCTGATCCTCAAGCACGGAGCGGACCCGAGCATCGAGGGCGCCATCCTGCTGTCCCCGCCGCTCCACCGAGCGACCGACGCCGACCTAAGCAGGTGGTCAGACTTCGGCCGTCCGCTCGTCGTCCTGGTGCCCGAGCACGACGACTACCTCCAGCCCGACGAGGCCCGCCGCCGGTTCGCGCGCGTGCCCCAGGCGGAGGTCATCGGCGTCGACGGCGCCAAGCACCTGTGGGTGGGCGAACCGGCGGTGCGACGCGTGCTGGACGAGATCGTCTCGCACGTGCGCCCCGGCCAGGCGCCCTTGCCGACGGCGTGGGACGGTGAGTCCAGCACCGTTCCGGCCTCTGCCGACGCCTGAGCAAGACTTCGACCTGGACCCTGACCCGACGGAGGGCGACGATGACGACGATGACCCCGCTGCCGACCTTGGCCTTGCACGAGCTCCACGACGGCGGGGGCCTCCCGATCGTGCTGATCCACGCGTTTCCGCTGGACCATCGCGTCTGGACGGCGGCGGCCGCAGCACTACCCGTCAACGTCCGGGCCGTCGCCGTCGACATGCCCGGCCAGGGCTACAGCGAGTCCGGCAACATCGCCCCGAGCATGGATCTGGTCGCCGACGCGATCTACCACACGCTCCAGGGCGCGGGGATCGCGAACGCCGTCGTCGTCGGACTGTCCATGGGCGGGTACGCGGCGCTGGCGCTGGCTGATCGGCACCCGGCGTTCGTCTCGGCGCTGGGTCTGGTGGACACCAAGTCGACGGCGGACACGCCTGAGGCCCGCGACAACCGCCTACGCATCGCGCACGAGCTGGAGATGAACCAGTCGCTGCAGCCGATGCTCGCTCTGCCGTCACAGCTGCTGGGGGAGACGAGCCTGCGGGACCGCCGCCAGCTGCTCCCCACGCTCGACGCGTGGGTGCACGCGCAGGCGCCGCGAGGACTCGCCTGGGCGTTGCGCACCATGGCCGGGCGCCCCGACCGCACCGCCGTGCTGCGGCGGTTCTCGGGGCCGATCGCCGTCGTGGTCGGTGCCGAGGACACGCTGACGCCCCTCGCCGACGCGGAGCACATGGTGCACGCGGCGTCCGACGCGGCGCTGACGGTCGTGCCCGGTGCCGGCCACCTGAGCCCGCTCGAGGACCCACGGACCGTGGCGGCGGCGCTTGCACTGCTGCATCGCCGAGTGATGCGCCGCCACCGGTAGTCGCTTGAGCCCGCGTCAGGCGGGCGCGTGCTCCTCCGACTCGTCCGCCGACTGCTCGGCCGGTGTGGTGCGCACCGAAGCGGCGGCCCGTGCCGCCTGCCCTGGGGTGCTGCCCGGGGTATTCGCGGGCTTGGGCGCGCTGACGGTGCCGACGGGCTGGGACGCGGGCTCCGCCGCCTCGCCCTTCTCGGCACCGAGCAGGCCGCGCAGCTCGTCGAGGTACGTGTTGATCGACTCCTGCTTGCGCGAGAGGTCCTCGAACTGGCGCTGCGCCGCGCTCCGGTGAGCCTCGGACTCGGAGCGGGCGTCGTTGACCGTCTGATCCGCGAACGCGCGGGCCTCGGCGACGATGCGGTCGGCCGTCCGGCGCGACTCGCCGACGAGGTCCTTCACGTACTGATCGGACTCGGCGCGCACCTTCTCGGCCTGCTGGAGGGCGACCGCGACGCGCTTCTCCGCCTCGGACGCGTGGTCCTCGGCCGTGCGGATGAGCTTGTCGGTCTCCTCCTTGGCGACCCGGTGGCGCTCCGCGGCCTCGCGCTCGACCTGCTCGCGGCGCTGCGCGACGTCGAGCTCGGCGTCGGCGAGCGCGCGGCGCGCGGCCTCGTGCAGCTCCTCGATCTCCGTCGCGGCGGCGTGCGACGCCTCCGTGGCGTGGTGCTTGGCCTCGGCCACGATGCGCGCGGCCTCGCGGCGCGTCGACTCGAGCAGGTCGTTGGCCTCGCGCTCGGCCTCCTGGCGCAGCGCGGCCGAGTCGGCAGCGGACTGGGCGCGCAGCTGGGCGGTGTCGCGCTCGGTGGCGAGGCGCAGCTCCGTGACCTCGCGCTCCGTCGTCGAGCGCAGGACGCCGAGCTCGCGCTCGAGGCTCGCGCGGCGCTCCGACTCCTCGGCCTGGATGGTGCTCGCGATGAGCGACGCCTCGCGCTCGGCGGAGCCGACCAGCTCCTCGGCGCGGCGCTGTGCGGCGAGCAGCTTGCCCTCGGCCTCGGCGCCCGTCGTCGCGCGGATCTCCTCCGCCTCGCGGCGGGCGGAGCCGAGCAGCTCGGAGACCTCGGACTCGGCGCGCGCCCGCACCTGGCCCGCGGAGAGCTTGGCGCGGGCCATCACATCGGCGGACTGCTGGTTGGCCTGCGTCAGGACGTCGGCCGACTGCTCCTCGGCCGAGCGCAGGAGCTGCTCGATGCGCGAGCCGAGACCCGCGTAGGACGGACGGTCCAGCTCCCGGAGCTGGCGCTGCGCCTCGGCCAGCTCGGACTGCAGCTGCATGGAGCGCGCGTCGGAGGCCTCGACGTGGCGGCGCGCCTCGTCGACGGCCTGCTCGAGGCGGGCCAGCTGGTTCTCGACCTGGGCGCGGTCGTAGCCGCGCATGGTGATCGGGAAGAGCGTGCGCTCGTCGGACACGGCGGAACCTCCGAAAGGGGTGGGGCGAGGAAGGACGCTCGCGCCAGGATAGTGGGCGCGTCCGGCACGGGACACCGGAACGAGCGGGTCAAAGAGGGGAAAATGCACCGAATCGTGCGGCGTTCGCCACACGGCCACACCTTGCGCTCGCGAGGGTCGGAGTGAAGGACTGGTGCAGATCCGGTCCTCGCGCTGCGAGAGGGGTGGTCGGGTGGCCCCGGCCTGGACCAGGAACCACCGGGCGTCCCTATCCTGGGATGTCGTTCGTGCGCGCCAACGGAAGGGAAACGCTCGGTGCTCCGTAGATTGCTCGGGACCATCCTGATCGTCCTGGGACTGGCCTCGGCCGGCTTGGGCATCGCCTCGGCCACAGTCTGGCATCAGTCGGACTCCGTCGTCGCGACCGCCACCCCACAGGGTGACGGGACCCTCGTCGTGTCCGACCCCGGCGTGCTCGAGCTCGTGGGCGCCGACGTCACCGTGGCCGCCACGGTTCCCGGCGACGGCAAGGTGGTGCTCGCGATCGGTCGCGACGTCGACGTCGACGGCTGGGTCGGGATCGACCACTACACGCGGGTGCGCGGGCTGCACGACTGGACGACGCTGGCGGTCTCCGGCGTCGTCCCTGAGATCCCGGCACCCGCCGAGGGGCAGGCGGCTCCGAAGCCCACGACCGGCGCGAACCCCGCGGGCAACGACATGTGGGTGGCCCAGGCGGCCGGCGAGGGCACCGCGAGCCTGCGCTGGGACGACCGTCCTGGCCGGTGGTCGCTGCTGGCCGCCGGCGTCGGCGACGGCGCCAAGGCGCCGACGATCGAGCTGACTTGGCCCCGCGAGGCCTCGACGCAGTGGCTATGGCCGGGCGTGGCCACCGGGGCTCTCCTCGTGCTCGGCGGGCTCGCGCTCCTGCTGCTGCCCCGCCGCGCGCGGCCCGCGAAGGCCGGCGCCACGGGCACCGACGGGGCGCCCGGCGTCGCCGCGCCCGACGCCGAGGGCACGCCGGCCGCGGCGCCGGCCGGGACCCCGGCCGAGACCGCGGGCGACGAAGCCGCTGACGAGGACCGGGCGGCGAAGCCGGTGACGGCGGCTCTGCTGAGCCGCCGGTCTCGCCGTCGCCCGTCCGGCGTCGACGAGGCCGCCGCCGCAGGGACGCCGGACGCGGCGGAGGCCGCTCCCGGCGAGGCTCCCCAGGAGCCGCCCGCACCCACGCTCCGCTGGGGCAGCACCGACGCGCCCGCGTCAGCGGCCACGCCGCGCCGCTCGCCGTTCGCCCCCGTCTTCGGCGGCGCACGGCAGCAGGCGGCGCCCGAGCCTCAGCCGGCGCCGGAGCCTCAGCCGGCGCCGGAGCCTCAGCCGACCCCCGTGCCGGAGCAGGCCGAGCCGCTCACCGCGACGGGCTCGATGGCCCGCCTCACCCGCCGCGAGCTGCGTGCGCAGGAGGAGGCCCGCAAGGCGGCGGAGCAGACCGGCCTCACGGGCCGCCTGCGCGCCCTCACCGGGTCCATCCCTGCGGTGCGCACGACGCCGCCCCCGACGCCGACGCCGGAGCTCGGCCCCGACGCACCGCCCACGCGGGCGAGCCGGTCACAGGCCTGGCGGCAGGCCTGGGGCTTCGACCCGGACGCGACCGACAACCACGACGCCGAGGGAGGCGCCCGATGAGCACGAACACGACCGTCCGCACGCGCGGCGCGCGGTGGGCCGCGGTCGCCGGCCTGCTCGCGGCGAGCCTGCTGCTGAGCGGCTGTGCTGCGGCCCCGCCGACGCCCGCCGCGGACCCGGCCACCGAGGGTCCCGTGCTCTCGGTGGACCAGAACACCGCGCTGCTCGGCGCCGTCAACAAGGTGCTCGCCACGGCCACCGAGGCCATGGACCCGGCGAAGCTCACCCCGCGTGTGACGGGCCCGGCGCTCACGGTGCGCAAGAGCCAGCTCGAGGTCGCCAAGATCCGCGGCAGCGCGGACCTGGTCACGGACCTGCCGACGGAGTACCTGCAGATCATCCTGCCGACCTCGGACACGTGGCCGCGCACGTCGTTCGCCATCACGAAGGCGACCGACGAGCTCCAGCCGCCACGTCTCATCGCGCTGACGCAGGACTCCCCGCGCGCCCACTACAAGCTCTGGGGCTGGGTGCAGCTGCGCCCGGGCGTGACGATGCCGGCGTTCGCGGACGCCAAGCTGGGGAGCGAGCTGCTCGCGCCCGACGACAAGTCGCTCCTGGTCTCGCCGAAGGACGTCGTCGCGCAGTACGCGGACCTGCTCACCACCGGCGACCAGTCGGCGTTCGTGGACACGTTCGAGCCTGCCGGCGAGGACCCGTTCCGGGCCCTGATCAAGTCGACGACGGAAGCGCAGATCGCGGCGCTCCAGCCGGACAACCAGTCGATCCGGGGCACGTACACCTTCACGTTCACGCCCACCGCGGGCGCCCCGATCCAGGCCGTGCGAACGGCTGACGGCGGCGCCATGGTGATGGCCGCGCTGGACGCGACCGAGCGCATGGAGGCGGTCCAGGGCGCGACGCTCGCCCCGTCCACCAAGACGGCGCAGGCGCTGCTGCAGGGCCAGAACCCGACGAACAAGCTCACGAGCGGGTTCTCGGACATGGTGGCGCTGTACGTGCCGCCCGCGGGCTCGGACCAGAAGGTCAAGCTGCTCGGCTACTCGCACGTCCAGACGTCCGCGTCCGTGAGCTGATCGCGCGGAGGACGGGCGCGCACCGGCGGCGGGCTGACAAGATGGGGGCCATGAGCACCCCTTCTGAGCCGGCCTTCTCCGTGCGCGGCGCCGTCGACCTGTCCGCGCTCCAGCGCCCGCAGTCGCCGCCCCCGGGGGAACCCGGCGGGGCACCCGCCGCGGGCGGCTACGTGCTGGACCTGAGCGAGGAGTCCTTCCCGCGCGTCGTGCAGGACTCCGCCACCTACCCCGTCGTCGTGCTCCTGTGGATCCCGACGGACCAGGCGAACACCGAGCTCGGCACGTTGCTGGGGCGGCTCGCCGACGAGTACGCAGGGCGGTTCCTGCTGGCCCGCGTCGACGCGCAGGCGTACCCGCAGATCGCCGCGGCGTTCCGCGTCGAGGGCGTGCCGACGGTCGTCGCCGTGCTGCAGGGGCAGCCGCTGCCGCTGTTCGCGGGCTCGGCGCCCGAGGACCAGGTGCGCGACGTGCTCGACCAGGTGCTCGCGGCGGCGGAGCAGAACGGGGTCACGGGCCGCGCGCCGGCGCAGGGCGTTGGCGCCGACGGCGCCGAGCCGGCCCCGCAGGAGGAGCCGGAGCCCGAGCTCCCGCCGCTGCACCAGGACGCCTACGACGCCATCGAGCAGGGCGACTACGAGGCCGCGGTCGCGGCGTACGAGAAGGCGCTGCGCCAGGACCCGAAGGACACGTTCGCGACGGCGGGGCTCGCCCAGGTACGCCTCCTGCTGCGCACGCGCGACGCGAACCTTCAGGCAGTGCGCACGGTCGCGGCCGGCGCGCCGTCGGACGTGGACGCCCAGCTCGCCGTGGCCGACCTCGACATGCTGGGTGGCAAGGTGACCGACGCGTTCGACCGTCTGCTCGAGCTGCTGCCGGGATCCGACGCGGACGCCAAGGAGCGGCTGCGCGTCCGCCTCCTCGAGTTCTTCGAGATCGTCGGGCCGGCGGACCCCCGCGTCGCGAAGGCCCGCCAGCGCCTGGCGCTGAGCCTGTACTGAAGCGTCAGGCCTCCGGGACCAGGACGATCGCGCCCAGCGGGGGCACCCGCACCGCCACCGAGTGCTCCCGGCCGTGCCACGGCACCGGCTCGGCCGTGACCGCCCCCAGGTTGCCCACGCCCGAGCCGCCGTAGATCTCGGCGTCGGTGTTGAACGCCTCGCGCCACGAGCCGCCGGACGGCAGCGCGAGGCGGTAGCCCTCGTGCGGCACGCCCGCGAAGTTGACCACGACGACGACGGGCTGGCCGTCCACGCCCTTGCGCACGTAGGCGAGGGTGTTGTGGTCGGCGTCGTTGGAGTCGATCCACTCGAAGCCGTCGGGCGTGAAGTCCCGCTCCCACAGCGCCGGCGTGGCCTTGTAGAGCGCGTTGAGGTCACGGACGAGGCGCTGGACGGCGGCGTGCGACGGGTTGTCGAGCAGCCACCAGTCGAGGCCGACGCCCTCGTTCCACTCGGCGTCCTGCGCGAACTCCTGGCCCATGAACAGCAGCTGCTTGCCCGGGTGGGTCCACATGTACGTGAGGAACGCGCGGACGCCCGCGAGCTGCTGCCAGCGGTCTCCCGGCATCTTGCGCAGCAGGGAGCCCTTGCCGTGCACGACCTCGTCGTGGCTGATGGGCAGCACGTACTGCTCGGAGAACGCGTAGATGAGGGAGAACGTCAGCTCACCGTGGTGGTAGCGGCGGTACATCGGGTTCTCCGCGATGTAGCGCAGCGAGTCGTTCATCCAGCCCATGTTCCACTTGAGGCCGAACCCGAGCCCGCCGTGCGACGTCGGGCCGGTGACGCCCGGGAACGCGGTCGACTCCTCGGCGATCATCATGACGCCAGGGGACCGGCGGTAGGCCGTGGCGTTGGCCTCCTGCAGGAACGAGATCGCCTCGAGGTTCTCGCGGCCGCCGAACTGGTTGGGTGTCCACTCGCCGTCCTTGCGCGAGTAGTCCAGGTAAAGCATCGACGCGACGGCGTCGACGCGGAGCGCGTCCACGTGGAACTCCTCGAACCAGTAGGTCGCGTTGGCGACGAGGAAGTTCCGCACCTCGCGCCGGCCGAAGTCGAAGACGAGCGTGCCCCAGTCGGGCTGCTCGCCGCGGCGCGGGTCGGCGTGCTCGTACAGCGGCGTGCCGTCGAAGCGGGCGAGCGCGAAGTCGTCCTTCGGGAAGTGTGCGGGCACCCAGTCGACGATGACGCCGATGCCGGCCTGGTGCAGCCGTTCGATGAGGTGGCGCAGATCGTCGGGGTGGCCGAACCGCGCCGTCGGCGCGAAGTACGACGTCACCTGGTAGCCCCACGACCCGCCGAACGGGTGCTCGGCGACGGGCATCAGCTCGACGTGCGTGAAGCCGTGCTCGACGACGTAGGCGGTCAGCTGCTCGGCGAGGTCGCGGTAGCTGAGGCCCGGGCGCCACGAGCCGAGGTGCACCTCGTACACGCTCACCGGGCCCGAGTGCGGGTCGCGCTTCGCGCGCGCCGTCATCCAGTCGAGGTCGTCCCACTCGTGCTGCGTGTGCACGACGACGGAGGCCGTCGCGGGCGGCACCTCGGTGCCCTTGGCCATGGGGTCGGCCTTGGCCCGCCATACGCCGTCGGCGCCGAGGATCTCGTACTTGTACCGCGTGCCCTCCCCGACGCCCGGCGCGAAGATCTCCCACACGCCGGTCGAGCCGAGCGAGCGCATCGGGTGCACGGGCGTCCAGCGGTTGTGGTCGCCGACCAGGCGCACGCCGCGCGCGTTCGGGGCCCACACCGCGAAGCCGGTGCCCTCGATGTCGCCGAGCAGGCTCGGGTAGCGGCAGGGGTTGGCGCCGAGCGCGCGCCACAGCTCCTCGTGCCGGCCCTCGCCGATGAGGTGCAGGTCCACGGCGCCGAGCGTCGGCAGGAACCGGTAGGGGTCGTCAGCGGTCTGCACGTCGGTGCCGTAGCGCGTGCGGATGCGGTAGTCGGGGGCGTGGACCGAGCCGTCCTCGCCGACCGGCGCGGGCACCACGGCCTCCCACACGCCGGCGGCCTCGTGGCGGGCGGGAACCTCGGCGTCGCCGGTGACCACGACGACCTCGTCGGCCAGCGGCCGGAGCGCACGCACGACTGCCCAGGCGGACCCGTCCGGGGCGGCCGGCAGCAGGTGCGGGCCGAGCACCGAGTGCGGGTCGTGGGTGTGCCCCTGCGCGACGGCGGTGAAGACCGCCGGGTCGACGGCGGGGGCGGACGGGGGCGTGCTGACAGGGCCGGTCGTCATGCTGCCCACCTTTCCACCTCGTCGAAGCCGCCGCGTCTCCAGGGTGTACCGGGCCCGCGATGTGGGCGTCATTCCGCGAGCAGTCGCTCCACGGCACGCAGCGGGATCGGCACCCACTGCGGGCGCTGGCGGGTCTCGTAGACCACCTCGTAGAGGGCCTTGTCGAGCACGAGCGCGCGCAGGACGGCGTCGTCGACCATGCCTCCCGAGGCGGCGCGGTAGGCGTCGCGGAACGCCGTCTGCGCCCGCGCCGCCCAGGCAGGGTCCTGCGCTCCGCCGACGGCCGCGGCGTAGTCGAACGAGCGCAGCACGCCCGCGACGTCGCGCAGCGGAAGGTCGGGGGCCGTGCGCTCGCTGACGGGCCGCTGCGGCTCGCCCTCGAAGTCGAGCAGCTGCCAGCCGTCGGCACCATAGAGGGCCTGGCCGAGGTGCAGGTCGCCGTGGATGCGCTGGAGCGGTACTGGGGTGAGGCGGGACTGCAGGTCGTCCAGCTCGTGCCGGATGGCGTCGGCGTGGGGGGCGAGCGCAGGTGCGGCCTCGACCGCGGCGTCGGCGCGCAGGCGCAGCCCGGCCACGAACGCGGACGGGTCGAGCGTCACGGGCGTCGGCAGGGCCTCGCGCAGCGTGGCGTGGAGCCGCGCGACGACGTCGCCCAGCTCGGCCGCGAGGGCGTCGAAGGGCTCGCCCGCACGGGCGTGCTCGCACGCGAGCTCGAACCCGTCGCGGGCCTCGGGGACGAGTGCGGCGAGGACGGCCAGGTGGTGGGTGGACTCGAGCAGCTGCGGTACGGGCGGCAGCTCGACGTCTCCGAGGTAACGGGGGGTCCCGCTGAACCCGGCGGCCGTCAGCGCCTGCGGGACGACGACGTCGGGGTGGGCCCCGCCCGCGACCGTCCGCAGGATCTTGAGCATCGCGCCGTGCGCTGCCCCGTCGGGACGCACCCTCGGCAGCACCACGGAGGTGTTCGACTGCTCGCCCGCGATCGCGCGCCCGTCGCTGACGTCGGGGTCGAGCCCTGCGGCCCGGACGTAGGCGACCCACGCGGCCGGGTGGACGCCGCCGTCGTGCACCGCCAGCCCGGCGGCAGTGCCGATGTACCCGGGGTCGGTGTCGTCGTTCCCGCGACCCTTGGGGCGGACCACCAGCGGGACCTGGAGCACCGTGGTGCCCAGGAGCAGCAGCGCGACGACGACGTCGTCGGCGCCGTCGAACGTGACCTCGAGCCACGGCGTGGCCAGCCCGGGGACACCGCCCGGGTACCACCGGCGGCCCGGCGCCCACGCGGCGACGAGGTCGGTCACCTCGGCCGGGACGTGCGTCCCGGCCGAGGCGACGTGCGCCCCGTCGCGCACGGTGGTCACCGCTCGCTCGCCTCGGTCGGGGGCTCGGGCGGGGCGAGTCGCAGCCAGTAGAAGTCGCGCGAGCCCCAGGTCATCGTGAGCGTGCCGTCGGCGCTGATGGTCGGGAACGTCGCGCCGCCGAAGACGTCGACCGGGGTCCAGCCCTCGAAGCCCGGCAGCTTGATGCCGGCGGACCGTGCCGTGGCCGACATGTTGGCGGCCACCAGCAGCGTCTCGTCGTCGGACCGCGTGAACGCGAGGATCGCCTCGTCGCCGGCCTCCCGGGCGACGAAGTCGCCGGTGCCGAACGTCGGGTGGAGGCGGCGGACCGCGAGCATGCCGTGCACCCAGTGCAGCAGCGACGTCGGCTGGGCGAGCTGTGCCTCCACGTTGTGCTGCGCGTAGTGGAACACGAGCGACTGGACGAGCGGCAGGTACAGCTTGCCGGGGTCGGCCGTGGAGAAGCCGGCGTTACGGTCCGGCGTCCACTGCATGGGGGTGCGCACGGCGTCGCGGTCGGGCAGCCAGATGTTGTCGCCCATCCCGATCTCGTCGCCGTAGTACAGGCAGGGGCTGCCCGGCAGCGACAGGAGCAGCGCGTGCGCGAGCTCGATCTCCTTGCGCGAGTTGTCGAGCAGCGGCGCCAGCCGACGGCGGATGCCGACGTTGGCGCGCATGCGCGGGTCCTGCGCGTACCAGCCGTACATCGACGCGCGCTCCTCGGTGGAGACCATCTCGAGCGTCAGCTCGTCGTGGTTGCGCAGGAACGTCGACCACTGGCCGCCCTTCGCCGGGATCGCCGGCGTGTCCGCCATGATGTCGAGGATCTGGCGGGCCCGCTGGTCACGCAGCGCGTAGTAGATGCGCGGCATCACCGGGAAGTGGAAGCACATGTGGCACTCGGGCTCGTCGTCGGTGCCGAAGTAGTCGACGACGTCCTGCGGCCACTGGTTCGCCTCGGCGAGCACGATGCGGCCGGGGAACTCGGCGTCGATCACGCGGCGCACCTTGCGCAGGAACGCGTGCGTCTCCGGAAGGTTCTCGCAGTTGGTGCCCTCGGCCTCGTAGAGGTACGGCACGGCGTCGAGGCGGAACCCGTCGACGCCGATGCCGAGCCAGAAGCGCGCGACGTCGAGCATCGCCTCCGCGACGCGCGGGTTCTCGAAGTTGAGGTCGGGCTGGTGGCTGAAGAACCGGTGCCAGAAGTACTGCCGCCGCACCGGGTCGAACGTCCAGTTGGACGTCTCGGTGTCGACGAAGATGATGCGCGCGTCCTCGTACCGCGTGTTGTCGTCGCTCCACACGTAGAAGTCGCCGTACGGCCCCTCGGGGTCCGAGCGCGACGCCTGGAACCAGGGGTGCTGGTCGCTCGTGTGGTTCATGACGAGGTCGACGACGACGCGGATGCCGCGGGCGTGCGCTTCCTCGATGAGCTCGGTGAAGTCCGCCGTCGTGCCGTACTGCGGGGCGATCGCCGTGTAGTCGGAGACGTCGTACCCGCCGTCGCGCATCGGCGACGGGTAGAACGGCGGCAGCCACAGGCAGTCGACGCCGAGCCACTGGAGGTAGTCGAGCCGCTGGATGATGCCGCGCATGTCGCCGGTGGCGTCACCGTCGGCGTCGGAGAACGCGCGGACGATCACCTCGTAGAAGACGGCCTTGCGGTACCAGTCCGGGTCGTCGACCAGCCCCGGCCGCCCGAGACCCGGCGGCTCGGGCTGACGCTTGGGCGGCAAGGCCTGGATCGGCAGGGGCTGCGTCACCGGCCGCGGGATGTCGGTGGTGCTCATCCCATGCCCACCTGGAGCACGTGGGCCACCTGCGTGCGCGGGTCGAGGCGCACGAACGGGTGCGCGCCCCACGGATAGGACTCGCCGGTGAGCAGGTCGTGCGCCACGAAGAACGGGGCGCTCCCGTCGGTGCCGGGCGGCGGCACCAGGCCGAGCGCCTCGAGGTCGAGGTGGACCGTCGTCTCCTGCGTGCCCCACGGGTCGATGTTCACGACGACGAGGATGACGTCGTCGGTATGGCCGGCCGGCGCGCTCCCGTCGCCGCTCGCCAGCGGCAGGTGCTCGGCACGCACGCGGCGCGAGTACGCGAGGACGTTGCCGTTGTCGGACTGGTGCACCGTGAGGTTGCGCAGCTGCTGCAGCGCGGGGTGCTCGCGGCGCACCTCGTTGAGGCGGCCGAGCAGCACCGAGATGCCGATGGCGTCCGCGTGGGCCCAGGACCGCGGCTTGAACTCGTACTTCTCGTTGTCGACCTGCTCCTCGACACCCGGGCGGGGCACGTTCTCGACCAGCTCGTAGCCGGAGTAGATGCCCCACGTGGGGCTGCCGGTGGCGGCGAGCACCGCGCGGACGGCAAAGCCTCCGACTCCGCCGTGCTGCAGGTACGGCGGGAGGATGTCGTGCGTCGTCGGCCAGAAGGACGGGCGCATGACGGAGCCCTGCGGGCCGGAGACCTCCTGCAGGTAGTCGAGGATCTCCTCTTTGGTGTTGCGCCAGGTGAAGTACGTGTACGACTGGTGGAACCCGATCCGGGCCAGCGTCTGCATCATCGCGGGCCTGGTGAACGCCTCGGAGAGGAACAGCACCTCGGGGTGCTTCGCGTGCACCTCGGCGAGCAGCCACTCCCAGAAGTCGAGCGGCTTGGTGTGCGGGTTGTCGACGCGGAACAGCGTGACGCCGCGCTCGATCCACACCTCGACCACGTGCAGCACCGCCTCGCGCAGGCCGATCGGGTCGTTGTCGAAGTACAGCGGGTAGATGTCCTGGTACTTCTTCGGCGGGTTCTCGGCGTAGGCGATGCTGCCGTCGGCGCGCGTCTTGAACCACTCCGGGTGCTCGGTGACCCACGGGTGGTCCGGGGAGCACTGGAGCGCGAGGTCGAGGGCGACCTCGAGGCCGTTCTGGGCCGCGCTCCGGACGAACGCGCGGAAGTCGTCGTCCGTGCCTAGGTCCGGGTGGATCGCGTCGTGCCCACCCTCGGCCGCGCCGATGGCGTACGGGCTGCCCGGGTCGCCCGGCTTCGCGTCGAGCGAGTTGTTGCGGCCCTTGCGGTACTGGGTGCCGATGGGGCTGACGGGCGTCAGGTACACGACGTCGAAGCCCATGCCGGCGATGGCCGGCAGGCGCTCGGCCGCGGTGGCGAAGGTGCCCGACGTCCAGGTGCCGTCCTTGGCGCGGGTGGCGCCCTCGGAGCGCGGGAAGATCTCGTACCACGACCCGTACAGCGCCCGACGGCGGTGCACCCGCAGCGGGTAGGTTGCGCTCGGCGAGACCAGGTCGCGCAGCGGGCTGCGCTTCAGGGCCTCCTTGACCGCGTGCGTGGTGGCCATCGCGAGGCGGGCCTCGGGCAGGCGGGACGTGTCGGCGAGCGCGCGGGCGGCGTCGTCGAGGACCTGCGCGTCCTCGAGGCTGCGCACGGCCTGCGCCTCGGGCGCGGTGATGCGCTCGAACAGCAGCATCCCCTCGTCGAGCATGAGGTCCTGGTCGATGCCGGCCTCGAACTTGATCGTGGCGTCGTGCGCCCAGCCCGCGTAGGGGTCGCCCCATGCCTCGACACGGAACGACCAGTCGCCCTCGGCGTCGGGTTGCAGGAAGCCCAGGAAGCGGTCGAGGCCCGGCGCGACGTCCTGCATCGGGGCGGTCTGGTGGACGGTGCCGTCCGGGGCGACGAGCACGGCGGTCGCGTTGACGGCGTCGTGGCCCTCGCGGAACACGGTCGCCTCGACCGGCACGACCTCGCCGACGCTCGCCTTGGCCGGCCAGCGGCCGCCCTCGACGACGGGGGAGACCTCGAGGACGGGGACGCGGCCGATCGGTGCGTGCGGGGCCGGCTCGGGGGTGGGGGCCGGGACCACGACGGGGACGTGGTGCGAGGTCGGCTCGCGGACGCCGGCGACCGAGGCGTCGGCCGTGGCGTGGGTCTCGGCGGCTGCGGCGGTCCTCGTGACCGTGTTCGTGGCCGCGGTGGTCTTCGCGGTCGCGGTCTTGGCCGGCGTGCGCCTGGGCGTGGTGGCGGCCGCCTTCGCGGCGGTGGGCTTCCTCGTGGCCGGCTTGGTGGCCGGCTTGGTGGCCGGCTTGGTGGCCGCGGGCGCCGGGTCGGGGGTCGTGCCTCGCTCGACCGGGGCCTTCGCGGGAGCCTTCCGGCGGGTTGCGGGCTTCTTCGGGGCCGCCGGCGTCTCGATCGTCGCGCCTTGCGCCGTCGCCGCCGGGGTGCTGGGTCTGCTCGCGCTCGTCGTCACGCGGACCACGCTAACGAGCGTGGATAGCCGACGCGCGCGGTGGACGCGGCATACCACCGGTTGGCGGCCGATATCCATCCATCGCGGCCCGAGTCGGCGAGCGGTGCACGCGCGGCGGTTCGACGGTCCGGGTTCGGTTCGTGGGCTCAGTCCCACGAACCGAACCCCGACCCACGAACCGACGCCCGCAGGGGCGCGGGCCCGCCGTCGCGCGCCGCCGCTGCGGCGTCACAGCGTGGCGGCGACCGCCCGCCCGGTCACGTACCCGGTGTGCAGGCAGCCGCCCAGGAACGTCCCCTCGAGCGCGCGGTGCCCGTGCGCGCCGCCGCCGCCGAAGCCCGCGGCCTCGCCCACGGCCCAGAGCCCGTCGAGCACCGAGCCGTCCGCACGCAGCGCCCGCCCGGTCGCGTCGCACCACAGCCCGCCGAGGGTCTTGCGCGTCAGCACCGAGAGCCGCACCGCGAGCAGCGGACCGTCCTTGGGGTCGGTGAGTGCGCGGGGCGTCGCCACGCGCATGCGCCGGTCGACCCAGAAGCGCCGGGCGGCGGCGGTCGCGGTCACCTGCGGGTCCTTGCCCAGCCCGGAGACCACCTGAGCGTCGCGCAGCGCCACGATGCGCGTGAGCTCGTCGGCGTCAACGCGCCCGGACGACCCGGGCGTCGCGGCGGTGAGCTCGTTCATCCGCGCGGCGAGCGCCGCTGTCGTCGGCGCCCAGAGGAACTCGGGCGACTCGTTCGCGAACCGCGCCACGGGGCCGACGGCGCCCGGCAGCACGCGCTTGGTCAGCAGCCGCACGTCCTTCCCGGTGAGGTCGGGGTTCTGCTCGGACCCGGAGAGGGCGAGCTCGGTCTCGAGGATGGCCTTGTTGAGCACGAACCAGGAGTGGTCGTGCCCGTGCCGGGTGACGTGCTGCAGCGCGCCGAGGGCGTCGAACCCGGGGAAGAGCGGGGCGGGCAGCCGCTTCCCGTCGGCGTCGAGCCACAGCGAGGACGGCCCGGGCAGGATGCGGATGCCGTGGTTGGTCCAGACGGGCGAGTGGTCGGCGACGCCCTCGGGGTAGTGCCACATGCGGTCCTCGTGCATCAGCGCGGCCCCCGCGGCGGCCGCGTGCCCGAGCATGAGCCCGTCGGTCGAGTCGGGCACGCCCTGGAGCATGCGCGCCGGGAGAGCGCCCGCCGCCGGCGCCCACCGCGCCCGCGCCAGGTCATGGTTGGCACCGATCCCGCCCGTGCCGACGACGACGGCGCCCGCCGTCAGCTCCACCTCGCCCACGACGTCGCGCGACGACGGCGCCGCCCGCCCGCCATACGGCAGCGCGGCGCGAGCCGCGGCGTCGTCGGCCAGGACCTCGGCGCGGACACCGATCACGCGCCCGTCGGTGACCACGAGCGACGTCACGCGGTGCCGGAACCGGATCTCGAGCCGCCCGGCGTCGCGGTGCGCCTTGGCGCGCGCGACGAAGGGCGCGAGGATCGCGGGGCCCGTGCCCCAGGTGACGTGGAAGCGCGGCACCGAGTTGCCGTGCGCGCCGCCGGGGCCCAGGGCGTACCCGCCGCGCTCGGCCCACTGCACCAGCGGGAACCAGCGCACGCCCTGGCCGTGCAGCCAGGAGCGCATGCCGCCGGCGGCGAACTCGACGTAGCCCTTGGCCCAGGCGTAGCCGTGCCGGTCGGGGCCCTCGCCGAGCTCGGCGCCCGGGGCGAAGTTCGCGGACCCCTGCCAGTCGTCCCAGGCGAGCTCGGCGGTGTCGTGCACCCCGACGCGACGCTGCTCGGGGGAGTCGACGAGGAACAGCCCGCCGAACGACCACCAGGCCTGCCCGCCCAGCGAGTCGGGGTGCTCCTGGTCCAGCACGACGACGCGGCGTCCGGCGTCGGCGAGCTCGGTGGCGGTGACCAGGCCGGACAGGCCTGCTCCGATGACGACGACGTCGGCGTCTGCGCTCATGGGCGGAGGGTACCCACTCGATGCGAGCTCAGGGCGGAAGCCCGGCGGCTACACCTCCCGGCGCCCCACGAACACCTGCACGTTCAGCGCGTCGAGCGCCGCGACGCCGTCCTCGAGGTCGTCGCCCGAGGGCTGCGAGGCCGTGTCCCAGGTCGAGCTCCACACCCGCTCCCACGCCCGGGCCCCGGGCAAGGACGGCGGCAGCACCACGTCGAGGTCGTCGAGCAGCCCGTTGAGCACCACGAGCACGTCGGCCTCGTCGACCCCCGGGCCAGGGCGCAGCATCTGCACCACGCGCCGCTCGCCCTCGTTCCACGCGGCGTGGTCCATGGGCTTGCCGGTCTCCGTGAACCACAGCAGGTCGGCGAACGTCTCGCCGGGCCGCGGCGTGCCGAGGTAGAACGAGTCGGCGCGCAGGGCCGCGTGCTCTCGCCGCAGCGCGATGAGGTGCTTGGTGGTCTCGAGCAGGTCGAGCGCCGCGCGGTCGTGGTCCCAGCTGACCCAGGACACCTCGGTGTCGAGCGCGTACGCGTTGTTGTTGCCGTCCTGCGTGCGCCCGAGCTCGTCGCCCGCCGTCATCATCGGCGTCCCGGCGGCGAGCAGCAGCATCGCCAGCAGGTTGCGCTGCGACCGCCGCCGCAGGGGCACGACGGCGGACCACGGTTCGGTGGCGGCGTCGTCGCTGTCCTCGGCATGTCCCTCGACCCCGTGGTTCCACGACAGGTTGTTCGACGTGCCGTCGTGGTTGTCCTCGCCGTTCGCCCAGTTGTGCTTGTGGTCGAAGGCGACGACGTCGGCGAGGGTGAAGCCGTCGTGCGCGGTGACGAAGTTGATCGACGCGACCGGCCCGCGCGCGAGCGGCGGGTCGGAGTGGCCGAACAGGTCGGCCGAGCCGGCGAGGCGCGTCGTGAGCTCGCGGATGCCGTCCATCGGGCGCCCGTGCGAGCCCGCGCTCGCTGAGGAGAGCCAGAACCCGCGCATGGCGTCGCGGAACCTGTCGTTCCACTCGGCCATGGGCGCGGGGAAGCTGCCCGTCTGCCAGCCGCCGGGGCCCACGTCCCACGGCTCGGCGATGAGCTTGAGGTTGTTCAGCACCGGGTCGGTCTGCAGGCTCATCAGGAACGGGTGGTCGGGGTCGAACCCGTACAGCCCGCGGCCGAGGGTCACGGCGAGGTCGAACCGGAAGCCGTCGACGCCCACGACCTCGGCCCAGTACCGCAGCGAGTCGAGCGCCAGCTGCACCACGCGCGTGCGGCGGAAGTCGAGCGTGTTGCCCGTGCCGGTCACGTCGGCCAGCGCGGCGGGTGAGTTGCCGTCGTGCAGGTAGTACAGCGGGTTGTCGAGGCCGCGCCAGGACACGTGGAGCTGGTCGTCGCCGCCCTCGCACGTGTGGTTGTAGACGACGTCGAGGATCACCTCGATGCCGGCCTGGTGCAGCAGGTGCACCATGCCGCGCAGCTCGTCGAGCACGGCCGCGGGGCCGGCCTCCTGGGCCGCGCGCGTGGCGTACCGGGGCTCGGGCGCGAAGAAGCCGAGCGTCTGGTAGCCCCAGTAGTTGGTGAGGCCGTGCGCCACGAGCCGCGGCTCGGACGCGGACGCGTGGATCGGCAGCAGCTCGAGCGTCGTGATCCCGAGGTCCTTGAGGTAGGCGATGGTCGCCGGGTGGGCCATGCCGGCGTACGTGCCGCGCAGCTCGGGCGGCAGCGCCTCGTTGAGCAGCGTGAAGCCGCGCACGTGCGCCTCGTACACCACCGTCTCCGCCCACGGGACGCGGGGGCGGGTGAGCGGCGGCGTCGGCGGCATGGGCGGCAGCACCACGGAGTGCGGCACGAACGGCAGGGAGTCGGTGGTCTCGGGCTCGCCGTAGCGCTCGGCGATCCACCAGCGGTTGTCGGGGGTGCCCGAGTGCTCGGAGCGCGGAGCCCCCACGGCGCCGAGCGTCTCGGGGCCGTAGGCGAGCGAGCCGGCCAGGCCGCGCGCGTACGGGTCGATCAGCAGCTTGGCGGGGTTGTGCCGCAGCCCGGCGCGCGGGTCCCACGCGCCGTACGTGCGGAACCCGTAGCGCTGCCCGGGGCGGACGCCGGGAACGTGCGCGTGCCAGACGCCGTAGGTCGGGCCCAGCAGGGGCACGCGACGCTCGGAGTACCGCGCCGGGTCGCGCTCGGGGAGCTCGGGTCGCACGACGTCGACGAGGCAGAAGTCCACGGCCGCGGCGTGCGAGGCCATGACGGCGACGTCGACCCCGCCGGGCGTGGCCGTGACCCCGAGCGGGGGCACGTGCGAGCGCCTGGCGGTCGGGCGCGTCAGCGGGCGCACCACGGGGCGTGGTGCGGGAGGCTCTCCGGCTCGGGCTTCCATGCGGCCATGCTCGCGCACCCCGTGGGACGGAGCGAACTCCTGGCGCGTCCTGGTCGGGGCCCCGGGTAGTCTCGGTGCTCGTGCGCATCGTCGTCCTGCTCAAGTACGTCCCGGACATCACCAGCGACCGCCGTTTCGCCGACGGGCGCGTGGTGCGCGACCCGGCAGACGGCTCGCTGAACGAGCTCGACGAGAACGCCGTCGAGGCGGCGCTGCGCCTCGTCGAGTCGTCGCCCGATGGCGCCGGCGAGGTCGTCGCCGTGACGGTCGCCCCCGAGACGGCCGACATCGCGCTGCGCAAGGCGTTCCAGATGGGCGTGCACCGCGGCGTCCGCGTCTCCGACGACGCGATCGCGGGCTCCGACTACTTCGGCACGACGGCGGCGCTCGCGGCCGCCGTCCGCCGCCTCGGCGAGGAGGAGCCCGTCGACCTGGTCGTCACGGGCATGGCCGCGCTCGACGGCCTCGGCTCGGTGGTCCCCGCGCTGCTCGCGGACGAGCTCGGCTGGCCGCAGCTCACGCTGGCCAAGTCGGTCGCCTTCGAGGACGGCACGCTGACCATCACGCGCGAGACGGACGACGCCGTCGAGACGCTCGCGGCGCCGCTGCCCGCGGTGCTCTCCGTGACGGACACCGCAAACAGCCCGCGGTACCCCAACTTCAAGCTCATCATGGCCGCGCGCACCAAGGCGATCGAGACCTGGAGCGCCGCCGACCTCGAGCTCGACCCCGCCGAGGTGGGCGCCGCGGGCGCCCGCACCTCGACGGTCGAGGCCGCGCCGCGCCCGCCGCGCGCCGACGTCGAGCTCGTGGTCGACAAGGGCGAGGGCGGCAAGGCCCTCGCCGAGTTCCTCATCCGCAACGACCTGGTCTGACGAGAGGCCCCGATGACCCGCCCCACCGTCCTCGTCCTCCTCGACAGCCCCGACAGCACCGTCGACGACGTCCGCCCGTCGGTCCTCGAGCTCCTCACGATCGGCCGCGAGCTCGGCCGCGTCGACGTCGTCACGCTGGGCGCGCCCAGCGTCTCGGTGCTGGCGACCCTGGGCGCATACGGCGTCGGCTTCGTCCACCAGGCCACGCTCCCGACGTCGGTGCCCGCCTCGGCGCACCGCGTGACGTCCGTGCTCGCGTCGGTGCTGGTCGCGGCCGTGCGCCGCACCGACGCCGACGTGCTGCTCGTCCCCTCGTCGTTCGCGGGCAAGGAGGCCGCCGCGGTCGCGGCCGCGCGCCTCGGCGCCGGCTACGTCTCCGACGCGTCGGCCGTGACGTGGAGCGACGGGGTGGCCCCGCTGCGGGTGGCCAAGCGCGTGTTCGCCGGCACGTGGGACACGGTCAGCACGGTCGCGACCGACCCCGCCGTCGTCACCGTGCGTGCGAACGCCGTGGCCGCCGAGCCGGCGGAGACCCCCACGCACCCCGAGGTCGAGGCGCTGCAGGTCGAGGTCGCTGCCCCGGCCGTGACCGTCGTCGCGCGCGAGGTCAAGCCGCGCACGGCCGGTCGGCCGGTGCTCGAGGAGGCGGCCGTCGTGGTCGCCGGCGGGCGCGGGACCAACGGCGACTTCGGCCCGGTCGAGGACCTGGCCGACGCGCTCGGCGCCGCGGTCGGCGCCACGCGCGACGTGGTGTTCGAGGGCTGGTTCGACCGGTACATCGGCCAGACGGGCGTCACCGTCGCGCCGCGCGTGTACATCGGCGCCGGTATCTCGGGCGCCCCGCACCACCGCGGGGGCATGCAGGCCTCGCAGGTCGTCGTCGCCGTGAACAACGACCCGGAGGCGCCGATCTTCGAGATCAGCGACTTTGCCGTGGTCGGCGACCTCGCGGACGTGCTGCCTCAGGCCGCCGCGGCGATCCGGGAGCACAAGGCCCGTCCGTAACGGCGGATCGCCCCTCGTAGACTGGGGCGCCGTGACACCCGGCGCCTACCTCGACCACGCGGCCACGACTCCCATGTCGGCGGCCGCGCTCGCGGCGTTCGTCGAGGAGTCGCAGCGGCCCGGGAACGCCTCGAGCCTCCACGCCGCGGGCCGCGGAGCCCGGCGCGTGGTCGAGGAGTCGCGCGAGTCGGTCGCGAAGGCGCTCGGCGCCCGCCCGTCCGAGGTGATCTTCACCGGCGGCGGCACCGAGGCCGACAACCTCGCGATCAAGGGCATCTTCTGGGGCCGCCGCGCCCAGGACTTGCGCCGCACCCGCGTGCTGGTCTCCGCCGTCGAGCACCACGCGGTGCTCGACCCCGCGTTCTGGCTCGCCGGGCACGAGGGCGCCGAGATCGTGCTCCTGCCGGTCGACCGCGAGGGGCGCGTCGACCTCGACGCCCTGCGCGCCGAGCTCGCCGCGCATGCGGAGGAGACCGCACTGGTGAGCGTCATGTGGGCGAACAACGAGGTCGGCACGGTGCAGCCCGTGCGCGACGTCGTGCGGCTCGCGCACCAGCACGGCGTGCCCGTGCACACGGACGCCGTGCAGGCCGTCGGCCAGGTCGACGTCGGCTTCGCCGCCGCGGGCGTCGACGCCCTGACCCTCACCGGCCACAAGCTCGGCGGTCCCGTCGGCGTCGGCGCGCTGCTCGCGCGCCGCGACCTGCCGCTCGAGGCCGTCCAGCACGGCGGCGGGCAGGAGCGCGGCGTGCGGTCCGGCACGCTCGACGTGCCCGCGATCCGCGCGTTCGCCGTCGCGGTCGAGCAGGTGGTGGCCGAGCTCGGCGTCCGCTCGGCGCACCTCACCATGCTGCGCGACGTGCTCGTCGCCGGGGTGCGCCAGGCCGCGCCCGACGCCGTCCTGCGCGGCCCCGACCCCGCGACGGAGCCGGCGCTGCGCCTGCCCGGCAACGCCCACTTCACCTTCCCCGGCGCCGAGGGCGACTCGCTCCTCTACCTGCTGGACTCCGCCGGCGTACAGGCCTCGACGGGCTCCGCGTGCCAGGCCGGGGTGCCGCAGCCGTCGCACGTGCTGCTCGCGATGGGCGTCCCCGAGGCCGAGGCGCGCGGCGCGCTGCGCTTCTCGCTCGGCGCCACGTCCACGCCCGACGACGTCGCCGCGCTGCTCGCGGCCCTGCCCGCCGTCGTCGCCCGCGCGCAGGCCGCCGGGCTCGTCACGAAGGGGATCGCATGAGAGTGCTCGCAGCCATGTCCGGCGGGGTGGACTCCGCGGTCGCCGCCGCGCTCGCAGTCGAGGCGGGGCACGACGTCGTCGGCGTGCACATGGCCCTGAGCCGCAACCGTGACCAGTTCCGCACGGGCTCGCGCGGCTGCTGCTCCATCGAGGACGCCGGCGACGCCCGCCGCGCCGCGGACGTGCTTGGCATCCCGTACTACGTGTGGGACCTGTCGGAGAAGTTCGAGGACACGGTCGTGACCGACTTCCTCGCCGAGTACGAGGCCGGCCGCACCCCGAACCCCTGCGTGCGCTGCAACGAGCACGTGAAGTTCGAGGCGCTGCTCGATAAGGCGACCGCCCTCGGCTTCGACGCCGTCGCGACCGGTCACTACGCGCGCATCGTCGAGCACGCGGACGGGTCCCGCGAGCTGCACCGCTCGCCCAACGCGGACAAGGACCAGTCGTACGTGCTCGCGGTCATGGGCCCCGAGCGACTCCGCCGGGCGATCTTCCCGCTGGGCGGCTTCGCCTCCAAGGCCGAGGTGCGCGCCGAGGCCGCCCGCCGCGGCCTCGCGGTGAGCGCCAAGCCGGACTCGTACGACATCTGCTTCGTCGCCGACGGCGACACGCGCGGGTTCCTGCGCGAGCGCCTCGGCTCGCGCCCGGGCCAGGTGCTGGACGTCGAGGGCAACGTCGTCGGCGAGCACGACGGCGCCTACGCGTACACGGTCGGGCAGCGGCGAGGGCTGGCCCTCGGCCGGCCAGCCGCCGACGGCCGCGCGCGCTACGTGCTCGACGTGCGCACCGACACCAACACCGTCGTGGTCGGCCCGGCCGAGCTGCTCTCGGTGGACCGGATCGCGGGGGAGAGGGCGACCTGGCTGGTCGACCCCACGGACGCCGGCGACGACGTCGAGGTCCAGGTGCGCACCCACGGCGCTCCCGTCCCGGCTGGCGTCCGTGCGACCGACGGCGGTGCCGGCCTTGAGGTCGAGCTCACGGGCACCCCGCTGCGCGGGGTGGCGGCGGGCCAGTCCGTCGTCGTCTACCGCGGCACCCAGGTGCTCGGCCAGGCCACGGTCTCCCGCGCCTGGCGCGCCGCCCGCGCGGGGGTCGTGGCGTGACGGCGGTCAGCGGCCACGGACCGTGGCCGGGCCGCGAACGCGACGAGCTCGAGGCGCAGCAGACGGTGCTCGGCGACCTCGCCGGGCTGCCCACCGGCGTCGCGGCCGTCCCGTTCCTCACCCAGCTGACCGGACGCGGCCCCGGCGCGGACGCGCTCGGCCGCACGGCCGCGCTGCTCGAGGAGCTGCCGGTCGAGCTCGGGCCGCACGGCTGGAAGCTCGCCGACCACCCGGGCCTGGACGAGCGCCGTGCCGAGGTGTTCCTGCGCGAGGACCTCGGTGCCCTTGCGCTCGCCGCGCACGGCTACGCCGGCCCGCTGGCGCTCGAGGTCGTGGGTCCGTGGACGCTGGCCGCGACGCTCTGGTCGGCGCGCGGCGACCGCGTGCTCGGCGACGCCGGCGCGCGGCGCGACCTCACGCTCGCGCTCGCCGAGGGCGTGCGCGCCCACGTCGCGGCGGTCCGCGAGCAGGTCCCGGGCGTGCAGCCGTCCGACGTCGTGGTCCAGCTGGCCGAGCCGCAGCTCGGCGCGATCCACGCCGGCGTCCTGCCCACGTTCTCGGGCTACTCGCGCCTGCGGTCCGTGCCCGGCCCCGACCTGGTCGAGGGCCTGCGCCCCGTGATCGACGCCGTGCACGACGCCGGGGCGCGCGCGGTCGTGCACCTCGGCGGCACGTGGGCCGGGCTACCGCCCGTGGTGCTCGCCGGTGCCGACGCCGTCGGGCTCGACGTCGGCGCGATCGGCTGGCAGGAGAGCGCGTGGGAGCTCGTCGCGCGGGCGGCCGAGAAGGGTGTGGGCCTGTGGGCAGGCCTGCCGCCCGCGCAGGTCTCGCAGTGCGCGGGGCCGATGCTCGGCGAGCTGGTGCGCCTCGTGGCCGAGCCCTGGCGGCGCGTCGGCCTGGCGGCGTCGGGCCTCGACGGGGTGACGCTGCTGGCGGCCCCGCGCATGCGGCTGGCGAGCAGCGACGAGCACCGCGCCGAGCTCGCGAACCTCGGCCGGGTGGGCGAGGCGCTCGCGGAGCGCGCGGCGGCGTAGACGCCCCTCCGGAGATCACCCGATCGGCCGAGGTGGGCGAGCCCTTCGGATTCCTACGATGGGCGCGTGCACGACCTGCGGTCGTGACGGTGTTCTCGGCCGGCACCGCTCTTGCGGCACCGGGGTTCGGCCTGCGCGGCATGCGCGAGCGCGTCGAGCTGCTGGGCGGCACGTTCGCCGCCGGGGCGACGGCCGCGGGTCGCTGGGCGGCCGAGGCGACGGTGCCGCTCGACTGGCTCCCCGCGTGACCGTCCGCGTCCTGGTCGCCGACGACCAGGAGCTCGTGCGCAGCGGCCTCGCTCTCATCGTCGCCTCACGGCCGGGGCTGGAGGTCGTGGGCCAGGCCGCCGACGACGTCGAGGCCGTCGAGCTGGCCCGCACGCTGCGCCCCGACGTCGTGCTCATGGACGTGCGCATGCCGCGCCTCGACGGGATCGAGGCGACCCGGCAGCTCGCCGCGCTCGACGACGGGGGCCCCGCCGTCGTCGTCATCACGACGTTCGACCTCGAAGAGCACGTCCGCCGTCGCCCGTGGGCTGACCAAGCGGAGATCGGCGCCGAGCTCTACGTGTCGCTCGGCACGGTCAAGACCCACCTGGGCGGGCTCATGACCAAGCTCGGGGTGCGCAACCGCGTCGAGCTGGCGATCTGGGCGTTCGAGACCGGCCGGGCCCGATAGCCGTCCGGCGGCGAGGTTCGGCCGATCGGCCGATCCGGGGCGACGCCGCACTGGGCAGGCTCGGCCCATGACCCGCACCGACCCGCCGTCCTGCCCGCCCGCGCCGGCGAGCGGGGCCGGAGCTCCTGGCTCGTCCCGGCCGGCCCCGTCCTGCTGTCGCTCGTCCCCGTCGCCGCCGGCGCGGCCCGCGTGAGCGAGCTCGCCGGTTTCACGATCGCGACCGGCACCAACCCGCCGGTGCTCAACACCGTGCTGATGACCCTCGCGTGGATCGTCAACCTCGCGGTCGCGGAGGCTGCGATCCGGCGCTCGACCCTCAGCGCGCGGCGCCGATCCTCCTGACGGCGATGCCGTTCCCCGGGCACGCGGCTGCCTCAGCGAGGTGAACCCGCCGGTCAGGCCCCCCGCAGCCCGAGGCGCTGCCCCAGGAACGTCCACGCGAGTGCCGCCATGTGCGCCGCCTGAGCGTTCGTGGCTGCGCCGCCGTGGCCTCCCTCGATGTTCTCGTCGTAGGTCACGTCCGCGCCGACGGCGTCGAGCAGCGCGGCCGCCTTGCGCGCGTGCCCGGGGTGCACGCGGTCGTCGCGCGTCGAGGTCAGCAGGAGCACCGGCGGGTACTGGCGGCCGGCCTCGATGCGGTGGTACGGCGAGTACTCGCGCAGCCAGGCCCACTGCTCCGGGTCGTCGGGGTCGCCGTACTCGGCCATCCACGAGGCGCCCGCCAGCAGGTGCGAGTACCGCTTCATGTCCAGCAGCGGCACCTGGATGACGAGCGCCCCGAAGAGCTGGGGATACCGCGTGAGCATGTTGCCCACCAGGAGCCCGCCGTTCGAGCCACCCTGCGCGCCCAGGTGCGCGGGCGAGGTGACCCGCCGTTGCACCAGGTCGGCCGCGACGGCGGCGAAGTCCTCGAAGGCGCGGTGCCGGTCGCGGCCCAGCGCCGCCTGGTGCCACGCCGGCCCGTACTCGCCGCCGCCACGGATGTTCGCGACGGCGTACACCCCGCCGTGCTCGAGCCACGACCGCCCGAGCGACCCCGAGTACGACGGCGTCAGGGAGATCTCGAACCCGCCGTACCCGTACAGCAGCGTGGGGGCGCTCCCCTCCGCGGCCGTGTGCCGCGGCCGGTGCAGCACGTCCTCGCGCCCGACGACGAAGTACGGCACGCGGGTGCCGTCGTCGGACGTGGCGAAGTGCTGCTCGGCGACGAGCCCGTCCGCGTGGAAGAACGCGGGGGCGGACTTGAGCGGGTCGAGCGTGGCCCCGGCCGCGCCGATCGTCGCGAGCGCGAGCGTCGACGGCGTGAGGTACCCGGTCGTGACCACCCACACGTCGTCGCTGTCGACGGGGTCGACGGCTCGCACGCCGACGGTCGCGACGGGGTCCGTCGCGGGGAAGTCCGAGCGTTCCCATGCGCCGCCTGCCTCGGGCGGCGTGAGCACGTGCAGCCGGTTCTTGACGTCGTCGAGCACGTTGACCACGAGGTGGTGGCGCGTCCAGGTGGCGCCCGCGAGCGACGTCGTGGGCGTGGGCTCGAACAGCACGGTGAGCTCGCGCGAGCCGGCGAGGAACGCGTCCGCGCCGGCCGCGAGCAGCGACCCGGCCCGGTAGATGACTCCGCCGACCGCCCAGTCGTCGCGCAGCTCCACGAGCAGCCACTCCCGGTGGAACCCGACCTCGGCGGACTCGGGCACGTCGATGCGCGTGAGCGCCTGATCCGGGGTCCCGACGCCGGACGCCAGGAACGTCTCGGAGCGGTAGAACGCGATCGACCGGTGCACGACGTCGCGCTCGAACCCCGGCGTGCGCGAGCGGCGGCCCGAGATGTACAGGTCGTCCTCGCGCCCCTCGTAGACCGTCGCGGCATCGTCGAGGGGAGTGCCGCGGCGCCACAGCTGCACGGTGCGCGGGTAGCCCGACGTCGTCGTGGTGCCCGGTCCCCGGTCGGTGAACACGTAGACGGAGTCCTCGTCGGCCCAGGCGAGCCCGCCCTTCGCGCCGCCCGAGGCGGGGTCGTGGGGTGCGGTGGCGCGTTCGAACCCGTGCGGGGCCGGGACGAACCGCTTCTCGACCAGGTCGAACTCGCGCGTGACGTCGGCGTCGGACCCGGCGACCGACAGGTCGACGAGGGCGCGCCGCCACGGCTCGCCGGCGGCGACCTGCTCGGGGTCGGGGCGCAGCACCGACGCGCCGTGCCAGACCCAGCTCACACCCTCCTCGAGCGCCAGCGCGTCGAGGTCGAGGACCGTCTCCCACTCCGGCGTGGCCGTCCGGTAGGAGGCGGGGGTCGTCCTGCGCCACAACCCGCGTTCGTGCACGCCATCACGCCAGAAGTTGTAGAGGAGGTCTCCGACCCTGGAGACGTCAGGGATCCGCTCGTCGGAGTCGAGGACCTCGAGGATCGCGTCACGTGTCGCCTCGAACTGAGCTCCGGCGCCGAGCGTTCGCCGCGTGTGTGCGTTCTGCTCGCGGACCCAGGCGAGCGCTGCGGGGCCTGCCACGTCCTCCAGCCACGCGAACGGATCGGCCCCGTCGGGGTCCAGCGGAGTGTGGGGAACCGGGTCGTGGTCTGCGGCGACGCCCATGCTTCCGCACCCTAGCGGGCATCGGCGGGCCGCGCCGAGGATCACGCCACCAGCCTCGACGGCGGTCCGTGCAGCGTGCGCCAGGGTTCATGACGAGACACGCCTCACACCCGGGCCCACTTGTGGTCTGACCACACTTGTGAAACCCTTCACAAGGAACGCGGACAGCCGGGATCCACGAGATCCCCCCTCAGGAGGAGATACCCGTGAGCACGACCACGACGAAGAAGACGAAGCCGGCCGACCAGGCCGTCATCGTTCCCGACCCCGCCGCGGAGGTGGACGCCCTCGTCCAGCGCGGCCTCAAGGCGCTCGCTGCCTACGCTTCCTTCACGCAGGAGCAGATCGACCACATCGTCAAGAAGGCCTCGGTCGCCGCGCTGCACGAGCACGGCAACCTCGCCAAGCTGGCCGTCGACGAGACCGGCCGCGGCATCTTCGAGGACAAGGCCACCAAGAACATCTTCGCGTGCGAGCACGTCACGCACTCGATGTCCGGCGTCAAGACCGTCGGCGTCATCGGCCGCGACGACCTGCGCGGCATCGTCGAGATCGCCGAGCCCGTCGGCGTCGTCGCCGGCGTCACCCCGGTGACCAACCCCACCTCGACCGCGATCTTCAAGAGCCTCATCGCACTCAAGACGCGCAACCCGATCATCTTCGGCTTCCACCCGAACGCGCAGCAGTCGTCGCTCACCGCCGCGCGGATCGTGCGCGACGCCGCCATCGAGGCGGGCGCGCCCGAGGACTGCATCCAGTGGATCGAGCACCCCTCGATCCAGGCGACGTCCGAGCTCATGAACCACCCGGGCGTCTCCCTCGTGCTGGCGACCGGCGGCAACGCGATGGTCCGCGCCGCCTACTCGACCGGCAAGCCCGCCCTCGGCGTCGGCGCCGGCAACGTCCCGGCGTACATCGCCAAGGACGCCAAGCTCGGCCGCGCGGTCAACGACATCGTGCTGTCCAAGGGCTTCGACAACGGTGTGGTGTGCGCCTCCGAGCAGGCCGCCATCATCGACACCGAGATCTACGACGAGGCGCTCGCGGAGTTCCGCAAGCTGCACGCCTACGTCGTCACCCCCGAGGAGAAGGCGAAGCTCGAGGAGTACTTCTTCGGCGTCACCGCCGACTCGGCGAACTGTGCGGGCGCCAAGCTCAACGCCGCCGTCGTCGGCAAGTCGGCCGTCTGGCTGGCCGAGCAGGCCGGCTTCACGGTCCCCGCGGACACCTCGATCCTCCTCGCGGAGATCTCGAGCGTCGGCCCGCAGGAGCCGCTGAGCCGCGAGAAGCTCTCGCCGCTGCTGGCCGTGCTCCGCGCGCACAGCACCGAGGAGGGCATCCGCCTCTCCGAGCAGATGGTGGAGTTCGACGGACTGGGTCACTCGGCCGCGATCCACACGCTCGACAAGGAGCTCTCGGAGGAGTTCGGCCGCCGCGTCAAGGCCGTCCGCATCCTGTGGAACCAGCCGTCGGCCCTCGGCGGCATCGGCGACATCTACAACGCCTTGATCCCCTCGCTGACCCTGGGCTGTGGCTCCTACGGCCACAACTCCGTGTCGAACAACGTCTCGGCCATCAACCTGATCAACGTGAAGCGCGTGGCGAGGCGGAACAACAACATGCAGTGGTTCAAGGTCCCGCCGAAGACGTACTTCGAGCCGAACTCGATCCAGTACCTGGCCGACATGCGTGACGTCGAGCGCGTCACCATCGTCACCGACCGCGTCATGAGCACCATCGGCATCGTCGACAAGGTCCTCGACGTCCTGCACCGCCGCACCAACCCCGTGGCCGTGCAGATCATCGACACCGTCGAGCCGGAGCCGAGCGTCGGCACCGTCATCCGTGGCGCCGAGCTCATGCGCGACCACCGCCCCGACACGATCATCGCGATCGGCGGCGGCTCGCCCATGGACGCCGCCAAGGTCATGTGGCTCAAGTACGAGAACCCCGGCCTGGAGTTCGCGGACCTGCGCGAGAAGTTCTTCGACGTCCGCAAGCGCGCGTTCCAGTACCCGACACTCGGCAAGGTCGCACAGCTCGTCTGCATCCCGACGTCGTCGGGCACGGGCGCCGAGGTCACGCCGTTCGCGGTCATCTCCGACCCGGAGACGGGCTACAAGTACCCGCTGGCCGACTACGCGCTGACCCCGTCGGTCGCGATCATCGACCCGGTGCTGACCGCCTCGATGCCGACCAAGCTCGTCGTCGACTCCGGCATGGACGCCCTGACGCACGCCACCGAGGCGTTCGTCAGTGTCTACGCCAACGACTTCACTGACGGTCTGGCGCTCCACGCGATCAAGCTCGTCTTCGAGAACATCGAGAAGTCGTTCCAGGGCGGCGCCGGCCTCGAGGATGCCCGCGAGAAGATGCACAACGCTGCGACGATCGCCGGCATGGCCTTCGGCAACGCGTTCCTCGGCATCGTGCACGCGATGTCGCACACCGTGGGTGCCCAGTTCCACCTGATCCACGGCCGCACCAACGCGATGTTCCTGCCCTACGCGATCCGTTACAACGGGCTCGTCCCGGGCAAGGTCACCGGCTGGCCGAAGGCGGAGAAGTACGTCGCCCCGGAGCGGTTCCAGGCGATCGCCAAGCACCTCGGCCTGCCGGCCTCGACGCCCGAGGAGGGCGTGGAGTCCTACGCCCGCGCGGTGCGCGAGCTGGCCGACCGCATCGGCGTCGAGAAGTCGTTCGCCGAGCAGGGCGTGTCCGAGAAGGACTTCGTCGGGGGCCTCGACGCGCTCGCGATGCGTGCCTACGAGGACCAGTGCGCGCCGGCCAACCCGCGTCTGCCGATGCTGCAGGACATGAAGGACATCATGGTCGCGGCGTACTACGGCATCTCGCACGAGGAGGTCGCGAGCAAGCGCCGCGACGGCATCGACTACCTGGACATGAAGCCCCGCAAGGGCTGAGTCGAAGGCTCCCGCTCCTCGCCCCCTCCTCCGGGTGCAGGCGGCGGACGGCACCCGGGTCGTGGCCCGGGTGCGCACCCCGCACGGGGTGCCCCCGGTCCCAGGGTTCGTGGCCCAGGGACCGGGGAACCGTGCGAGCGGGATCGTGGCCCCGCTCGCGCCGCGCCGGCACTGCCGGCGACGGCGTCCGGATCGTGGCCCGGACGCCTTGACGGGCCCGGCGGCGCACAGCGCCGCCGGGCCTTGTCGCGTCCTGAGACGACTCGGCGCGCTCTTCCGCCCCCTGCTCGCCCTGTGGTAGAAACTGCGAGTCAATGCCGTTTGCCCATGTCAGGCGCATATTTCCGTTCGCGGGACTGCGGCGTTCCTGCTGCCCGACGACGGGTCGCGGGCCAAGTCATCTCCAACGGGGGTCTGGTGAGCTCGACGTACTCTGCCGGGTCGGCCGTGCTGCGCCAGGTCGTGCCGTGGCTGTGCGCGGCCGTCATGGCCGCGTATGTCGGCCTCTCGCTCACGCTCACGCCACCGGTGGGCGGCGTGACGGGGGCCGGCTGGACGGCGGGCGGCCTGGTGGTCCTGATCGCCCTGGTGGCCGCCGTCGTGGCGCACCGGGTCGAGGCGGCCGACCGCAAGGCGACCCGGCGCCTGCAGGCGCAGTGCAACCACCTCGCGGAGCGGGCCGAGGCCGCCACCCGTGCGCTCGACGCCGTCGTCCTCGAGCAGCTCCCCGCCTTCCTCGCGGACGAGCCCGCACCTCCGCTCCCTTCTCTGCCCATGGCGGCGAGGGCCCGCCTCGACGAGGCGGCCGCCGCCCTCGAGCACGTGCGCGTGGACCGTGCGTCGCGCCGTGAGGCCGTCGAGGTTGCGGTCGTCGCGCTGGCGCGCAAGGTCCAGGCGTCTGCGCACCGCATCCAGGAGGAGGCGGCGCGCATGGTGCAGCGCCACCCCACCGACCCGGACGTCCTGCAGACGTCGATGCGCGTGGACCACGCCGCCGCGCAGCATGCACGGCAGGCGCAGGGCCTCGCGACCCTCTGCGGCCACGCGCCCGGCCAGCAGTGGAGCGAACCGCTGCCCCTTCCCGACGTCGTCAAGGGCGCGGCGGGCCGGATCACCGCGTTTCATCGGGTCGAGACCTCGGGCGACCCGGGGGTCGCCGTGGCGGCGCGGGCCGTCGAGCCGCTCATGCACCTCCTGGCGGAGCTGCTGGCCAACGCGACGCAGTCCTCGCCCCCGGGCACCCAGGTGCTCGTCGTGCTGCGGCACGTGCAGCGCGGTGCCGTCATCGAGATCGACGACTGCGGGGTCGGTCTCGACCACCAGCAGCTCGAGCGGATCCGCGAGATCGCGTCGGGCACGCGCGTCGTCACGATCGCCGACCTGGGCAGCATCCCGCAGACGGGCCTCGCCGTCGTCGGCACGTACGCGCGCCGGCACGGGTTCCGGATCGAGCTCATGGAGTCCGTCTACGGCGGCCTGCGCGCCGTCGTCATGGTCCCGGCCGAGCTCGTCGAGGGGATCGCGACGCCCGACGTGCCCGCGTCTGACGACGCGTGGCCGGCCGATCTGCCCGCGGTCCTCGTCGAGGCGCCGCCCGCCCTTGCCGAGGCTCCCGCGGTTCTCCGCCCGGCCGGCGGCGCAGTGCCCCCGCTGCTCCCGCAGCGCCGCTCGCGCCGTGCCGACGCCCCGGCCGCGCCGGAGCCCGCTCAGCCCGCCGTCGACAGCCTGGTCCGCGCCCAGACGGCCGCGGCCGCAGGCGAGTGGATGGGCGCGTTCTTCGGCGCCGGCGCCCCAGCTTCCATGTCCCCGGACGCCGCCACCCTCGGCGACCACGTCCCGAACGACAGCATCGAGCCGCTGGGTCAGCCCGGCGGAGTAGCGGAGGACCGATGACGACCGAGGCGATGCAGGCCCCGCCCGACGCCAACAGCTGGATGCTCGACCTCGTCAGCGGTGTCAAGGGCGTGCAGCACGTCGTCGTGCTCACGTCCGACGGCCTGATGAAGGTGCGCACCGACCACACCCCGCTCGACGTCGCCGACAAGGTGGCGGCCGCGTGCGCGGGCCTCGTCGCCCTCGGGCACGGCATGAGCCGCGAGTTCGGCCAGAGCGACGCCATCCGGCAGATCGTCGTCGAGTTCGACGGCGGGTTCCTGTTCGTGCGCGGAGCCGGCGACGGCTCGCGCCTCGCCGTCATCACGGAGGCGGCGGTGGACCCGGGACTCGTGGCGCAGCAGATGCAGGCCCAGGTGCTGATGATCGGCGAACGCACGCTCGCGACCGACGCCGTCTCGTCCTGAGGGCACCGACCGACCGAAGCGACAGGGGAGCGACGCGATGAGTGTGGAGCAGCGGCCGCAGGAGTATCGCGACCACCCGGTGCGCTCGTACGTCCTGACGGGCGGCCGCTCGCACCCGACGCGCAACACCCTGCGTCCCGAGACGCTGCTGCTCGCGGTCGACCCGCCGCGGCTCCCGCCGCCCGCGGACCGGCAGGCGCGCGAGCTGGTCCGGCTGTGCCGGGGCACGCTCGCCCTCGCCGAGGTGGCTGCGTACCTCGGGCTGCCGGTGAGCCTCGTGACCGTCCTGGTGTCCGACCTCGTCGACGGCGGGTACCTGACGCTCCGGTCGAACCATCAACCCCACCTGCTTCCTGGCAGGGGAATCCTGGAGACGGTCCTCGATGGACTCCGCAACCTCTGAGCCGATGCCCCCGGCGTCCGGCCGGCACCTGCCCGCGAGCGTGGCACGGTCGGTCAAGGTGCTCGTCGTGGGTGCTTTCGGGGTGGGCAAGACGACGATCATCCGGTCGGTCAGCGAGATCGAGCCGCTGAGCACGGAGGAGCGCATCACCACCGCGAGCGTGGGCATCGACCCGGACCTGCCCCGCAAGTCCACGACGACGGTCGCGATGGACTTCGGGCGCATCACCGTGAGCGAGGACACCGCGCTGTACCTGTTCGGGACCCCCGGCCAGCGCCGGTTCTGGGACCTGTGGGCGGGCCTGGCAGACGGTGCGGTGGGCGCGCTGGTCATGGTGGACATGCGCCGGCTCGAGGCCAGCTTCGAGGTTCTCGACCAGCTGGAGCTGCGGACCACGCTCCCGTTCGCCGTCGTGCTCAACCGCTTCCCCGACTCGCCGGACCACCCGCTCGACCAGGTGCGGGAGGCGCTCGACCTGCTGCCCGAGACGCCGATCGTCTCGTGCGACGTGCGGGACCGGGCGTCGGCCGTGGGTGCGCTCGTCACGCTCGTCGAGCACGCGCTGGCGCAGTCGGGCCGCGGCGCCGAGCCGGTGCCGGCATGAGCTCGCCCGTGCCGGTCCTGCGCGTCGAGGACATCGAGGGCCGCGTACCGCTGAGCGACATCACGTCCGCCCGCGCCCCGGAGCTGGTCTACGAGCGGCTGCGGACGCGATGGGGCGCCGTCGCCCCCGTCGACCTCGAGCCCGGCGTCCCCGCCTGGCTGGTGCTCGGGTACGACGAGGCCGTGTCCGTGCTGCGCGACGACCTGCAGTACACGCGCGACTCGCGTCGGTGGCGCCGGCTCGCCGACGGCGAGCTCCCGCGGGACTCGGCCGTCCGCGCGCTGCTGGCCCCGGGTGACGGTGTCCACCACGTCGACGGAGCGCAGCACCGGCGCCTTCGCGCACCGATCGACGACGCGCTCGGAGCCGTCGACGAGAAGCGTCTGGCGCAGACCGTGGCCGTCACGTGCGACGCCGTCATCGACCGGCTCGCCGTCCGGGGCGAGGCCGACCTGGTGGCGGACTACGCGGTCGCGGTGACCGTCATGGTGCTCGCTGAGCTGATGGGGCTGAGCCTTGCCGACGCCAAGCGGATGCACGAGCTGACCGACGCGCTGCGCTCGGGCTCGCCGGAGGCATGCCCGGCGGCCGCCGAGCACGAGAACCTCCTGGCCGTGACGGTCGCCCAGCACCGGGCGGAGCCCGGCGACGACCTGACGACGGTGCTGCTCGGCCATCCGCACCACGTGAACGACCTGGAGACCATGGGCGCCGTCGGCGCCGTCTTCGGCTCGGCGCACGACGGCGAGGTGGCGTGGATCGCCGGCACGCTGCACCTTCTGCTCACCGACCCGGAGTTCAGGGCACGCGTGCACGGCGGCCGCCTCGACCTCGACGGCGCTCTCGACGAGGTCGCGCGCCGCCACCCGCCTCTGCCCCACCTGCTACCGCGGTTCGCCCTCCGGGACGGCGAGCTGGGCGGGCAGCGGATCGCGTCCGGCGACGCCGTCGTGGTGGCCGTCGCAGCGGCCAACGCGGACGGCGCCGTGCGTCCGGACGACCCGTGGGAGGAGCTCGGCTCGCGCTTCCACCTCACGTGGGGAACCGGCGCGCACGCGTGCCCGGCGCACCGGCTCGGCCCGCTCGTCTGCAGGATCGCGGTCGACCGGATCTTGCGCCGCCTGGCCGACATGACCCTGACCGTCCCGGCCGACGCGCTCGAGCTGACGCGGTCGCCGTGGTCGCGCTACCCCCGCCGGCTGCCCGTCCGGTTCACCGCGCAGGCGTAGGCCGCCTCGGCCGGCCCGCGAGACCGGCGCGCGGTCTCGCGGGCCGCTCCGTTCAGGCGCGCAGACGTTCCTTGAGGCGGTCGGTGGTGCCCTGGTAGACGGCCGGGTTGATGGGTAGCAGCCACTGGCGCAGCTTGGTCCCGCTGCTCACGTTGACCTTCAGGTCGTCGAGCGTCTCGTCGATGTTGTGCATCGAGAACGGGATGACGTTGGTGCCGCGGGCGTGCTTGCCCTCCGTGCGCTTCTCCATCCAGTCCAGGCGGTCCGCGACCTGCTCGCGCCGGGCCTCCACGGAGGGGAGGTCGACGCCGCCCGCCAGGTGGGCGGCGATCCAGATGGCGGCGGCCTCGGCCGAGAGCGGGCTGAAGAACGACGAGTTGTACCCGCAGAACGTCAGGTTCGGCACGTCGTGGGGCAGGATCTGCCGGTAGAGCTGGAAGTTGCCGCGGTCGTCGAGCAGCCGTGCGGTGACGTCGTCGTCCAGGAACGGGACGCGCTGGTGGAAGCCCGTGCCGCACACGACCAGGTCGGCGCGCACCCGGGAGCCGTCGCTGAGCTCCGCGAACGGTTCGCCGTCCTCGTCGAGGAAGCGCACGATCTCGGAGTCGCGGTGCACCTTGATCGTGCCGGCCGCCACCTGCTCGAAGAAGCCTTCGGTCGCGAGCGAGACGGTGCTGCGCGCGATGTCCTCGAACTCGCCGTGCGGGACGAGGCCGAGCTTCTTGAGGCCGAGCTGCGCGGTCGTGACCTTGCCCAGGCTCGTGACGAGGGACTTGCGCACCCCGTTGCCGCGGCCGTGCAGGAACCGCTCGCCGGGCGTGGTCAGCGTCTGGTACCGGAAGAGCGCCTCGCCCAGGCGGGACAGGAGCAGGTACTTCATGTTGACGACGCGGCCGACGTGCTTGGGCATCTTCCACAGCAGGTGACGCGCCACGACCGTCGTGCTCGTGGCGACGGTGCCGATCTCGGCCGCGACGTCGCAGGCCGACTTGCCGTAGCCGACGACGACGACGTGCTTGTCGCGCGCGTCGTCGAGCGAGGTGAGCTGGCTCGAGGCGACCAGCTTCCCCCCGGCCCGCACGAGCGAGGCGAACCCCTCGAACTGCGGCAGGACGGGGTCGGAGAAGATCCCGTTGGCGACCACGAGGTGGTCGAACCGCTCGGGCGCCGACACGGCGGAGCCGGCGGTCCGTGCCGTGACCATCCAGCCGTCCTCGGTGGCGGTCGGCTCGGCGCGCACCACCTCGGTGGACAGCCGCAGGCTCGGGCCGAGGCCGTGCTTCGCGACGTAGGACTCGAGGTACGTCTGGACCTGCTCGCCCTGAGGCCACTCCGGGTAGTCGCGCGGCATCGGCAGGTCGGAGAAGGCGTACGAGGCCTTGTTGTTCTGCGTCCGCAGGCCCGTGTAGCGCCGGGTCGCGCTCCACACGCCGCCGACGTCGGGGGCCTTCTCAAAGACGGTGACGTCGTGATCGAATTCGCGCAGGACCTTTGCGCTGGCCAGGCCGGCAAAACCGGCACCGACGACGGCAATCTTCACGGGGTTCCTCGCTTTGGTCGAAATATGGCAATCGCGACAAACCGTACCGGGACACACCTCGACCCCACCAGGGGGAGACGGGGTGATCCGGATGGCGGACCGCTCCGGGGCGCCGGTGTCGGAGGCGTCGGCGAGGATGGTCCCGTGAGCGAGACGACGACGGAACTGGCTGCTGCCGAGCTCGACGAACAAGCGGCGCAGCGCCGCTGGACCGAGCTGCGGAACCTGGTCGAGGCCGACCAGCGCGCCTACTACGAGCAGGACGCCCCGCTGGTGTCCGACGCCGAGTACGACGCCCGCATGCACGAGCTGCAGGCGCTCGAGGCGGCGCACCCGGCCCTGCAGACCCCCGAGTCGCCCACCCAGCGCGTGGGCGGCGCCGCCGCGACGGGGTTCGCCACGGTCGAGCACGTCGAACGCATGCTGTCGCTCGACAACGTCTTCTCGGTCGAGGAGCTGCGCGCGTGGGACGCGCGCGTCGCGCGCGACCTGGGCGCGCAGGACGTCGGCTATCTCTCCGAGGTCAAGATCGACGGGCTCGCCATCGCCCTGCTCTACGAGAAGGGCCGTCTGGTGCGGGGCGCGACGCGGGGCGACGGCCGGACGGGCGAGGACGTCACGGCCAACGTGCTCACCATCACGACCATCCCGCGCACCCTCGGTGGCGACCCGGCCACCCACCCCGACCTCATCGAGATCCGCGGCGAGGTGTTCCTGGCCGTCGCCGACTTCGAGCGCCTCAACGAGGACCTGGTCGCCAAGGGGCTCGCGCCCTACGCGAACCCCCGCAACACCGCCGCCGGATCGCTGCGCCAGAAGGACCCGGGGGTGACGGCGTCACGCAACCTGCGCATGTACGCGCACGGCATCGGCGCGCTGCAGTGGACGGCGGGGGAGCACACCCGGCTGGACCGCCAGTCCGACGCGTACGCGCTGTTCGCGCAGTGGGGCATCCCCGTCTCGCCGCACAACCGGGTCGTGGCCGGCATCGACGACGTCGCCGAGATGATCGAGCACTTCGGCCGGCACCGGCACGACATCGAGCACGAGCTCGACGGCATCGTCGTCAAGGTCGACGCGCTCACCGACCAGGTGCGCCTCGGGGCCACCAGCCGCGCGCCGCGCTGGGCGATCGCCTACAAGTACCCGCCCGAGGAGGTGAACACCCGCCTCGTCGCGATCCAGGTCGCGGTCGGCCGCACCGGCCGCGCCACCCCCTTCGCGGTCATGGAACCGGTCAAGGTCGCAGGCTCGACCGTGCGGCAGGCGACGCTCCACAACAAGGACGTGGTGCGAGCCAAGGGTGTGCGCATCGGCGACGTCGTGGTGCTGCGCAAGGCAGGCGACGTCATCCCCGAGATCGTGGGCCCGGTCTCCGCGCTCGCCGATGACGGGTACCCGCGCGAGGACTTCGTCATGCCCGCCGAGTGCCCCGAGTGCGGCACGCCGCTGCGCCCCATGAAGGAGGGCGACGTCGACCTGCGGTGCCCCAACGCGCAGTCGTGCCCCGCGCAGGTGCGCGGCCGCGTCGAGCACATCGGCTCGCGCGGCGGGCTCGACGTCGAGGCGCTGGGCGAGGTCACGGCGGCCGCGCTCACCCAGCCCGACGTCCCCGCCGAGCCGCCGCTCCACACCGAGGCCGGTCTGTTCGACCTCACGCTCGAGCAGCTCCTCCCCATCGAGGTCGTCGTCCGCGACGCCGAGACAGGCCTCCCCAAGGTCGACGACGACGGCGTGGCCCGCCGGAGAGCGCCGTTCCAGAAGGTCTCGAGGGTGTACCCGCCGGGCACCGAGGACATGGACCCGGCCGAGCGTCGCAAGGCGGGCGTCCGCAAGGACCACGTCAAGGTCGAGCCGTCCACCCAGGCCACCACGCTGCTGCGCGAGCTCGAGCAAGCCAAGACCAAGGACCTCTGGCGCCAGCTCGTGTCGCTCAACATCCGCCACGTCGGCCCCGTGGCGGCGCGGGCGCTCGCGGACTGGTTCGGCTCGCTCGACGCGATCCGGGCGGCCTCGCTCGCGGACCTGGCCGCCGTCGAGGGCGTCGGCCCCGTCATCGGGGCGGAGCTCAAGGCCTGGTTCGAGGAGGACTGGCACGTCGAGATCGTCGAAGCGTGGACCCGCGCAGGTGTCCGCTTCGCGACGCCGGGCCACCCCGGCCCCGAAGCGATGGCGGCGCAGTCCGCCGCGGCTTCGGGGCCGGCCGGTCCGCTCGCGGGGCTCACGGTCGTGGTCACCGGATCGCTCGAGGGCTACACGCGCGAAGGCGCCCAAGAGGCCGTCCTCGCCGCGGGCGGCAAGTCGGCCGGCTCGGTCTCGAAGAAGACCGACTTCGTCGTGGTCGGCGAGAACGCGGGTTCGAAGGCCGCCAAGGCGGAGGCGCTAGGCCTGCCGATCCTCGACGAGGCCGGGTTCACCCTGCTGCTTCAGGGCGGCCCGGCTGCCCTCGCGGGCGTCGGCGAGGGTGGCGATGACCCGGCGGGCGGCGAGTCGTGACGCCCGCCTCCTGACGGCGACGGAGCGCGGCGAGCTCGCGTTCGACGTCGGCCCCGACCCGCGCACGATCGGGGTGACGCTGCGCCTCGCCGGACCCGCGCCGTCCGAAGAACTGCTCGCCGCGATCCTCGAGGACCGGCTGCCGGGCGCGCCACGCTGGGCGTGCCGCGTGCTGCGCCCGTCCGACGGGCCACCCCAGTGGGACCCGGTCGCCGTCGACGTCGCCGCCCACGTCCGCACCGTCGAGCTCGGCTCCGGTGCCGAGGACGACGTGCTCGCCGCCACGGAGCGCATCATGCGCGAGCCGTGGGACCTCGCGGCCGCCCCACCGTGGCGGGTGACGCGCCTGGTCACGCCCACTGGCCCTGACGCCGTCGTGCTGACCCTGCACCATGTGCTGACCGACGGGACGGGCGCGCTCGCGACGGCGTCGGCCCTGCTCGGGATGACGGACCCACCGGAGCCGTCGGCCGCGCCCGCGCCCGCAGGGCCGGTCCGCGGGGTCATCCAAGCGGCGCGGACCGTCGTGCTGGGCGCCGCCGAGGTGGCGGCCGGCTTCGGTCGCGCCGCACCCCGCACGGCGCTCGCCGTCCCGATCAGTCCCGGCTTCCGCCTTACGATCGTCGATCTCGACCTGGCACAGGTGCGCGCCGTCGCCCGCCGCTCCGGCGCGACCGTCAACGACGTCCTGCTCGTCGCGGGCACCGGTGCCATGGGGCGACTGCTGGCCCGCCGTGGCCGGCCGGCCGACCGGCTCGTGTGCAGCGTGCCCGTCTCCCGCGCCCGTCCCGGTGACACGGACCGCCGGGTGCGCACCGGCGTGCTTCGCGTGCCGGTGCCGGTCGATCCCGCGCTGTCCTCGGTCGAGCGACTGCGTCGCACCGCCGCCCGCTCGCGCCGCCGTCGCCGGTTCGCGACGGGGGAGTCGGCACCCCTGCTGGGCGGGGTCTTCGAGCTCTTCGGCCGGCTCGGCATCTACCGGCACGTCCTCGAGCGCCAGCGGGTCATCAACACGGTGGTCAGCAACCTGCGCGGGCCCGCCGAGCCGCTCGCGCTGGCCGGGGTCCCGGTCGCGGGCGTCGTGCCGGTCGCTCCCGGCGTGGGGAACGTGCCGTTGTACTTCACCGCGCTGTCCTACGCGGGCCGCCTCGTCGTGACGCTGCGCGCGGACCACCAGGTGGCCGCGGAGCTGCCGGCGCTCGCGGCCGACCTGCGTGCCGTCGTCGACGAGCTCGCCGACGGTTGAGGTCAGGGCCGACGCGCGACGATCCCGGCCAGCGTCGCGGCGTCGTCCTCCGACACCGGGACGAGCGCGTCGCGCGGCGGAGCGGTCGGGATGCCGAGGAGCCCCGCGAGCGCGTGCAGCGCCGCGATCGGCGGCATACCCGCGATCGCCTTCGCGAGGTCGAGCAGCCACCCGCGCTGGGCGTCGGCCTCCTCGCCCGTCGCGCGCCCGTCGCACGGCCGCGTACTCGGCCGGCGCGAGCGCGGCGATGCCGCTGTGCCACGCGTCCGCCGCGGGTGCGTCGGTGAGCAGCGCGACGTCCCCGCTCAGCCCGACGGCGCAGCCGCCGGTCGCTCGGAGCTCCGCGACCCGCGGGTGCGGCCGCACGGGGAGCGCGGCAGGGTCCTTCACGGCGACGACGCCGGTGTGCTCGCACAGCCACGCGAGGGTCGTGGCCGTCACGTCGAACCCGAGCTGGACCGGCTTGTTGTAGAAGCAGAGCGGCAGGCCCGGGGCGGCGTCGTGCGCGCGGGCGAACAGCGCGCGCACCTGCGCGTCGCCGAGCGGCACGTACGCGAACGGGGCGAGCACGAGCCCGTCCGCCCCGGTCGCAGCCGCCTCGGCCGCGTTCCGCTCGACGCCGTGGGCCGACGCCCCCGCGATGCCCGCGTGTACGGGCACCCGCCCGGCGGCCGCGTCCACCGCCGCCCTGACGACGTCGCGCCGCTCGGGCGGGTCGAACGAGACGCCGGCGCCGGAGGTCGCGAGCACGACGACGGCGTCGGCCCCGGCGGTGGCGGCGCGGTCGACCAGCGTGGCGACGCCGTCGACGTCGGGCGCGCCGTCCTCGCGCAAGGGCGTGATCGGGTACGCGATCAGCCCGGTGAACGGTCGGGTCGTGGCAACCATGCGGCGCACGCTACCGGCCCGGTGTCACCGCCCCGGGGGTCACGCCGCGGCTGTCACGCCCCGAGCCGCGCCTCGACCGCCGCGGGCGACAGGACGTCGTCGATCGCCATCGCACTAGCGCCGAGCACGGCCGCCTCCGCGCCCGTGCGCGCCGTGACGATGCGCAGGTACTGCGTCGCGAGCGGCAGCGAGCGCCGGTAGACCACCTCGCGGATCCCCGCGACGAGATGCTCGCCGGCCTCGGCGAGGACCCCGCCGATCACGATCGTGGACGGGTTGAGCAGGCTCACGCAGGCGGCGAGCACGGCGCCGATGTCCCGGCCGGCCTGCCGGACGGCCTGCGCGGCCGAGACGTCCCCCGCGCGGACCAGCTCGACGACGTCGGCGCCGTGGCGGGTCCGGGCACCCGCCGCCCGCAGGTGGTCGGCGACGGCCTGGGCGCTGGCCACGGCCTCGAGGCAGCCGAGGTTGCCGCACCGGCACGGCACGTCCTCTGCCCCGGGCAGGGCGACGTGCCCGAGGTCGCCGGCGGCGCCCTGCGCGCCGCGCATGAGCAGGCCGTCGGCGATGATGCCGGCGCCGATGCCGGTGCCGACCTTGACGAACAGCAGGTCGCGGACGTCGGGCCACGCGGCGCGGTGCTCGCCGAGCGCCATGATGTTGACGTCGTTGTCGACCAGCACGGGCGCGCTGAACCTGCTGCCGAGCAGACCGGGGACGTCGGCGTCGTCCCACCCGGGCATGATCGGCGGGTTGTTGGGGTGGCCGGTGCGGTGCTCGACCGGGCCGGGCAGGCCCACGCCGACGCCGACGAGCTCGGCCGGCTCGCGTCCGGCGTCGTGAAGGAGCTTGAGCCCCGCCTCGACGACCCAGTCGAGCACGGCGTGCGGTCCGTCGGCGATCGAGAGCGGTGCGCCGAGCGTGGCGAGCACCCGCGAGGACAGATCCGTCACGGCGAGCCGCGCGTGGGTGGCACCCAGGTCGACGCCGAGCACCACGCGGAACGCGGGGTCGAAGGCGAACGTCGTCGGCGGGCGGCCGCCGGTCGACGAGGCCTCGCCCGCGGGTGCCACGAGCCCCGAGGCGATGAGGGCGTCGATCCGGCCGGCGATGGTGGAGCGCGCCTGCCCTGTCTCGGCCGCGAGGTCCGCGCGGGTCCGGGGCCGTCCGTCGCGCAGCAGCTGGAACAGGGCACCGCTCCCGGGTGTGCGGACCTTGGCCACTTCCACCATGGAGATAGTCAACCACGGTCGGGGAGCGACAGGCTTTTGATTGACAGGTGTCAGAAGTGGCCCTAGTTTCGAGCACATGGTGAGTGACGGCGGTCACACCCCGCTGCTGGCGATGCGCAGCATCGTCAAGGTCTTCCCGGGTGCCCGCGCCCTCGACGGCGTCGACCTCGACGTCGCGCCGGGCGAGGTGCACTGCCTGCTCGGCCAGAACGGCGCGGGCAAGTCCACCCTGATCAAGATCCTGTCCGGGGCCCACCAGCCGACCGAGGGCGAGATCACCCTCGACGGCGAGGTCGTCACGATCCCGCACCCGGTCGCGGGCCTGCGGCTCGGCATCGCGACCATCTACCAGGAGCTCGACGTCGTGGACGGCCTGACGGTCGCCGAGAACGTGTGGCTCGGCCACGAGCTCGACGGCGCGGGCTTCACCCGGCGCCGTGAGGCGGCGCGGCGCACGCGCGAGCTGCTCGCGCGCCTCGGGCACCCCGACCTCCCGCCGCACCGCGAGGTGTCGCACCTGTCCGCGGCGGGCAAGCAGGTCGTCTCGATGGCCCGCGCCCTCTCGCACGACGCGCGCGTCATCGTCATGGACGAGCCGTCGGCCGTGCTCGACTCCGAGGGGGTCGAGAACCTCTTCCGCATCGTGCGCGAGCTCACTGCGCAGGGTGTGGCCGTCGTCTACATCTCGCACCGGCTGGAGGAGATCCGCCGGATCGGCGACCGCATCACCGTCCTCAAGGACGGCCGCACGGTCGCGCGCAACCTCCCGGCCGCAACGACCCCGACGCGCGAGCTGATCCGGCTCATGACGGGCCGCTCGGTCGAGTACGCGTTCCCCGCCCGCCCCGGCGTGCGCGACGACGCCCCGGTCGTGCTCGACGTCGAGGGGCTCTCGCTGGGCCGGACGTTCGAGGACGTGAGCATGCAGGCGCGGGCGGGGGAGATCGTCGGCCTGGCGGGCCTCGTCGGCTCAGGCCGCTCCGAGATCCTGGAGACGGTCTACGGGGCGCGCCGGGCCACGGCGGGGACCGTCACGGTCGGTGGGAGACGAGTCCGCCCCGGCGGCGTCGACGCCGCGGTCGCGGCCGGCATCGGCCTGTGCCCGGAGGAGCGCAAGAGCCAGGGCCTGCTGCTCGGCGAGCCGGTGTACCGCAACATCACCCTCTCGACGTTCGGCCGGTTCGCGCGCGCGGGCGTGCTCGACGAGCGCGCAGAGCGGCGCGCCGCGCGCGAGCAGGTCGACGCGCTCGACCTCCGGCCCCCGCAGATCGGCCGCGAGGCGCGCACCCTGTCCGGCGGCAACCAGCAGAAGGCCCTGCTCGCCCGCTGGCTCGTGCACGGGTGCACGGTCCTGCTGCTCGACGAGCCCACGCGTGGCGTCGACGTCGGCGCGCGGGCCGAGATCTACGCCCTCGTCCGCCGCCTCGCCGACGCCGGGACCGCCGTCGTCGTGGTCTCGAGCGAGATCCCCGAGGTGCTCGGCCTGGCCGACCGCGTGCTCGTCGTCGCCGACGGCCGCGTGGTGCACGCCTCCGAGGCCACCGATATCGACGAGCACCGCGTGCTCGACCTCGTCATGGAAGGAAGTGCCGCGTGACCGACCAGGTGGACGTCGCCGTGGACGTCTCGAGGCAGAGCACGGCGCGGCGGCTGCTCGCGTCCGGTGGCGCGCGCAACGGCGGGCTCGTCCTGGCCCTCCTGCTGCTGTGCGTGGTCGGCTGGGCGACGGCGGGCGAGCGCTTCGCGTCCGTGCAGAACCTCGTCGTCGTGCTGGGCCTGGCGGCGATCATCGGCGTCCTGAGCATCGGCATGACGTTCGTCATCACCGGCGGCGGGATCGACCTGTCGGTCGGGTCGGTGCTCGGGCTCGCGTCGGTGTGGGCCTCCACCCAGGCGACCCAGGCGATGGCCCGCGAGACGGGCTGGTTCGTCATGGTCGGCTGCGCGCTGCTGGTCGGCCTCGGGGCCGGGCTGGTCAACGGGGTCCTGGTCGCCTACGGACGGGTCGTGCCCTTCATCGCGACGCTCGCCATGCTGGTCGCCGCACGCGGCCTGGCGGAGCTCATCGCCAACCGCCGCACCCAGCTGGTCGACGTGCCCTCGTTCGAGGCCGCCTTCCGCGGCAACGTGCTCGGCCTGCCGAAGATCGTTTGGATCTTTGCCGCCGTCGCGGTGGCGGGCTGGTTCCTCCTGGCACGCACGACGTTCGGCCGCCGGACCGTCGCCGTCGGCGGCAACGCCGAGGCCGCGCGGCTGGCCGGCATCAAGGTCAGGCGGCACACCATGTACCTCTACGCGCTGACCGGGCTCGCCTCCGGCATCGGTGCCGTCATGATGCTCGCCCGCACCGGGGCGGGCTCGTCCACCAACGGCACGCTCTACGAGCTCGACGCGATCGCCGCCGTCGTCGTGGGTGGGACCTTGCTGGCCGGCGGCCGCGGCACGATCGTCGGCACCGTCCTGGGCGTCCTCATCTTCACGACGCTGACCAACGTGTTCATCATCAACAACCTCGACAGCTCGGTCCAGGCCGTCGCCAAGGGCGCGATCATCGTCGCCGCCGTGCTGCTGCAACAGCGCTTCGCCGCCCGCGAGGGCTCGGCAGGCGGCTGACCCGGTCCGACCCTGCCTCGCGCAACGATCGAAGGAGATCTCATGTCCGCTCGCACGCAGCGCCGGCGCCTCGTGGCCGGCACCCTGGCAGCCGCCACGGCCGTCCTCCTGGTCGCCTGCACCAGCAACCAGCCCCAGCAGTCCGACGAGGCCACGTCCGCCGGCGGGGTCGCCGCCGGCGGCACCCAGAACGACGAGCCGGGCGACAAGGTCGTCATCGGCTTCTCCGCGCCCGCCGCCGACCACGGCTGGATGTCCGCCATCACCTCCGCCGCGAAGGAGGAGGCCGGCAAGTACTCCGACGTCACCCTCCGCGTGGCCGAGGGCACCAACGACGTCAACCTGCAGATCTCTCAGATCGAGGGCTTCATCAACGACAAGGTCGACGCGATCGTGCTGCTCCCGTTCGACGGCGCCGCGCTGACCGACGTCGCCACACGCGCCATGGACGCCGGCATCCCCGTCATCAACGTCGACCGCGAGTTCTCCAGCCCGTTCGCCGCCCGCGCCACGGTCCTCGGCGACAACTACGGCATGGGCGTCTCTGCCGGCACCTACATCTGCGACAAGCTGGGCGACAAGCCCGACGCCGTGATCGCCGAGATCGCCGGCATCGACTCGCTCCCGCTGACGCAGGACCGCAGCAAGGGCTTCAAGGACGCCCTCGCCGACTGCGGCCAGAAGGTCGACGCGCGCGTCGCGGCGGACTTCACCGTCCAGGGCGGCGAGGCCGCGGCGACCAACCTGCTCCAGGCCCAGCCGAAGATCGACGCCATCTGGAACCACGACGACGACCAGGGCGTCGGCGTGCTCCAGGCGATCGAGAACGCCGGCCGCGACGAGTTCTTCATGGTCGGCGGCGCCGGCTCGGCCAACGTCATGCGCCACATCAAGGACGGCGACAGCGTCCTGGAGGCCACCGTCATCTACCCGTCCACGCAGGGGGCCGACGGCGTCAAGCTGGCACGCCTCGTCGCGCAGAACAAGACGATGGGCGACCTGGCGTCGCTCGGCGTGCCGCGCACCGTCCGGCTCTTCGCCCCGGTGGTGACGGCCGACAACGTCGACGACTACATGTCGATCGGCTTCGAGTCCTGATGGGCCCGCAGGAGGAGCGCCCCGAGCTGGGCGTCGGGATGGTCGGGTACGCCTTCATGGGGGCGGCGCACTCGCAGGCCTGGCGCACGGCCCCGAGGTTCTTCGACCTCCCGCTCGCGCCCCGGATGCGTGTCGTCGCCGGCCGCGACGCCGCGGCTGTCGAAGCCGCGGCGTCCCGGCTCGGCTGGGACGCCGCGACCACCCGCTGGCGGGACCTGCTCGAGCGCGACGACGTCGGGCTCGTCGACGTGTGCACGCCCGGTGACACGCACGCCGAGATCGCGATCGCGGCGCTCGACGCCGGCAAGCACGTGCTGTGCGAGAAGCCGCTGGCCAACTCGGTCACGGAGGCCGAGGCCATGGTGGCCGCGGCGGACTCCGCCGCCGAGCGCGGTGTCCTGGCGATGGTGGGCTTCACCTACCGCCGTGTCCCCGCGGTCCAGCTCGCCCGCCGCCTCGTCGAGGCGGGCCGCGTCGGCCAGGTGCGGCACGTGCGCGCGCAGTACCTGCAGGACTGGATCGCCGACCCGCAGGTGCCCCTGTCATGGCGGCTCGACAAGGCGAAGGCCGGGTCGGGCGCGCTCGGTGACATCGGGGCGCACGTCGTCGACCTGGCGCAGTTCGTCACGGGCGAGCGCTTGGTGGGCGTCAACGGGATGCTCGAGACGTTCGTGCGCGAGCGCCCGTACCCGGCGTCGTCCAGCGCGTTGGGCGGTGCCGCGGGCGAGGGCACCGGCCCTGTCACCGTCGACGACGCTGCGGTGTTCCTGGGCCGGCTCTCCGGCGGCGGCCTCGCCTCGTTCGAGGCGACACGCTTCGCCTGGGGCCGCAAGAACGCCATCCGGCTCGAGGTCAACGGGTCGGCCGGCTCGCTGGCGTTCGACTTCGAGGACATGAACCTCCTGCACTACTTCGACGCGTCCGAGGACCCGGCCACGGCGGGCTTCCGCCGGATCGTCGTCACCGAGCCTGGCCACCCCTACGGCGGGCACTGGTGGCCGGCAGGGCACGGCCTCGGCTACGAGCATGCGTTCACGCACCAGGTCGTCGACCTGGTCGGCGACCTGGCCGCGGGTCGGCAGCCGGAGCCCTCGTTCGCCGACGGTCTCGCCGTGCAGCGCGTGCTCGATGCCGTCGAGCGCAGCGCGGCCGACCAGGGCTGCTGGGTCGACCTCCCCGCCGCAGCAACCGCTGGTTGAGCACCGTCGCCCGTTGAGCCTGTCGCAACCCCCGGAAAGGACACCTCATGGCACGCCCGATCACCCTGTTCACCGGCCAGTGGGCCGACCTGCCGCTCGAGGAGGTGGCACGGCTCGCGTCGTCGTGGGGCTACGACGGGCTCGAGCTCGCCTGCTGGGGCGACCACCTGGACCCGTGGCGCTGGGACGACGACGCCTACGTCGACGGCCGGCTCGAGCTGCTCGAGAAGCACGGCCTCAAGGTCTGGGCGATCTCCAACCACCTCAAGGGCCAGGCCGTCTGCGACGACCCGATCGACCAGCGGCACCGCGACATCCTGCCGGACGTGGTGTGGGGCGACGGCGACCCCGAGGGGGTGCGGCAGCGCGCCGCGGAGGAGCTGAAGAACACCGCGCGCCTGGCGGCGAAGCTGGGGGTGAAGACCGTCATCGGCTTCACGGGCTCGTTGATCTGGAAGTACGTGGCGATGTTCCCGCCGGCGTCCGAGGCGATGGTCGAGGCCGGGTACCAGGACTTCGCCGACCGCTGGAACCCGATCCTCGACGTCTACGACGAGGTCGGCGTGCGCTTCGCCCACGAGGTGCACCCGAGCGAGATCGCGTACGACTACTGGACGACGGTCCGCACGCTCGAGGCGATCGGGCACAGGGAGGCGTTCGGCCTCAACTGGGACCCCTCGCACATGGTCTGGCAGGACCTGGACCCGGTGTCGTTCCTGTGGGACTTCCGCGACCGGATCTACCACGTCGACTGCAAGGACACGAAGAAGCGGATGACGAACGGCCGCAACGGGCGGCTCTCCTCGCACCTGCCCTGGGCGGACCCACGGCGCGGCTGGGACTTCATCTCGACCGGGCACGGCGACGTGCCGTGGGAGGACGCCTTCCGCATGCTCAACCGCATCGGCTACGAGGGCCCGATCTCGGTCGAGTGGGAGGACGCGGGGATGGACCGCCTCGTCGGCGCCCCCGAGGCGCTCGAGTTCGTGCGCCGCCTCGCGTTCGAGGCGCCCACGGCCGCCTTCGACGCCGCGTTCTCGTCGCGCTGAAGCGCCTCCGGGAGGTCAGGGGCGGTGCAGCATCACGACGTCGTCGTGCAGCTGGCCGCCGACGTCGTACGTCCGCGTCCCGACGACGTCGAAGCCGTGCTTGCGGTAGAAGGCCTGCGCCCGCACGTTCTGGGCGCTGGTGCCGAGCCACAGCGGCAGCCCGTCCGGGTAGCCGTTCGCGCTCGCGAGCTGCGCCGCCGCCTCGACGGCCCCGCTCATGAGCGCCGACGACGAGCCGCTCCCCCGCGCGAGCGGGTGCGCGTAGAGCTTGGAGAGCTGGACCGCGGGCCCGTCGCTCCCGGTGACTCTGGCCAGAACGCTCGCCGCCTCCACGCCGGTGGGCACCCCCAGGTGCAGCAGCGCGTAGCCGACGAGCTGATCGTCACGCACGGCGACCAGCAGCGTGTGCTCGGGGCTGCGCACCCAGCCGCGGAAGTCGGCCGGCGCGAGGTGAGCGGCGATGTGTCGCGCCATCTCCTCCACGGGCGTCCCAGGCGGGCACGCAAGCGGGAAGCTGGTCGCCGCGAGCCACGCGACCTCGGCAGCTTCGGAGGCCTGAGCAGGGCGGACGACGACGTCGTCGGGGGCTGCGGTCACGCCCCGAATCTATCCACCGTCCGGTGTGGGCGCCGTCACCGCCACCACGGTTGTTGCCACCTCCCAGGGCGTGTAGTGTTCAACGACGTCAGCCCGACAGGCAGACGGACTCCCCAGGGAGGCCGCGCCGGGGTTGAAACTCTCACCGAAAGTTCTGCAGGGGCTTCTTGCGCTCTGCTGACGGAAAATGAGGGGCCTACCGAACGACTTTCCCGGTCGATTCCGGAACCCGAATTCATCGGGATCACGGATTAGGCGGGACGGAAATCGTCTGATAGGTTTTGAGACATCGCCCCGAGGGGGACGGAAAACGAAAAGTTCTCCAAATCCCAGGTGTGCGTCGGTTGTTTGAGAACTCAACAGTGCGTTTGATAGTCAATGCCAAATATAACCCTGGCCAGGCTCGCAGTCTTGCGTGTATGGCTTGGATTCCTTTGGACAAATCAAGCAGTTCAGCTTGGTTCTGTCAGTGTTGGATGAACCGTATGGTCGTTAACTCTCTTCGGGGGGTTACGGGATACTTTTACGGAGAGTTTGATCCTGGCTCAGGACGAACGCTGGCGGCGTGCTTAACACATGCAAGTCGAACGGTGAAGCCCTTCGGGGTGGATCAGTGGCGAACGGGTGAGTAACACGTGAGCAACCTGCCCTCCACTTTGGGATAAGCCTTGGAAACGGGGTCTAATACCGAATATGAGCCTTGCCTGCATGGGTGGGGTTGGAAAGTTTTTCGGTGGGGGATGGGCTCGCGGCCTATCAGCTTGTTGGTGGGGTAATGGCCTACCAAGGCGTCGACGGGTAGCCGGCCTGAGAGGGCGACCGGCCACACTGGGACTGAGACACGGCCCAGACTCCTACGGGAGGCAGCAGTGGGGAATATTGCACAATGGGCGAAAGCCTGATGCAGCGACGCCGCGTGAGGGATGACGGCCTTCGGGTTGTAAACCTCTTTCAGCAGGGAAGAAGCGCAAGTGACGGTACCTGCAGAAGAAGCGCCGGCTAACTACGTGCCAGCAGCCGCGGTAATACGTAGGGCGCAAGCGTTGTCCGGAATTATTGGGCGTAAAGAGCTCGTAGGCGGTCTGTCACGTCTGGTGTGAAATCCCGAGGCTCAACCTCGGGCTTGCATCGGGTACGGGCGGACTAGAGTGCTGTAGGGGAGACTGGAATTCCTGGTGTAGCGGTGGAATGCGCAGATATCAGGAGGAACACCGATGGCGAAGGCAGGTCTCTGGGCAGTTACTGACGCTGAGGAGCGAAAGCATGGGGAGCGAACAGGATTAGATACCCTGGTAGTCCATGCCGTAAACGTTGGGCACTAGGTGTGGGGACCATTCCACGGTTTCCGTGCCGCAGCTAACGCATTAAGTGCCCCGCCTGGGGAGTACGGCCGCAAGGCTAAAACTCAAAGGAATTGACGGGGGCCCGCACAAGCGGCGGAGCATGCGGATTAATTCGATGCAACGCGAAGAACCTTACCAAGGCTTGACATGCACCGGAAACGGCCAGAGATGGTCGCCCCGCAAGGTCGGTGCACAGGTGGTGCATGGTTGTCGTCAGCTCGTGTCGTGAGATGTTGGGTTAAGTCCCGCAACGAGCGCAACCCTCGTCCCATGTTGCCAGCGGGTTATGCCGGGGACTCATGGGAGACTGCCGGGGTCAACTCGGAGGAAGGTGGGGATGACGTCAAATCATCATGCCCCTTATGTCTTGGGCTTCACGCATGCTACAATGGCCGGTACAGAGGGCTGCGATACCGTAAGGTGGAGCGAATCCCAAAAAGCCGGTCTCAGTTCGGATTGGGGTCTGCAACTCGACCCCATGAAGTCGGAGTCGCTAGTAATCGCAGATCAGCAACGCTGCGGTGAATACGTTCCCGGGCCTTGTACACACCGCCCGTCAAGTCACGAAAGTTGGTAACACCCGAAGCCCATGGCCCAACCGCAAGGGGGGAGTGGTCGAAGGTGGGACTGGCGATTGGGACTAAGTCGTAACAAGGTAGCCGTACCGGAAGGTGCGGCTGGATCACCTCCTTTCTAAGGAGCTCACCAACGTCTGCCCGCAGGTTCTGCCTGGGGGTGGGTGTTCATGGTGGACCACGCGCCGGCCGTACGTGTCGGTGGTGGTGCTCTGGGTGGAACATTGACTGTTGAGCCGCTCCGCTGGTCGGGGCTGGTCAGTACGCCGTGCTTGCGCGGTGGGAACGCCGGTCCTGGGTGGTGGGTGGCTCGTGAACGCACTGTTGGGTCCTGAGGCAACCGGCCGCGGGACGCCCCACTGGGGGTGTCTGGTCGGGGTAGACCTCTGTACGGGTCGCCGGATGGCCGCGAACCGCTCCAGCCCCTGGTGGGTGTGGGGTAGGCGGGTCGGGTCTGGCGGGTTCGTCCGTAGCTTGAGAACTGCACAGTGGACGCGAGCATCCAAGATGTTCAAGGCAACAGCCTGGTCACCCCTCGGGGTGGGAGGGTTGTTGTCCCTGACGTCTCTGTAGTGTTGTTGAAGTTTATAAGGGCACAGGGTGGATGCCTTGGCACCAGGAGCCGAAGAAGGACGTCGTAGCCTGCGAAAAGCCTCGGGGAGTTGGCAAACGAGCTGTGATCCGAGGATGTCCGAATGGGGGAACCCACCTGCAGTCATGTGCAGGTACCCGCACCTGAATATATAGGGTGTGTGGGGGGAACGCCGGGAAGTGAAACATCTCAGTACCGGCAGGAAGAGATATTCCGTGAGTAGTGGCGAGCGAAAGCGGATGAGGCCAAACCGTACACGTGTTAAAGCTGTCAGGCGTTGCGTGTGCGGGGTTGTGGGACCTTCTAGGGAGACCTGACAGTCTCCCAGCCAGTCAGAAAGTCGCGTCATAGTCGAACCGCATTGAACGGCGGACCGTAGAGGGTGCTAGTCCCGTAGACGAAATGGCGTGGCCTGGTTGAGGGGATCCCAAGTAGCACGGGGCCCGAGAAATCTCGTGTGAATCTGGCAAGACCACTTGCTAAGCCTAAATACTACCTGGTGACCGATAGCGGACTAGTACCGTGAGGGAAAGGTGAAAAGTACCCCGGGAGGGGAGTGAAATAGTACCTGAAACCGTGTGCCTACAATCCGTCGGAGCCTCCCTAGCTGGGGTGACGGCGTGCCTTTTGAAGAATGAGCCTGCGAGTTAGTGCTCGGTGGCGAGGTTAACCCGTGCGGGGTAGCCGTAGCGAAAGCGAGTCCGAACAGGGCGATACAGTCGCCGGGTCTAGACCCGAAGCGAAGTGATCTAGCCATGGGCAGGTTGAAGCGACGGTAAGACGTCGTGGAGGACCGAACCCACCAGGGTTGAAAACCTGGGGGATGACCTGTGGTTAGGGGTGAAAGGCCAATCAAACTTCGTGATAGCTGGTTCTCCCCGAAATGCATTTAGGTGCAGCGTCTCGTGTTTCTTGCCGGAGGTAGAGCTACTGGATGGCCGATGGGCCCTACAAGGTTACTGACGTCAGCCAAACTCCGAATGCCGGTAAGTGCAAGCGAGGCAGTGAGACTGCGGGGGATAAGCTCCGTAGTCGAGAGGGAAACAGCCCAGATCACCGGCTAAGGCCCCTAAGCGTGTGCTCAGTGGGAAAGGATGTGGAGTTGCACAGACAACCAGGAGGTTGGCTTAGAAGCAGCCACCCTTGAAAGAGTGCGTAATAGCTCACTGGTCAAGTGATTCCGCGCCGACAATGTAGCGGGGCTCAAGCACACCGCCGAAGCCGTGGCATTCACGCATCAACCTTAGCCTTCGTGGTTCAGGGGCGTGGATGGGTAGGGGAGCGTCGTGTGGACGGTGAAGCCGCGGGGTGACCCAGCGGTGGAGACCACACGAGTGAGAATGCAGGCATGAGTAGCGAATGACGGGTGAGAAACCCGTCCGCCGAATGACCAAGGGTTCCAGGGCCAGGTTAATCCGCCCTGGGTAAGTCGGGACCTAAGGCGAGGCCGACAGGCGTAGTCGATGGACAAGGAGTTGATATTCTCCTACCGGCGAAGAACCGCCCATACCGAGCCCACAGATGCTAAACGCCCCAAGCTCACGCCGGCACCTTCGGGTGCCACTGTGAAGGCGGCGCGTGACCCGATGTGGCATTAGGTAAGCGTATTAACAGGGGTGACGCAGGAAGGTAGCCCGGCGTGGCGATGGTAGTCCACGTCCAAGGCCGTAGCCCGGTGTGTAGGCAAATCCGCACACCATCAAGGGTGAGAGCTGACAGTGACCGCGTATGCGGGAAACGGGTGATCCTCAGCTGCCAAGAAAAGCCTCGACGCGAGGTTCTAGCCGCCCGTACCCCAAACCGACTCAGGTGGTCAGGTAGAGAATACCAAGGCGATCGAGCGAATCGTGGTTAAGGAACTCGGCAAAATGCCCCCGTAACTTCGGGAGAAGGGGGGCCTGAACCGTCAACACCCTAGCGGTGGGACGCGGGGAGGGCCGCAGAGACCAGGGAGAAGCGACTGTTTACTAAAAACACAGGTCCGTGCTAAGTCGCAAGACGATGTATACGGACTGACGCCTGCCCGGTGCTGGAAGGTTAAGAGGACGGGTCAACTTCGGTGAAGCCCAGAATTTAAGCCCCAGTAAACGGCGGTGGTAACTATAACCATCCTAAGGTAGCGAAATTCCTTGTCGGGTAAGTTCCGACCTGCACGAATGGCGTAACGACTTCTCCGCTGTCTCAACCGCGAGCTCGGCGAAATTGCACTACGAGTAAAGATGCTCGTTACGCGCAGCAGGACGGAAAGACCCCGGGACCTTTACTATAGCTTGGTATTGGTGTTCGGTGCAGTTTGTGTAGGATAGGTGGGAGACTATGAGCCCCGGGCGCCAGCTCGGGTGGAGTCAACGTTGAAATACCACTCTGACTGCTTCGGACATCTAACCTCGGTCCGTAATCCGGATCAGGGACAGTGCCTGGTGGGTAGTTTAACTGGGGCGGTTGCCTCCCAAAATGTAACGGAGGCGCCCAAAGGTTCCCTCAGCCTGGTTGGCAATCAGGTGTCGAGTGCAAGTGCACAAGGGAGCTTGACTGTGAGACCGACAGGTCGAGCAGGGACGAAAGTCGGGACTAGTGATCCGGCGGTGGCTTGTGGAAGCGCCGTCGCTCAACGGATAAAAGGTACCCCGGGGATAACAGGCTGATCTTGCCCAAGAGTCCATATCGACGGCATGGTTTGGCACCTCGATGTCGGCTCGTCGCATCCTGGGGCTGGAGTAGGTCCCAAGGGTTGGGCTGTTCGCCCATTAAAGCGGTACGCGAGCTGGGTTTAGAACGTCGTGAGACAGTTCGGTCCCTATCCGCTGCGCGCGCAGGAAACTTGAGAAGGGCTGTCCCTAGTACGAGAGGACCGGGACGGACGAACCTCTGGTGTGCCAGTTGTACTGCCAAGTGCACCGCTGGTTAGCTACGTTCGGGAAGGATAACCGCTGAAAGCATCTAAGCGGGAAGCCTGCTTCAAGATGAGGTTTCCACGGACGTAAGTCCGAGAGGCACCCAGCGAGACCACTGGGTAGATAGGCCGGATGTGGAAGGCAGGACCAAAGACTGCCGCAGCTGACCGGTACTAATCAGCCGACAACTTCAACACCAACACACTTTGCTACGCGTCCACTGTGCGGTTCCCGAGAAACGGGCACCACCCCCACCCGCCCCCGACCAGGGCGAACCCCAGGGGGCACCCACAACTCGATACTGTTACGGCGGTCATAGCGTAGGGGAAACGCCCGGTCCCATTCCGAACCCGGAAGCTCAGCCCTACAGCGCCGATGGTACTGCCCTGGAGACGGGGTGGGAGAGTAGGACGCCGCCGGACACCCTTCACGAAAGACCCCGCACCCACGGTGCGGGGTCTTTCGCATGCCCAGACAATCTCAGGCTCGCCGCGTCCACCCGAGCAGCCGCTCCGCGGGCCAGGTCGTGACGATCCGCTCCGCAGGCACGCCGAGGCGCTCGGCCCGGTCAGCGCCGTGGTCGAGGAAGCCGAGCTCGCCGGGAGCGTGGGCGTCGCTGTCGATCGCGAACAGGCAGCCGGCGTCGAGCGCGATCCGGACCAGGTCGTCCGGAGGGTCGAGGCGCTCAGGGCGCGCGTTGATCTCGACGGCGACGACGTGAGCGGCGCAGGCGGCGAACACCTTCTCGGCGTCGAACTCGGACGGCGGGCGAAGGCCCCGGGAACCCTCCACCAGCCGTCCGGTCACATGCCCGAGCACGTCGACCCGGGGGTTCGCCACCGCGGCGAGCATCCGCCGGGTCATCTGTGCGGCGTCCGCGCGCAGGTTGGAATGCACGCTGGCGACCACGACGTCGAGCCGCTCGAGCAGCTCGGCGGTCTGGTCCAGCGTGCCGTCGTCGAGGATGTCGACCTCGATGCCGGAGAGCAGCCGCGTGTCGCGGCCGGAGAGCGACCCGACGACCTCGAGCTGCTCTTCCAGGCGCTCCGAGCTGAGTCCGCGGGCCACCGTGAGGCGCGGCGAGTGGTCGGTGAGTGCGACGTACTCGTAGCCGAGCCGTTCGGCGGCCGCCAGCATCGTGGCGATGGACGTCCTCCCGTCCGACCAGTCGCTGTGGCAGTGCAGGTCCCCGCGCAGGAGTCCGCGCAACGTGCTCGAGCTCGCGCCGGCGGCCTCGGCGCGGCGGCGCAGCTCGGCGAGGTAGTCGGGCACCCGACCCTCGAGCGCCTGGCTCACGACGGCGAAGGTGGACGACCCGATGCCTTTCGTCCCTCGCAAGCGCACCGGGTCCCGCAGGTGGTCCTCGCTCAAGCCGGCCACGACGTCGGCTGCGGTGCGGAAGGCCCGGGACTTGTACCTGCTGGAACGCTCGCGCTCGAGCAAGAAGGCGATCTCGGTGAGGGCCTCGAGCGGATTCATGGTGGCCCCAGTCTGGTCCGCGCTCCGGAGGGCTGCACGATGTCGACGCAACCTCCTCGCCTCCACGACAGACGGCCGGGAACGGCCGAGGGTGGCCACTAGACTGACCGCATGTCCACCATCTCCCGTGACGAGGTCGCGCGCGTGGCTGTGCTGGCCCGCATCGACCTGCGGCCCGAGGAGGTCGACCGGCTGGCCGGCGAGCTCGACGTCATCGTCACGTCGATCGCCAAGGTCAACCAGGTCGCCACTCCCGACGTGCCCGCGACCAGCCACCCTCTGCCGATGACGAACGTGTTCCGCGAGGATGTCCCGGTGCCGGCGCTGCCGGTCCAGGACGTGCTGGCCGGGGCGCCGGACTCGGAGGACGGCAAGTTCCTCGTCCCGCAGATCCTCGGGGAGGACTGAGATGACGGACGTGACCCGCCTGTCCGCCGCGGAGCTGGCGGACCGCCTCGCCGCGCGTGAGGTCAGCAGCGTCGAGGCCACCCAGGCGCACCTGGACCGCATCGCCGCCGTCGACCACAAGATCCACGCGTTCCTTCACGTCAGCGCGGACGAGGCGCTCGCCACCGCACGCGACGTCGACGCCCGCCGCGCCGCCGGTGAGGACCTGCACGCACTGGCCGGTGTGCCGATCGCCGTCAAGGACGTCGTCGTGACCCAGGGGTTGCCCACCACGGCCGGATCCAAGATCCTCGAGGGCTGGATCCCGCCGTACGACGCGACGCTCGTCGAGCGCCTCAAGGCCGCCCGTCTGCCGATCCTCGGCAAGACGAACATGGACGAGTTCGCCATGGGCTCGAGCACCGAGCACTCGGCGTACGGCAACACCCACAACCCGTGGGACCTCGACCGCATCCCCGGCGGCTCGGGCGGCGGTTCTGCCGCGGCGGTCGCGGCCTTCGAGGCGCCGCTCGCCATCGGCACCGACACGGGTGGCTCCATCCGCCAGCCGGGCGCCGTCACGGGCACGGTCGGCGTCAAGCCCACCTACGGCAGCGTGTCCCGCTACGGGCTCATCGCCATGGCGTCCAGCCTCGACCAGGCCGGCCCGGTCACGCGCACCGTGCTCGACTCGGCGCTGCTGCACGAGCTCATCGGCGGGCACGACCCGCGCGACTCGACGTCGATCCCGGAGCCGCTGCCGTCGCTCGTGGACGCGGCCCGCGCCGGCGCCACGGGTGACCTGAACGGCGTCCGCGTCGGCGTCGTCACCGAGCTGCACGGCGAGGGCTATCAGGCGGGGGTGCTCGCCCGATTCAACGAGTCGCTCGCGCTCCTCGAGAAGGCCGGCGCGGAGATCGTCGAGGTGTCCTGCCCGCACTTCCCGTACGCGCTCGACGCGTACTACCTGATCATGCCCGCGGAGGCGTCGAGCAACCTCGCGAAGTTCGACGGCATGCGCTTCGGCCTGCGCGTCGCGCCTGCCGACGGCCCGGCCACCGCGGAGCGCGTCATGGCCGCGACGCGTGGCGCCGGGTTCGGCGACGAGGTCAAGCGCCGCGTCATCCTCGGCACCTACGCGCTCAGCGCCGGCTACTACGACGCCTACTACGGCAGCGCCCAGAAGGTCCGCACGCTCATCCAGCGCGACTTCGCAGCCGCGTTCGCACAGACCGACGTGCTCGTGAGCCCCACGGCCCCGACGACGGCGTTCAAGCTGGGCGAGAAGCTCGACGACCCGCTGGCGATGTACCTCAACGACGTCGCCACCATCCCGGCCAACCTCGCAGGCGTCCCGGGCATCTCGGTGCCCAACGGCGTGTCCGACGACGGCCTGCCCGTCGGCTTCCAGATCCTGGCGCCGGCCAAGGCCGACGACCGCCTGTACCGCGTCGGCGCGGCGCTCGAGCACCTGCTCGAGGCCCAGTGGGGCGCCCCCCTGCTGGCGAGCGCGCCTGAGCTGGCCTGACGAGCGAGAAGACGGAGAACAAGACCGTGTCCCTGAACACGCCCGCACTCGTCGAGTACACCGACGCCGTCAAGCGCTACGACCCGGTGCTCGGCATCGAGGTCCACGTCGAGCTCGGTACCCGCACCAAGATGTTCTGCGCCGCCGAGGTCTCGTTCGGCGCCGAGCCCAACTCGCAGACCACGCCGGTGAGCCTGGGCCTGCCCGGCGCCCTGCCGGTGGTCAACGGCAAGGCGGTCGAGTACGCGATCCGCATCGGCCTGGCGCTCAACTGCCAGATCGCCGAGACGTGCCGGTTCGCCCGGAAGAACTACTTCTACCCGGACGTGCCGAAGAACTTCCAGACCTCGCAGTACGACGAGCCCATCGCCTACGAGGGCTGGGTCGACGTCGAGCTCGAGGACGGCACCGTCTTCCGCGTGGAGATCGAGCGCGCCCACATGGAGGAGGACGCCGGCAAGAACACGCATGTGGGCGGCGCAACTGGTCGGATCCATGGAGCGGAGTACTCGCTGGTCGACTACAACCGCGCCGGCATCCCGCTGGTGGAGATCGTCACCAAGCCGATCGAGGGCGCGGGCGACCGCGCTCCTGAGGTCGCGCGCGCCTACGTGCAGACGCTGCGCGACATCTTCCGTGCGCTCGACGTGTCCGAGGCCCGCATGGAGCGCGGCAACGTGCGCGCCGACGTCAACGTCTCGCTGCGCCCGACGCCGCAGGACAAGCTGGGCACCCGCACCGAGACCAAGAACGTCAACTCGTTCCGCTCGGTCGAGCGCTCGGTGCGGTTCGAGATCTCGCGCCAGGCCGCGGTGCTCGACGCCGGCCTGCCGGTGATCCAGGAGACCCGCCACTTCCACGAAGAGTCGGGCACGACGTCGTCAGGTCGCGTGAAGTCGGACGCCGAGGACTACCGGTACTTCCCGGAGCCGGACCTGGTGCCCGTCGCGCCGAGCCGCGAGTGGGTCGAGCAGATCCGCGCTGCCCTGCCGGAGCTGCCCGCCGCCCGTCGCCGCCGGCTGCAGGGCGACTGGGGCTACGCCGACGCCGAGATGCGCGACGTGGTCAACGCGGGCGCCGTCGACCTCGTCGAGGCGACCGTCGCCGCGGGCGCGACTCCTGCCGCGGCCCGCAAGTGGTGGATGGGCGAGCTCGCGCGGCACGCCAAGCAGGCGGAGGTCAACCTCGACGAGGTCGCGATCACGCCCGCCCAGATCGCGCAGCTCCAGTCACTGGTCGACTCCGGTCGCATTAACGACAAGCTCGCGCGCCAGGTGCTCGAGGGAGTCCTGGCCGGCGAGGGCGACCCCGAGGCGGTCGTCGCGGCGCGCGGCCTCGAGGTCATGTCGGACGACGGCGCGCTGCTCGAGGCCGTCGACGCGGCGCTGGCCGCGCAGCCCGACGTCGTCGAGAAGGTCCGCGGGGGCAACCTCGGTCCCGTCGGCGCGATCATCGGCGCCGTCATGAAGGCGACGAAGGGCCAGGCGGACGCCAAGCGGGTGCGCGAGCTCGTGCTCGAGCGCATCGGCGGCTGACGGCATGACCCGCAGCCCCGAGCTGCGCGGCGAGATGGTGCGCCTGCGGGCCATCGAGTCGCGCGACGCGCAGCGCCTCTGGGAGGCGCTGCAGGACGCGGAGGGAATGCGTCAGACGGGCACCACGGAGTCGTTCACGCGCACGCAGATCGACCAGTGGGCGGCGACGATCGCCGACCGTCTCGGGCGGTACGACTGGGCGATCACGCACGGCGCCGTCCGGGACGGTCAGCTGGTGAGCGACGAGCTCATCGGCGAGATCGTGCTCAACGAGCTCGACGACGTCGCACGCTCCGCGAACCTGCGCCTGCAGATGCTGCCCGACTACCGCGGCCGCGGCTACGGGCGCGAGGCGATCTGGGAGGTGCTGCGGTTCGCGTTCGACGGTGTGCGCATCGACGGGGAACGCGAACCGGGGCCCGGCCTGCACCGGGTGTCGCTGCAGGTCCTGAGCATCAACCCGCGGGCCAAGGCGCTGTACGAGTCGCTCGGGTTCCGCGAGGAGGGCCGCCTGCGCGACGCCCACCGGGACGGCGACGGCTGGGCCGACGCGGTCGTCATGAGCATCCTCGAGGACGAGTTCCGGGCAGCCGCGGGCGCCTGACCCCCAGCGGCGGTGCGTCCGATCGGGTGCGAGCATCGGTAGGTGTCCTCTCCGGACCTCACCCGGAGCCCCGCAGCCGCCGTGCCGGCGACCACCGGTTCTTCGGACACCTCAGGCAACTGGGGGTCACGGAGCGGACGCTCTGAGACCACATCGCGGGCACCGGCGTAGGGTGTCGGCATGAGTCGGCCTCTGCGCTCCCGTACTTCTACCCACGGTCGCAACATGGCGGGTGCGCGTGCCCTCTGGCGCGCCACCGGCATGGGCTCCGAAGACTTCGGCAAGCCGATCATCGCGATCGCCAACTCCTACACGCAGTTCGTCCCCGGGCACGTCCACCTCAAGGACATGGGCGACCTCGTCGCGTCGGCGATCCGCGAGGCGGGCGGCGTCGCGAAGGAGTTCAACACCATCGCCGTCGACGACGGCATCGCGATGGGCCACGCCGGCATGCTCTACTCGCTGCCCAGCCGCGACCTCATCGCCGACTCGGTCGAGTACATGGTCAACGCCCACACCGCCGACGCGCTGGTGTGCATCTCCAACTGCGACAAGATCACGCCGGGCATGCTCAACGCCGCGCTGCGGCTCAACATCCCCACGATCTTCGTCTCGGGCGGCCCCATGGAGGCGGGCAAGGCGGTCGTCGTCGACGGCGTGGCGCAGACACCGCTGAACCTCATCAACGCCATCAACTACTCGGCCGACGACAACGTCACGGACGAGGCGCTGACGAAGGTCGAGGAGAACGCCTGCCCGACGTGCGGCTCGTGCTCCGGGATGTTCACGGCCAACTCGATGAACTGCCTCACCGAGGCGCTCGGCCTGTCGCTGCCGGGCAACGGCTCGACGCTGGCGACGCACACCGCGCGCCGCGAGCTGTTCCTCGAGGCGGGCCGCACCATCGTCGACCTCGCTAGGCGCTACTACGAGGACGAGGACGACTCGGCGGCCCCGCGCGGCATCGCCACGCGCGCAGCGTTCACCAACGCGATGACGCTCGACGTCGCCATGGGCGGCTCCACCAACACGGTGCTGCACATCCTCGCCGCCGCGCAGGAGGCCGAGGTCGACTTCACGCTCGCGGACATCGACGCGATCAGCCGCCGCGTGCCGTGCCTGAGCAAGGTGGCGCCCAACCACCCGAGCTTCCACATGGAGGACGTGCACCGCGCCGGCGGCATCCCCGCCCTGCTGGGCGAGCTCGACCGCGGCGGCCTGCTCGACCACGAGGTCTCGAGCGTGCACACCTCGACGCTGCGCGCGTGGCTCGACGCCTGGGACATCCGTGGCGGCAAGGCGTCCGACCGCGCCGTCGAGCTGTTCCACGCGGCCCCGGGCGGCGTGCGCACTACACAGGCGTTCTCGACGTCGAACCGGTGGCAGTCGCTCGACACGGACGCGGCCGAGGGCTGCATCCACGACGTCGAGCACGCGTACACGGTCGAGGGCGGCCTGGCCGTGCTCAAGGGCAACCTCGCCGAGGACGGCGCGATCATCAAGACCGCCGGCATCGACCCCGACGTGTTCCACTTCGTCGGCAAGGCCCTCGTGGTCGAGTCGCAGGACGAGGCCGTCGAGAAGATCCTGTCCAAGCAGGTGGAGCCCGGGCACGTCGTCGTCGTGCGCTACGAAGGGCCGTCCGGCGGGCCTGGCATGCAGGAGATGCTCTACCCGACGTCGTTCATCAAGGGGCGCGGCCTGGGCAAGGTCGTCGCGCTCATCACGGACGGGCGGTTCTCCGGCGGCTCGAGCGGCATCTCCGTGGGTCATGTCTCTCCGGAGGCTGCCGCGGGCGGCACCATCGGCCTGGTCGAGGACGGCGACGAGATCGAGATCGACGTCGAGTCGCGCCTCATCCGGGTCAACGTGCCGGACGAGGTGCTGGCCGAGCGTCGCGCCAAGATGGAGGCCTCGGAGCTCCCGTGGACGCCGAAGGACCGCGACCGGTACGTGTCCCCGGCGCTGCGGGCGTATGCCGCGATGGCGACGTCGGCGGACCGCGGTGCGGTCCGTGACGTGTCTCGCCTGCCGCGGCGGTGAGCCTGTAGGGCGTCGGTCGGCAGCGGGACGGACATCGCGCGCTCGGCAGCGTTCACGCGCCCCCAGGGGCGCTCGCCACCCCGCGAAGTGTCCTCGCTTCGCTGCGGTACTTCGCGGGGGCCCCGACGCACTTCGGGGTTGACTGCCGAGCGCGCGATGTCCGTCCCGCTGCCTTAGGTTGCCGTCATGGTTGCCGACGGCGGTGGTGTTCGTTCCTCTGTGAAGCCCCGGTCCTGGCAGGTGACGGACGGGCTCGAGGCGACGGCGTCGCGGGGGATGTTGCGGGCCGTCGGGATGGGTGACGACGACTGGGGGAAGCCGCAGGTCGGCGTCGCGTCGTCGTGGAACGAGATCACGCCCTGCAACCTCTCGCTCGACCGGCTCGCGCAGGCGTGCAAGGAGGGCGTGCACGCGGCCGGCGGCTACCCGCTGGAGTTCGGCACCATCTCCGTGTCCGACGGCATCTCGATGGGGCACGAGGGCATGCACTTCTCGCTCGTGTCGCGGGACGTCATCGCGGACTCCGTCGAGGTCGTCATGTCGGCCGAGCGGCTCGACGGGTCGGTACTGCTGGCAGGGTGTGACAAGTCCCTGCCGGGCATGCTCATGGCGGCCGCGCGGCTCGACCTGGCGAGCGTCTTCCTGTACGCAGGGTCGATCATGCCGGGCTGGGTGAAGCTCTCGGACGGCACCGAGAAGCAGGTCACGATCATCGACGCGTTCGAGGCCGTCGGGGCGTGCGCGCGGGGGCTGATGAGCCAGGAGGACGTCGGGCGCATCGAGCGCGCGATCTGCCCGGGGGAAGGCGCCTGCGGCGGCATGTACACGGCGAACACCATGGCGTCGGCGGCCGAGGCGCTCGGGATGTCGCTGCCGGGCAGCGCGGCGCCGCCGTCGGCGGACCGGCGGCGGGACGCGTGGGCGCACCGGTCGGGCGAGGCCGTCGTGAACCTGCTGCGGCAGGGCATCACCGCCCGGCAGATCCTGACGAAGGAGGCGTTCGAGAACGCCATCGCCGTCGTCATGGCCTTCGGCGGGTCCACCAACGCCGTGCTGCACCTGCTCGCCATCGCGCACGAGGCCGACGTCGACCTCACGCTCGCGGACTTCGACCGCATCGGCGACCGCGTGCCGCACCTGGGCGACCTCAAGCCGTTCGGGCGGTACGTCATGAACGACGTCGACCGGGTGGGCGGTGTGCCCGTCGTGATGAAGGCGCTGCTGGACGCCGGGCTGCTGCACGGGGACGCGCTGACGGTCACGGGCCGCACCGTCGCCGAGAACCTCGCCGACATCGACCCGCCGGACCCCGACGGCGTGATCCTGCGGGCGATCGACAACCCTATCCACGCCTCGGGCGGCATCACGATCCTGCACGGCTCGCTCGCCCCCGACGGGGCCGTCGTGAAGTCCGCCGGGTTCACGGAGGACGTGTTCGAGGGGACGGCGCGCGTGTTCGAGCGGGAGCGTGCCGCTCTCGACGCGCTCGAGGACGGCACGATCACCGAGGGCGACGTCGTCGTCATCCGCTACGAGGGGCCCAAGGGCGGCCCGGGCATGCGCGAGATGCTCGCCATCACCGGTGCGATCAAGGGCGCCGGCCTCGGCAAGGACGTGCTGCTGATCACCGACGGGCGCTTCTCGGGCGGCACCACCGGCCTGTGCGTGGGCCACATCGCCCCGGAGGCCGTGGACGGCGGGCCGATCGCGTACGTGCGCGACGGCGACCGCATCCGCCTCGACGTGCGGACAAAGACCCTGGACCTGCTGGTCGGCGACGCCGAGCTGGCCGCCCGGCGCGAGGGCTGGGCTCCGCTGGCGCACGGGTACACGCGGGGCGTGCTGGCGAAGTACACGAAGCTCGTGCAGTCGGCGTCGCGCGGGGCGGTGCTCGAGTAGGCCTGCCTTCGGCGAGACGGGTGAATCTCTGCCGCACCTGTCCGTGACCTGCTGCGATGCCCTACTCTCTGCGCCATGCCACTGGCCGAGGGAGCTCCCGCGATCGAGACGATCGGTCTGCGCAAGACCTACCGCACCCGGAAGGGCCGGACCGTCGGCGTCGAGAGCCTGGACCTCGTGGTCCCGGCGGGCGGCGTGCACGGGTTCCTCGGCCCGAACGGGTCGGGCAAGACGACCACGATCCGCATGCTGCTGGGGCTCGTGCGGCCCGACGCCGGGACGATGCGCATCTTCGGCACCCCCGTGCCCGAGCGGCTCGACGACGTCGTCGGCCGGGTGGGCGCGATCGTGGAGAGCCCGAAGTTCTTCCCGGCGTTCAGCGCGCGGCGCAACCTCGACCTGCTCGCCCAGGCGATCGGGGCGCCCGGCACGCGTATCGACGAGGTGCTCGAGCACGTGGGCCTGACGGACCGGGCCAAGGACCGGTACAAGACGTTCTCCCTCGGTATGAAGCAGCGCCTGGCCGTGGCCGCGACGCTGCTCAAGGACCCGGACCTGCTGATCTTCGACGAGCCGACCAACGGGCTCGACCCCGCGGGCATCCGAGAGATCCGCGAGACCATGCGCTCGCTGGCCGACCAGGGCCGCACCGTCCTCGTCTCGAGCCACATCCTGGCCGAGGTCGAGCAGGTGGCCGACACCGTCTCGATCGTGGCGCGCGGGCGCCTGCTCGCCTCGGGCAGGGTCGCCGACATCGTCGGCGCGGGCGCCGGGTCGGTGCGCGTGCGCGTCGCCGAGCCGGCCGCGGCGCAGGCGGTCCTCGCCGGCGCGGGGTTCGTCGTCCGGCATGACCCTTCGACAAGCTCAGGGGGGACCGATGACGGCGCGCTCGTGGTCGACGGCGTGACTGACCCTGCGGCGGTGGCTCGCGCACTGGGCGAGCGCGGGCACTGGGTGAGCGAGCTGGTAACTCAGCACCAAGGGCTGGAGCAGGTGTTCCTGGGGCTCACCGAGGGCACGCCGGCCGACGTCGCCGCGGGGGTGGCCGCATGAACCGCCGGCTGCTGCGCGTGGAGCTGCGCCGCTACCGCGCCCGTCGCGTCACGCTGTGGGTGACCATCGGCCTGCTGGCCGTCGTCGCGCTGAGCACCCTGGTTGCCGCGCTGACCGCCCGCCCGCCGAGCGCGGCCGAAGTGGCGCAGGCGCACAAGTTCTACGAGCAGCAGGCGGCCGACTGGGAGAAGAACGGCGACCAGATGGTCTCCGACTGCCACGACGCGGAGCAGTCCGACCCGAACCCGGACGCCGACTACGGCTGCGACCAGATGGAGCCGAAGCTCGAGCAGTTCCTTCCCGCACCGACGAAGTTCTTCCCCAGCCAGCGCGAGCTTGCGGCAGCGGCCACCTCGTCGACGTCGGACGGGACGCCGGGGGATCCGGCGATCGCGAGGGCGAGCGGGACGGTCTGGAACACCACGAGCGGCCTGGGTGCGATCGACGACCTGGCGCCGGTGCTGCTGTTCGCGGTGTTCCTCGTCGCGGTGAGCTTCGTGACCGCCGAGCTGGCGTCGGGCGCGATCGGCCTGTGGCTGACGTTCGTGCCTGGCCGCACCCGCGTCTACTGGTCGAAGGCCGGCGCTGCGGCGATCGCCGCGCTGCCGGTCGTCGTCGTCGGGTTCACGCTGCTGGCGTCGGGTTCCTTCGGTGCCTATGCGCTAATCGGCACCGTGGGCGACGCGCCAGACGGCGTGGCGGCCCACGTCGCCGCGTTCGTCGGGCGGCTCGCGCTCGCCGGCGTGGCCGTCTCGCTCGTCGGCGTCGCTCTCGGCCTCCTGCTGCGCCACGCCGCCGCGGCGATCGGTGTCGCGGCGGCCTGGGTCGGGGCGGAGAGCCTCTTCCGCTACCAGCTCGGGGACCTGCAGCGCTGGCTGTTCTCGGTGAACCTGTCCGCGTGGCTGCACGGCGGCGAGGTCTTCACCACGAACCGCTGCGAGGCGGGAGACGATGGCTCATACGTGTGCACCACCGTCGAGCACCTCGTGACGCCGGTCCAGGGCGGCGTGTTCCTGCTCGCCCTGACAGCCGTGCTCACGCTGGTCGCGTTCCTCGTCTTCCGGCGTCGCGACGTCGCCTGACGCCGATGGCTAGATCACCCGGGTCAGCGTCCGAACCGCTGCAGGAAGAGCGCCACGCTGAGGGCCATCCTGTTGATCTCCTCCGGGTCGACGCTCTCGTTGGGGGAGTGGATGAGCGCGAGCGGTTCCTCGACCCCGAGCAGGATGATCTCCGCCTCCGGGTAGACGTCGGCGAAGACGTTGCAGAGCGGGATCGACCCACCCTGGCCGAGCGTGGACATCGGCACGCCGTAGGCCTCCTCCATCGCGGCAGCCATGGCGTGGTACGCAGGACCGTCGACGGCGGCCCTGAAAGGCGATCCCGCGGCTTCGACGGTCACCTCGACCTTGACGCCCCACGGGGCCGCACCGTGCAGGTGGTCGACGAGCGCCTTCTGCGCGTCGTCGGGGGACACGCCTGGCGGGATCCTGAGGTTCAGCCGCGCGGCGGCACGCGGGACGATGGCCGCTGCGGAGCCCACGACCGGCGGGCAGTCGATGCCCAGCACCGTCAGCGCCGGCCGCGCCCAGAGCATGTCCGAGACGCTGCCGTCGCCGAGCAGCCCGACGCCCTCAAGGACCGTGGCGTCGCTGCGGAACTGGTCGGGCGGGTACACCTCGCCGGACCACGTCCCGTCGGCGTCGAGCCCGCTGATCGTGGTGTTGCCCTGGGTGTCCCGCAGGGTCGCCAGGATCGCGATGAGGGCCGCCAGCGCGTCGGGGGCAGGGCCGCCGAACATGCCCGAGTGCAGCACGGACCCCAGGGCCTCGACCGTCACCACCACGTTCACCATGCCGCGCAGGCTCACGGTCGCCGAAGGGCGTCCGACCGCGGCGTTGCCCGTGTCGCAGACCAGGATGGCGTCGGCCCGCAGAAGCTCGGCGTGCTCGGGCACGAACCCCTCGAGCCCGCCGGTGCCCTGCTCCTCTGAACCCTCGACGACGAGCCGGAGGTTCACCGGGACGTCGCCGAGCGCCCGTAGCGCCGCCAGGTGCGCCACGATGTTCCCCTTGCAGTCGGCCGCGCCCCGCCCGAACCACCGGCCTCTCACCTCGGTCAGCTCGAACGGCGGCGTGAGCCAGGCCTTCTCGTCCAACGGCGGCTGCACGTCGTAGTGCGTGTAGAGCAGGACGGTGGGAGCGGTCGGGTCCGGGCCTGGCCGGGACCCGACCACGGCCTTGCTCCCGTCCGCCGTCGTCTCGAGGTGTGCGTCCGCGAACCCGACCTCGACGAACTTGTCGAGCACCCACTGGGCGGCGCGCTCGCACTCCTCCGGCGGGAACTGCCGCGGGTCCGCGACGGACGGGATGGCGACGAGCTCGGCGAGCTCGTCGCGCACCCGCGGCATCTCGGCGTCGATCCTGGCGCGCAGCTCCATGTCACGCGCCCGAGTCGACGGTCTTGAGGCTTTCGACGTACGCCTGGAAGTCCTTGAGCTCGTCAGGGCAGTAGATCTGGATGACGAGCTGGATTCCCTCGAGCCGCCTGCGCTCCGCCATCACCGGACGCATCCCCGGGCCCGCGGCGCCGTTGGTGAGCTGCGCCTCCAGCGTCGACCTGCTCAGCGCGTAGTTCGGGTTCGCGCAGACCGCTCCGCCGTCGTCGCCGAGGACGGCGACGACCCGGTCCTTCGCGGGAGACACCGTGGCTCCCGCATCGTTGAGCGCCTGGATCAGCTGGTCGGCCTTCGCCTCGGCATCGGCGGACGCCTTCCCCTGGCGGAAGAAGACCAGGCCGAGGACGACGAGGACGCCGATGGCGATGCCCACCACCAGGTACAGCATCGAGCGCTCCCGCGTGGGCTGGGTCTCGTTTACCGTGCTCATGCTGGGGTCACCTCCTCCGACTCCGAAGCGTCGGCCATCTTCCACGAGGGCTTGCGCATTCGATAGAACAGGTACGGGACCAGGAGGCCGAGGCCGAGGGCGCCGCCGGCGACGATGGCGAAGTACAGGCCTGCGTTGCCACCGCCGAACTGCGACGGCGGGACGAACCCGACGAGCACGGCCGCGAGGGAGGCTGCGAACCCCACGCCGCACATGGACACCAGCAGGGGAGCTCGGTAGCCGCGCGGGTGGTCCGGGTACTTGCGGCGGAGCCTGATGGCCGCAGCGAACATCAGCAGATACATGATGAGGTACACCTGCGTGGTGATCACCGAGAAGACCCAGTACGCGCTCGAGACGCTGGGAATCAGCGCGTACATGAGGCCGATCAACGTCGTGACGATGCCCTGGACGACCAGGATGTTCTGCTGCACGCCGTTCTTGTTGAGGCGCTGCAGGAACGGTGGCAGGTAACCCTCCTGCCGGGAGATCAGCAGCAGGCCCTTCGACGGGCCGGCAAGCCAGGTGAGCATGCCACCGAGCGAGGCGGTCACGAGCATGATCCCGGCGATCGGGGTGAGCCACTGTGCGCCGAAGTTGGCGAACACGGCGTCGAAGGCCTGCATGACGCCGGCGGTGAGGGAGAGCTCGTCGGCCGGCACGATCCAGCTGATCGCCAGCGCCGGCAGGATGAAGATCAGCAGAACCATCACTGTGGCCAGGAGGATCGCCTTGGGGAACTCCTTGGCCGGGTTCTTCAGCGAGGACACGTGGACGGCGTTCATCTCCATGCCGGAGTACGACAGGAAGTTGTTCACGATCAGCACGAGGCTGGACAGCCCGGCCCAGACGGGGAAGATGTTGTCGGCGGTCATCGGTGCCGCGGACGGGTTGCCCTGGCCGAGGAAGACGATGCCGAGGGTCACCAGCACGACGCCGGGGATCAGGGTGCCGATGATCAGACCGCCGCTCGCGAGGCCGGCGACGCCCTTGGTGCCGCGCGAGGAGACCCAGACGCCGCTCCAGTAGACGACGATGATCACGGCCGCCGTCCACAGCCCGCTGCTCGCGAGCGCCGGGTTGAAGACGTAGGCGAGCGTGCTCGCGACGAAGCCCAGCAGGCTGGGGTAGTAGAAGATCGTCATCGCGAACTGGCACCAGATGGCGAGGAAGCCCATCGGCTTCGAGATGCCGAGGGAGACCCAGTTGTACACGCCGCCCTTCCAGCCTGAGGCGAGCTCGGCCGAGACGAGCGACGTCGGCAGCAGGAAGACGAGGGCCGGCAGCAGGTAGAGGAACACGCAGGCGAGACCGTAGACGGCCATCGTCGGGGCGGCCCGCAGGCTGGCCACCGAGCTGGTGGTCATCATGGCGAGCGCGACCCAGGAGATCCATGTCCTAGCTGGTGCCTTCGCCCGGGCCGCCGTGTCGGCGGTCGGCGGGCTGACGGCGTCCCGACGAGGCATGTCCTGACCTGGCACGTCCATGGCGCTCATGACCAGCACCTCTGCTGCGTGTTCATGACCAGCACCTCCGTGCTCGTAGTGTGCCGAGCGAGGGCATCGCGCCCGTTCGCCGTACGGCAGTACCCGTCTGGTGCAGGTGTAGGCGGTTTCGCTTCCGGGCACCTCACCTGCCAGGGGTGACTCTCGCGCACCGGGTTCGCGCCTGAAGCAGTCCGTTCTGGGACGCTCGCTGCGGCGCGACCGGCCCACCGTCGCGCTACGTTCGATCGATGGAGCACTGATCCGCTGAATCATCCGGCAGGGGTGAGCCCTGACCGCCCCGGCGGGGCGTAGGGATGTCGGGTGGCCACTGTGCTTTCGCGGGCTCGGCTTCGACCGGTCCGGGTCCGGGCCTGAGCTCTCCAAGGAGGAGGTAGCGATGTCAACACCAGCCAGCGACGTGTACGGCCCGATCGACTTCGTGCTGATCGAGTTCCCGGGCGACAGGCTGACGGGCGAGGTAGCGCCCGAGCTCGTCGAGCTCGTCGAGCAAGGCACCATCCGGATCTATGACCTCGTGGTCATCGGCAAGGGCGAGGACGGATCCGTCGAGGCGTTCGAGCTCCACGATCCTGCCGGTGTCGGCGGCTTCTCGTACTTCGCCGGCGCAGCCTCGGGGCTCATCGGCGACGACGACATCAGTCGGGCCGCGGACGCGATGTCGCCCGGCACCGTGGCCGCGCTGCTGGTCTACGAGAACAGCTGGGCGGTCCCGTTCATCGCCGCAGCGCGCAGGGCGGGCGGTGACGTGATCGCCAGTGCCAGGATCCCTGCCCAAGACATCATGGATGACCTCGACGAGCTCGAGGCCATCGACTCGACTACTGCTTGAGGAGCACTGACATGCCCAGACTACTGAGAGGCGTGGCGCGAACCGCCGTCATCGCAGGCACGGCCACGGCCGTGAGCGGTCGAGTCCAGCGCAGGCAGGCCGAGAAGTTCGCAGATCGGGACGCCCAGATCTACGCCGATCGGGAGCAGGCCTACCAGGAGACCCAGCAACCTGTCGCAGCGCCTGCCCCGGCTCCCGCCGCCGCTGCGCCCAGCGTCATCGACGAGCTGAAGGAGCTCGCGGAGCTGAAGAACCAAGGGATTCTCACGGAGGAGGAGTTCGCGGCCCAGAAGGCCAAGATCCTGAATCGGTGAGGCAGCGCCACGAGGGGCTGCCGCACGAGGGGCTGCCGAGCGAACGGTCGACTCCTGCCGGCGACGACTGCGGTCGTCGCCGGCAGGAGTCGCGTTCAGGGAGCGGTCGGCGCGAACGGCAGCAGCTCTTCGTTGCCTTCGCGGATGACGACGCACGTCGACTCGGCGACCTCCCGCCAGGCACCCCGCAGCCCGCCCAACGGCTCCGAGACGACGATGCGTGACTCGTCGGAGAGCAGGTGGAGCGCGGGGTTGTCGGGGTACTGGCGGCGCAAGGTCGAGATGTCGGTGCTGTGGTAGAGCGTGCGGGAGCGGCCCTCCGTCGAGTACCTGAACGCCCACGTCGTCTCGCCGTCGGTCGTGGCAACGGTCATCTGCACGGGGAACTCGATGCCATGCCGGCGACCGGCCTCCTCGACCAGCCCCACCGCGCGGGCGACGGCGGCCGGTGGGTCGTCGGTCAGGCCGAAGGTCAGAGCGAGGAAGAAGAGCATCTCCGTGTCGGTGGTGCCCTCCATGTCCGAGAAGAGCTCGGGGGCGACGGCGAGGGCCAGGTCTCGCTTCATCGCATGGAAGCCGTCGATGTACCCGTTGTGCATGAAGAGCCACCGGCCGTGCCGGAAGGGATGGCAGTTGGTCTGCTGCACGGGCGACCCGATCGCCGCACGGATGTGCGCGAACATCCGGGGTGACGCGATGTAGCCCGAGATGTCGCGCAGGTTGCGGTCGTTCCATGCGGGCTCGGTGCTGCGGAACACCCCGGGCTTCTCGCTGTCGCCGTACCAGCCGACGCCGAAGCCGTCACCGTTGGTGGTCTCCGCGCCCATCGTGGAGTGCATGCTCTGGACGATCAGGGAGTGCTCGGGCCGGTAGAGCAGATCCTCCATCAGCAGGGGAGACCCGGAGTACGCAAGCCATCGACACATCGTCTGCTCCTGTCCGTTCTCCTTGGCCGGTCGCAGCGATCGTCGCCCGGATCGCTCCCGGCGGGATCACCCTCCGCGGATGAGGTGCGACGGATCCCTTCTCGTGGCAGGAGCGCCGTCGCCGGGTGTAGGCATGGTGCATGGAGGACGACCGGCCTTCGCCACCGAACGACGAGCGACTCGGGGCGTGGAGTGTCTTTGCCGACCGGCTCGAGCTGCTCGGCGGCGAAGGGGTGATCACCGGCACGGTCGTCTGCGCTGCGGCGATCGCCTACGGCGCAGCGCATCTCGAGTCCGCCACGCAGCTGAGCCTCGCGATCTTCGGCACCGTGTTCGTCTACTGGCTGGCGCACCTGCATGCGCAGACGCTCGGCGCCTCCATGACACACGGCCGTCACCCACTTGCGGCGCTGCGCGTGGCCCTCGCAGAGACCTGGCCGATCGCGGGCGTCTCCGTCCTCCCGGTCCTCGTGCTCCTGGGCGCGGAGCTGGCGGGCGCGGAGCTTCGCACGGCCGCGTGGCTAGCGCTGATCGTCACGATCGTCCTGCTGACCGGCTACAGCTACCTGGCGGGGGTCCGCAGTGGCTTGAGCCCGTGGGGGAGGGCCGCGAGCGCTGCGGTCGGTGCGGCGATCGGGATTCTGGTGGCGGTGCTGAAGGCGGCGCTTCACTGAACCTGCGCAGGCGGCTCATCCGGCCCGGATGAGGCGTCGCCGAGGTGTCGCGGCCCACGCTGGGACGACCCTTTGGAGGCAACCATGTCGGGTTATCCCCTCATCTCAGACCATGGGCTCATCGGCGATCTGCAGACGTCCGCCCTGGTCTCGACGGACGGCACGGTCGACTGGTTCTGCGCCCCGCGGTTCGACTCGCCCAGCATCTTCGGCGCCTTGCTCGACCACCGGGAAGGCGGTCACCTCCGCACCCGTCCCGTCGCGACCCAGTTCACCAGCAAGCAGCTCTACCTCCCCGACACCGCCGTGCTGGTGACGCGGTTCATGACCGAGGCCGGCGTGGGGGAGATCGTCGACTTCATGCCCGTGCTGGGCTCGGTGGCGTCGCCTCGGCACCGGCTGGTCCGGATGATCCGGTGCGTCCGGGGGGAGATGACCTTCGCGGTCGACATCGCGCCTCGGTTCGACTATGGGCGCGAACCGCAACGCACCCGTCTGGCGGCTGACGGCGCCGTCTTCGAGGGTCGAGCCGGTTCGTCGATGACGGTGAACCTGATCAGAGAGCCTGACGACGATGCCCTGACCCAGCCGCACCAGGATGCCGACGACGGCGACCTGCATGCCAAGGTCACCCTCCATGCGGGCCAGATGCGGGGACTCGTGCTGGAGACCGGTGCCGCCGGCCCGCCCCGCCTGATCCCGCCGGCGGAGGCGTGGGCGCTGATGTGGGACACCGTGAAGTTCTGGGAGTCCTGGGTCGCCGGGTCGACGTACAGCGGGCGGTGGCGCGAGGCGGTGATCCGCTCGGCGATCACCCTCAAGCTGATGACCTATGCGCCGAGCGGCGGCCTCGTGGCCGCGCCCACGGCCGGGCTCCCCGAGCAGATCGGTGGCGAGCGGAACTGGGACTATCGGTACACCTGGGTCCGCGACGCCTCCTTCTCCGTCTACTCCCTCCTGCGACTCGGCTTCACCGAGGAGGCCGCCGGTCTCGGACGCTGGCTGGCGCAACGCGTAGCCGAGGCCGCGGGCGACCGCGATGCCAGCGGGCCGCTGAAGATCATGTATCGCGTCAATGGTTCCAGCGATCTGACCGAGGAGACCCTGACGCACTGGGAGGGCTACCGCGGCTCGAGCCCGGTCCGCATCGGGAACGGTGCCGCCGACCAGCTGCAGCTCGATATCTACGGTGAGGCGCTGGACAGCGTGTACTGGGCTGACCAGAACGGCATCACGGCGAGCCACCGCTCCTGGACGCAGATGTGCGAGCTGCTCGACTGGGTCACGGAGAACTGGGACCGACCCGAGGAAGGCATCTGGGAGACCCGGGGCGGGCGCCAGGACTTCACCTATGGCCGCCTCATGAACTGGGTGGCGCTCGACCGCGGGATCCGCCTCGCCACCAAGTACGGCCGCCCCGCGCCGCTCGAGAGATGGCACACGCACCGGGACGCGATCTACCAGCAGATCATGGAGCGCGGCTGGAGCGAACGCCGCCAGGCCTTCCGTCAGCACTACGAGACCGACGTCCTCGACGCGTCGCTGCTGCGGATGCCCACCGTCGGGTTCATCACCCCGACCGACCCCATGTGGCTCTCGACGTTGCGGGCGATGGACGGCGAGCTCGTGACCGACAGCCTGGTCTATCGCTACGACCCCGCCGCCTCGCCCGACGGGCTGCGCGGCTCGGAGGGCACGTTCTCGCTGTGCTCGTTCATGTACGTCGACGCGCTCGCGCGGGCCGGCGAGCTGTACAAGGCGCGGTTCACCTTCGAGAAGATGCTGACCTACGCGAACCACCTCGGGCTCTACTCGGAGGAGATCGCCCTCACCGGCGAGCAGATCGGCAACTTCCCCCAGGCCTTCACCCATCTTTCGCTCATCGATGCCGCGATCACACTGGACCAACAGCTCGAGCTGCGGCCGACGACGCCGTCGGATCGCCTGCCGTCGATGCCTGCCCGCACGACGACGACGGCTGCCGACGTGGACGCGCGAACGCCTCTGGTCGAGGACTGACCGGGCGGAGAGCCGGTCAGGGGAGCGGGCTGGCTCGTTGCTCGCGGGGGGCGTGCTGCGGACGGGGAAGGCGGAGCGCCGCGGCCAGCCCGACCAGCGAGACGGCGGCGAGCACGGCCATGGCGAGTCCGTAGGCCCGCGACGGGGTGGACGTGATGCCGGCGACCAGCACGGTGCCCGCGACCGCTGTGCCGAGCGAGGACCCGAGGTTCGACACGCTGCGCGAGAGACCGGAGATCTCACCCTGCCGTTCCTCCGGAAATGCCGACTGCACGACGTTGACCGACGGGGTGAGCATCACGCCGATGCCGAGACCGATGAGCAGGAGTCCCGGGGCGAACGCCCACGCGCTCGGGTGGCCCGCCACGAGGGCCAGCAAGACCGCTGTTCCGACCACGCTGAGTGCGTAGCCGGCGATGATGAGGGTGCGCTGGGCCCTCCGCTCGGCCAGCCGCTCCGCGGCCAGCGACGCCGTCAGGATTCCCACGGTGGCAGCCGTAAAGATCACGCCTGTCTCGATCGCGTTGTAGCCACGCACGACCTGCAGAAAGGCGGCGACGACGAACGAGGTCCCCATCAGCAGCAGCCACTGGGAGTTCTGGGTGATCAGGCCGAGGTTGGAGACGTGGTTGCGGAAGAGGGTCACCGAGAGCAGCGGTTCGCGGCCTGCGCGTTCCTTGGCCCGGACGGAGACGAAGAACCAGAACAGCATCAGCGCTCCCGCGGCGACCAGACCGACGGTGAGCCACAGGTTGCTCTGCGCGGCCATGATGCCCATGACCACGAGGATGAGGCCGACCGAGGACAGGACGGCTCCCAGCGTGTCGAACGGGCGGCTCGGATCGGCCGGCCTCGGGTCCTTGAGGGTGCGCGCCAGCCAGAGGATGGCGGCGATGACGAGCGCCTGGAAGACGAATGCGGCGCGCCAGCTGATCGCCTCGGTGATGAGCCCGCCGATCAGCGGGCCGGTGGCGGCACCGACGCCGCCCGCAGCGCTGACGGCCCCGAACGCGCGAGCCCGGGAGCTCACGGTCGTGAAGAGCATGGTCACGAGGATGTAGACCGGTGGGATCAGCAGCGCTGTGCCGACGCCCTCGAGGATGGAGTTGCCCACGATGAGGACCGTCAGGTTGGGCGCGACCGTGCTGATCAAGGCGCCGACGGCATAGATGGCCAGGCCCAGGGTGAAACACCTCTTGCGGCCGTATTTGTCGGTGAGCTTTCCGCCGGGGATCATGAGCGCGGCCATCACCAGCAGGAAGATCGTGATCGCGAGCTGGATTCCGGCGACCGTGGTGTCGAGGTCCTCGCTCATGTCGTTGATCATCACGTTCATGTTGGAGCCGGCGAAGCTGCAGATGAACTGCGCAAGCGCGAGCGGGACCAGCATCCTGCGCAGCTGCTTCCCTGTCTCTCCGGCTGTCGTTGCAGACTCCACGAGGTCAGATCCCTTTCGGTCGAACCCGCGGCCACTGACGGAGGGCACCTCCCGGAGCCCAGCGACCGCTCCGAGTCAAGCACCGGTCGTCCTGGCCCGCTGGACGCCGCCCTCGCGCCGAGCGCCGGGCTGAGGGAGTCTGGACGGATGAGCGACCGCATCACCGCCCAGGACTTCGAGGCCGCGCCCGGCACCGCGGACTGGCACGTGGCGGACGCCGCCGAGAGGGTGTTCGAGACCGGCTCGTTCGACGTCGGGGCGCGCCTCGTGGCGCGCATCGCGGAGCTTGCGGACGCGGCGAACCATCACCCCGACGTCGACCTGCGGTACGGCACCGTCACCGTGCGGCTCACCTCGCACGACGTCGGCGGGCTGTCCCGCCGTGACGCGGCGCTGGCGCGCGAGATCGCGGCGGCGGCGCGCGAGCTGGGCGTCGACGCGAAGGCCGTCTGAGCCGTCCAGCGGCCGATCGGCGATCCCACGATGTGGGAAGCGCGCCACGCGAGATGACACCCTGCGCCGCTCGGGCGTAGGTTTCAGGGCATGCAGACGATCGGCCTCGTAGTACTTCCCGGGCGCGCTGGCTGACGCCAGACGTACCGACGGCCTCGTCAGCGCGCTCACCCCTCGATCGTCCCCGCAGCTCTACCCCGGGGATCGGGGGGTTTTCTATTGCCCCCGCACCCACCGACTGGCAGGAGATTCCGATGGCACAGCCGCACCCGAGCCCCGCACAGGTCGCCGCGCGCAGCTCCGTCGTCGTCCCCGGCACACAGACGGCGTCCGCCGCCGTCGCCGGCGAGGCGATGACCGGCGCTCAGTCCGTCGTCCGCTCGCTCGAGGAGGTCGGCGCGGAGGTCGTCTTCGGCATCCCCGGCGGTGCGATCCTCCCGCTGTACGACCCGCTGATGGACTCCACGCGCCTGCGGCACATCCTCGTGCGCCACGAGCAGGGCGGCGGGCACGCAGCCTCCGGCTACGCGCACGCGACCGGCAGGGTCGGCGTCACCATGGCGACGTCGGGCCCTGGCGCGACCAACCTCGTCACGCCGCTCGCCGACGCCAACATGGACTCGATCCCCATGGTGGCCATCACCGGCCAGGTCGGGGCGGCGCTGATCGGCACGGACGCATTCCAGGAGGCCGACATCGTCGGCATCACGATGCCGGTCACCAAGCACTCGTACCTGGTCACGAACCCCGACGACATCCCGCGCACCATCGCCGAGGCGTTCCACATCGCCGCGACCGGCCGCCCCGGACCGGTGCTCGTGGACATCGCGAAGTCGGCGCTGCAGGGCCGTACGACGTTCTCGTGGACGAACGAGACGCGCCTGCCCGGCTACCACCCGGTGACCAAGCCCCACGTCAAGCAGGTGCGCGAGGCCGCGCGGCTGCTCGCGACGGCGCGCCGGCCCGTGCTCTACGTCGGCGGCGGCGTCATCCGCGCCCAGGCGTGGGACGGGCTGCGCACGCTGGTGGACGTCTCGGGCGCACCCGTCGTCACCACGCTCATGGCCCGCGGCGCGGTGCCCGACACGCACCCGCAGCACCTGGGCATGCCCGGCATGCACGGCACGGTGCCCGCTGTGGCGGCCCTGCAGAAGGCCGACCTCATCGTGGCCCTCGGCGCCCGCTTCGACGACCGCGTGACCGGCCAGCTGTCGAGCTTCGCACCGCACGCCGCCATCGTGCACGCGGACATCGACCCGGCGGAGATCGGCAAGAACCGCACGGCGGACGTCCCCATCGTCGGCGACCTGCGCGAGGTGCTGGCCGAGCTGGTCCCGGCGCTCCAGGCCGAGCACGAGCGTGCCGGGCTGCCTGACCTGGCCGGCTGGTGGCACCAGATCGACGAGTGGCGCAAGACGTACCCGCTCGGCTTCACGCCGACGGCCGACGGCCTGCTCTCGCCGCAGCACGTGATCCAGCGCCTCGGGCAGGTCAACGGCCCGGACACGGTGTTCGTCTCCGGCGTCGGCCAGCACCAGATGTGGGCCTCGCAGTTCATCACCTACGAGCACCCGCGCACCTGGATCAACTCGGGCGGCCTCGGCACCATGGGCTACGCGGTCCCGGCCGCCATGGGCGCCAAGGTGGGCCGCCCGGACGCCACCGTGTGGGCGATCGACGGCGACGGCTGCTTCCAGATGACGAACCAGGAGCTGGCGACCTGCACGATCAACGACATCCCGATCAAGGTGGCGGTGATCAACAACAGCTCGCTCGGCATGGTCCGGCAGTGGCAGACGCTCTTCTACGAGGAGCGGTACTCGAACACGGACCTGCACACGGGCCACGGCACGATGCGCGTGCCGGACTTCGTCAAGCTTGCCGAGGCGTACGACGCCGTCGGCATCCGGGTGGAGAAGGCGTCCGAGGTCGACGACGCCATCCGCCGCGCCAACGAGATCGACGACCGGCCCGTCGTCGTCGACTTCACCGTCTCGCGTGACGCGCTCGTGTGGCCGATGGTCGCCGCCGGCGTGAGCAACGACGAGATCCAGTACGCCCGCGGCATCTCGCCGGCGTGGGACCGCGAGGACTGAGGGAGGACCGATCGCCATGTCGAGGCACACGCTGTCCGTGCTGGTCGAGAACAAGCCTGGCGTGCTGACGCGCGTCGCGGGCCTGTTCGCCCGGCGCGCGTTCAACATCCACTCGCTCGCCGTCGGCCCGACGGAGCACGAGGAGATCTCGCGCATCACCGTCGTGGTCGACGTCGACGAGCTGCCGCTCGAGCAGGTGACCAAGCAGCTCAACAAGCTGGTGCACGTCATCAAGATCGTCGAGCTCGAGTCCGAGGCGTCGATCCAGCGGCAGCTGCTGCTGGTCAAGGTCCGCGCCGACGCGCAGACGCGCTCGGGCGTGCTCGAGGTCGTCGACCTCTTCCGCGCGCACGTCGTCGACGTCGTGCCGGACAGCGTCGTCGTCGAGGCCATCGGCACTGACGCCAAGCTCACCGCCCTCGTCGGGGCGCTCGAGCCGTATGGCATCCGCGAGATCGTGAAGTCCGGGACCATCGCCATCGGGCGCGGGTCGCGATCCATCACCGACCGGGCGCTCGAGCGCGTCCGAACCGCATAACTCACCGCATAGGAGCACCACCGTGGCAGAGCTTTTCTACGACGACGACGCCGACCTGTCGCTGATCCAGGCCAAGAAGGTCGCGGTCATCGGCTACGGCAGCCAGGGGCACGCGCACGCGCTCAACCTCCGCGACTCGGGCGTCGACGTCCGCATCGGCCTCAAGGAGGGCTCGAAGTCGCGCGCCAAGGCCGAGGAGCAGGGCTTCCGCGTCCTGACGCCGGCCGAGGCCGCTGCCGAGGCCGACGTCATCGTCATCCTCGCGCCCGACCAGGTGCAGCGTCACTTGTACGCCGACGACGTGGCGCCGAACCTCAACGAGGGCGACACCCTCGTCTTCGGCCACGGCTTCAACATCCGCTTCGGCTACATCAAGCCGGCCGAGGGCGTCGACGTCATCATGGTCGCCCCGAAGGCGCCCGGCCACACCGTGCGGCGCGAGTTCGTCGCCGGCCGCGGTATCCCGGACATCATCGCCGTCGAGCAGGACGCCTCGGGCAGTGCCTGGGACGTCGCGCTCGCCTACGCGAAGGCCATCGGTGGCACGCGTGCCGGCGTCATCAAGACGACGTTCACCGAGGAGACCGAGACCGATCTGTTCGGCGAGCAGGCCGTGCTGTGCGGCGGCGTCTCGCACCTGGTCCAGGCGGGCTTCGAGACCCTGACCGAGGCCGGCTACCAGCCGGAGATCGCCTACTTCGAGGTGCTGCACGAGCTCAAGCTCATCGTCGACCTCATGTGGGAGGGCGGCATCGCGAAGCAGCGGTGGTCCGTCTCCGACACCGCCGAGTACGGCGACTACGTCTCGGGCCCGCGCGTCGTGACGCCGGCCGTCAAGGAGTCGATGCAGGCGATCCTCGCCGACATCCAGTCGGGTGCCTTCGCCGAGCGCTTCATCGGCGACCAGGACAACGGCGGCAAGGAGTTCCTCGAGCTGCGCGAGAAGGAGGCGCAGCACCCGATCGAGGTCACGGGCAAGGAGCTGCGCGCCCACTTCGCGTGGAAGCAGCAGGACGCCGACTACACCGAGGGCTCCGCGGCCCGCTGACGGATGCCATGAGCCTCGCCGGCGGCCGTCGCCCCTTCGGGGGCGGCGGCCGCCTGCATTCGTGTAGGGCAGGATGTGCCCCGTGACGCCTGACGTGAACGCCCCCGACGCCGACGAGCCTGCCGCCGACGACGTCGCCCAGGCGCGACGGATCCAGCAGTTCTGGGAGCAGAGCCGGACGCGCGCGGGGATGGCGCGCGTCGGCGCCGTCGTCGGGGTCGGGTGGACCGAGACCATGCCGCCGCCCGCGTGGTCGTTCGGCGACTCGCCGCAGCTCGCCGACGAGCTGCTCCGGCTCGTGCTGGCCCGCGTCAAGACGGCGACGGCCGGTGCGGTCTGGGAGTACGAGGCCGCGGACGAGCCCCTGCCCCGCAAGGGCAGTCTGTCCATCGTGCTCGACGGCGCAGGCGAGCCGGGCGCCCTGATCCGCACGACGGTGGTCGAGGTCGTCCGGTTCGAGGCCGTGACCGAGGAGCACGCCTTCCTCGAGGGCGAGGGCGACCGCTCGCTGGAGGAGTGGCGCGAGAGCCACGAGACCTACTGGCGGCGGACGCTGCCGCCGACCGGGCACGAGTTCCGGCCGGACATGGACATCGTCTGCGAGCGGTTCGAGCTGCTGTACCCGAAGGGCCGCTGAGACGCGTCGCATCGACATCCGGCGCCGCCGGGCTGTTCAGTCCCCGAGACGGCCGTCCCGCATCGTGGTGGCCTGGGCGTAACCTCAGGCCCATGACGCGCAACATCGAGCTGGCAGTGGTCGCAGGTGACGGCATCGGCACGGAGGTCGTCGAGCAGGGCCTGAAGGTCCTGGAGGCGGCGCTGGCCGGATCGGACGTCAAGGTGGCCACGACCGACTTCGACCTCGGCGCGCGCCGCTGGCACGCGACGGGCGAGACGCTCACCGACGAGACGCTCGAGGCCATCAAGGGCCACGACGCCATCCTGCTCGGCGCCATCGGCGACCCGACCGTCCCGTCGGGCATCCTCGAGCGCGGCCTTCTGCTCAAGCTGCGCTTCGCGCTGGACCACTACGTGAACCTGCGCCCCAACAAGCTCTACCAGGGCGTCACCTCCCCGCTCGCGAACCCGGGCGACGTCGACTTCGTCGTCGTGCGGGAGGGCACCGAGGGCCCGTACACCGGCAACGGCGGCTCGATCCGCACGGGCACGCCGCACGAGGTCGCCACCGAGGTCTCGCTCAACACCGCGTTCGGCGTCGAGCGCGTGGTGCGCTACGCCTTCGCCAAGGCCGCGCAGCGCGAGCGCAAGCACCTGACCCTGGTGCACAAGCACAACGTGCTGGTCAACGCCGGGCACCTGTGGCGCCGCACGGTCGAGGCCGTCAACGCCGAGTTCCCCGAGGTCACCACCGACTACCTGCACGTCGACGCGGCGACGATCTTCCTGGTCACCAAGCCGTCGCGCTTCGACGTCATCGTCACCGACAACCTGTTCGGCGACATCATCACCGACGAGGCCGCCGCGATCACGGGCGGCATGGGCCTGGCCGGCTCGGCCAACATCAACCCGGACGGCACCTTCCCGAGCATGTTCGAGCCCATCCATGGCTCGGCACCGGACATTGCCGGCCAGGGCAAGGCCGACCCCACGGCCACCGTGCTCAGCGTGAGCATGCTGCTCGACCACCTGGGCCTGACGGACCAGGCGATGCGCGTCGAGGCCGCCGTCGCGGCGGACCTCGCCGAGCGGGGCGGCGTAGTACGCACGACGGCGGAGGTCGGCGCCGACCTCGCCGCGCGCGTGCGCGGCTGAGACGACGCCGGATCCCCGCCCGCTCTTCGGCGGGGATCCCGCCGGTGGGCGTGGAAGACTACGAACGTTCACACGGAAAGGCGTACACCGATGACGAGCACGACCGAGAACACCGCAGGGCCGGCCACGATCCTCTCCGAGGACATCGAGGAGATCGCGGACCTGTTCTCCGTCACCCTGACCGACACCCCCGCCTCGGACGAGGAGCGAGCGAAGAAGCTCGACAGCCCGAAGTTCGGCACGGTGTTCACGGACCACATGGCGCGCATCTCGTGGCGTCGCGACGAGGGGTGGGTCCACCGCCGCGTCCAGAAGTACGGGCCGCTGCAGCTCGACCCGGCGACCGCCGTCCTGCACTACGGGCAGGAGATCTTCGAGGGTCTGAAGGCCTACCAGCACGCGGACGGCAGCGTCTGGGCGTTCCGGCCCGAGGAGAACGCCGCACGCCTCGCGCGCTCTGCCCACCGCCTGGCCCTGCCGGCGCTCCCCGTCGACGACTTCATGGCCGCCTGCGCGGTGCTGGTCCGTACCGACCGGGCCTGGGTGCCGACGGCGCCCGACTCCAGCCTGTACCTGCGCCCGTTCATGTTCGCCTCCGAGCCGTTCCTCGGCGTGCGGCCGGCCGACGAGGTCCAGTTCCTCGTCATCGCCTCGCCGTCGGGCGCGTACTTCGCGGGTGGCGTGAAGCCCGTGTCGATCTGGGTGGACGCGGAGTACCACCGCGCAGGCCCTGGCGGCACGGGCGCCGCCAAGTGCGGCGGCAACTACGCCGCGAGCCTGCTGCCGCAGATGGAGGCGGCCGCGAAGGGCTTCGACCAGGTCTGCTTCCTTGACGGTGGGTCCAACGTCTACCTCGAGGAGCTCGGCGGCATGAACGTCTTCCTCGTGATGGACGACGGATCGGTGCACACGCCGGAGCTGACCGGCTCGATCCTCGAAGGCGTGACGCGTTCGTCGATCCTGCGGCTCGCCGCCGACCACGGCCGCGACGTCGTCGAGCGCCGCATCCCGCTGACCGAGCTGGTCGAGGGCCTGAAGGGCGGCCGGGTCGCCGAGGTGTTCGCCTGCGGCACCGCCGCCGTCGTCACGCCGGTGGGGCGCCTCGCGGGCGAGACGTTCGACGCGACGGTCGGCGACGGGCAGCCGGGCGAGCTGACGATCGCGATCCGCCAGGAGCTGACCGACATCCAGTACGGCCGCACCCCGGACCGGCACGGCTGGATGCGCCGCCTGGCCTGAGCGGACGGCCCCCAGGGCCGCCGCGGAGGGCTCAGGCGGTTCCGACAGCGCGGGTGCGGCGGAGGACGGTCCGGGACAGCACGCCTGTCAGCAGCGACCAGACCGCCGCACCCAGCACCACCCAGACGACGGCCGTCAGCACGGCGCTCAGCGTCTCCTTGCCGCTCGTGAACTGCAGCGTGGCCATGATGATCGTCGCCAGGGCAACCACCCAGCCGAAGAACGACGTCGGCCGCGGCGTCGTGAGCACGAACAGCTGCAGCACCACCGCGGCGAGCAGGGCGAACAGCGCACCGGCGATCGCCCACCCCAGGGCGCCGTTGTCCCCGAACGGCGGGTTCTGCAGATCCTGGCCCGCCACCTGGTCGACGATGAACCAGGCTGCCAGTCCGATCAAGGCACAGACGAGAACCGTCGCGAGCGCTCCCGCCCAGTACCGGCCGGTGGCGAGCGCAAGGCGTGGGTCCGCCGTGGGCGTGGCCGTGACGTCGGTCGCCGGGTCGTACGGGCCGACCTGCTCGGGGACAGGCTCGTAGGGGCGGTTCGGGTCGTACGGCCGGTTGGGGTCGTAGGGCCGGTTCGGGTCCGTCATGAGGGGCTCCTCCCATGCTTGTCATCCCACCTGACCACGGGAGCCGTCCATTCGCATGACGTGCGACGACACCCGGCGACACGCACGGGGTCCGGTGGGCGATACGGCTGCCGCCCCGATGGCCGGGTGTGGCACCATGGCCGGGTGACCTCGCAGTACACCGGCATCATTAGCTAGCGCGTCCGGGACCACCCCTCGTCGGACGCGCAGACCTTCCGTACCTGGAAGGTCTTTTTTGTTGGCGGAGCACGCAGAACCAGCACCACGAAGCATCAGGAAGAAGGACCCGACGTGACCTTCGACGTGTACGACACCACGCTGCGCGACGGCGCTCAGCAGGAGGGCATGAACCTCACCGTCGCGGACAAGCTCGCGATCGCGCCGCTCCTGGACGAGCTCGGGGTCGGGTTCATCGAGGGTGGCTGGCCGGGCGCGATCCCGAAGGACACGGAGTTCTTCCGCCGCGCTCGCAGCGAGCTGACGCTCAAGAACGCCGTGCTCGCCGCGTTCGGATCGACGCGCCGCGCGGGCGTCACCGTCGACGCGGACCCGCAGGTGCGCGGCCTGCTCGACTCCGAGGCCCCCGTGCTCACGCTCGTCGCGAAGTCCGACGTGCGCCACGTCGAGCGGGCGCTCAAGACGACGCGCGCCGAGGGTCTCGCGATGATCGCCGACACCGTGCGGTTCCTGGTCGGCGAGGGCCGCCGCGTGGTCCTCGACGCCGAGCACTTCTTCGACGGGTTCCGCTTCGACGCGCAGTTCGCCACCGATGCGGCCCTGACCGCGTTCGACGCAGGTGCCGAGGTCGTCACCCTGTGCGACACCAACGGCGGCATGCTGCCCGACCGCGTCACCGACGTCGTCGGGGCGCTGCGCGCCGTGATCGGTGAAGGGCCGCGGCTCGGCATGCACGCCCACAACGACACCGGCTGCGCGGTGGCGAACTCTCTCGCCGCCGTCGACGCCGGCGTGAGCCACGTGCAGGGCTGCGTCAACGGCTACGGCGAGCGCACGGGCAACGCGGACCTCATCGCGATCGTCGCGAACCTCGAGCTCAAGCACGGGAGAGAGCTGCTCGCCGACGGCGGTCTGCGCGAGTCCACGCGCATCGCCCACGCCATCGCCGAGATCACCAACATCGCGCCGTTCCAGCGCCAGCCCTACGTGGGTGCGAGCGCGTTCGCGCACAAGGGCGGGATCCACGCCGCGGCCATCAAGGTCGACCCGGACCTGTACCAGCACGTCGACCCGAAGACCGTCGGCAACGACATGCGCATGCTCGTCTCGGAGATGGCAGGGCGTGCCGCGATCGAGCTCAAGGGCCGCGAGCTCGGGTTCGACCTCACGGGCCAGGCCGACCTGCTGTCGCGGGTGACGAACCGCGTGAAGGAGGCCGAGGCGGTCGGCTACACCTACGACGCCGCGGACGCCTCGTTCGAGCTGCTCCTGCGCGAGGAGCTCGAGGGCGAGCGCCCCGCGTACTTCGAGGTCGAGTCGTGGCGCACGATCGTCGAGACGTTGCCCGGGCAGGGTCAGGGACGCGGCGCGGTCGCGACCGCGGAGGCGACGGTCAAGCTGCGCGCGGGCGGCGAGCGCATCGTCACGACCGGCGAGGGCAACGGCCCGGTCAACGCGCTCGACCAGGCGCTGCGCAAGGGACTGGGACGAACCTACCCGGAGATCGACCGGTTCGAGCTCACCGACTTCAAGGTGCGCATCCTCGAGACGGAGCAGGGCACCGACTCGACGACGCGTGTCCTGGTCGTCACCACCGACGGCGAGCGCACCTGGTCGACCGTCGGCGTCGGCCCGAACGTCATCGAGGCGTCGTGGGAGGCGCTGCTCGACTCGCACGTGTTCGGGTTGCTGCAGTCCGGGGTCGAGGTGCGCTGAGCCTGCTCCTCGCGAGCCGGCCGCCGCGCGTGCTCGCCCAGAGCACGCCGCCGACCACCAGCGCGGATCCGGCGAGCTCGACGGGTGTCGGCATCTCCCCGAGCAGGAGCCACGCCGCGGTGATGCCGACGACGGGCACGAGCATCGAGTACGGAGCGACCCGCCCGGCGGGGTGCCGCGCCATGAGCGCGGTCCACAGCCCCGAGCCGAGCAGCGTGCCGAGCAGGACGGTGTAGGCGAGGCCGGCGATCGCGAGCGCGCCCGTGCGCGTGCCGAGCGTGCTGAACCCGTTCGCGATCTCCGACGGGCCCTCGACGAGGAGGGACACGGCGAGCATCGGCAGCGGCGGCACCACGCTCATCCACAGGACCAGGTGCAGCGGCTTCACCTCCGGGTTGGACGCGACCGCGAGACGGTTGCCGAGGTTGCCGAACGCCCAGCCGAGGCCGCCCGCGACGACCAGCAGGAACGGCCCGAGCCCGGCGGCGTCCCACCGCTCCCGCCCGACGACGGCGAGCCCGACGACGGCGATGGCCACGCCGACCACCTGGCGCCCCCGCAGCCGCTCCCGTAGCAGGGCAGCTCCGAGCACGACGGTGAAGGGCGCCGAGCACTGCAGCACGAGCGAGGCGAGCCCGGCGGGCATCCCGGCCGCCATGCCGGCGTACAGGAACAGGAACTGCAGCACGCCGAACCCTGCCCCGTAGAGAAGCCACCAGCGCACCGGCACGCGCGGCCACGGCACGAGCAGCACGGTGGGCACCGCGATGACGGTGAACCGCAGCGCGACCAGCAGCATCGGCGGGAACTGGGCGAGCGACGCGTCGATCGCCACGAAGTTGACGCCCCAGAGGACGGCGACGGCGACTGCGAGGAGGCGGTGGCGGGTGGGCACGGGACTGATGCTGCCGATGCGTCGATGAAGGCGCAATCAATTTTCGCTCCATCACGATGTAGGTTGCCTTCATGGAACCGCAGCATCTCGCGCTGCTGCACGACCTCGCCGTGCACGGCAGCGTCGCCGCCGTCGCCGTGGCGACACATCGCACGCCGTCGGCCGTGTCGCAGCAGCTCAAGGTGGCGCAGCGTCGCGCGGGGACCACCCTGGTCGAGCCCGAAGGCCGCGGCCTGCGGCTGACCGAGGCGGGGCGGCTGCTCGCCGAGCTGGGACAGGAGGTCGACGTCGTGGTCGCGCGGGCGAACGCGCGCTGGGACGCCTACCGCGGCTCCGCCACCGGCACCGTCCGCGTCGCCGCGCTGCCGAGCGCCGCCACGTTCTTGCTGCCGCCGGTGCTGGGCGAGCTCTCCGCGGCGGGCGTCGAGGTGGTGTGCGACGACGTCGACGTCGCCGAGCACGAGTTCGCGGCGCTCGTGGCCACGCACGACATCGTGATCGCCCACTCGCTCGCGGGCCCGACGCCACGCGGAGCCGAGGGGCTGCGGACCGTGCGGCTCGCGCACGAGCCGCTCGACATCGCGATGGCTGCCGGCCATCGGCTCGCCGCCCGCGACGCCGTCACGGCCACGGAGCTGGCCGAGGAAACGTGGGTCGGCGTGCCCGACGGGTACCCGTTCGACACCGTCGCCCGCGCGGTCGCGGCGCGCGCCGGGCGCGACCTGCGCGTCGCGCAGCGGGTGCGAGACAACCGCCTGGTCGAGGCGCTGGTGGCGGCCGGCGACCAGGTCGCCGTCCTGCCGCGGTTCACGACCCGGACCGGCGGCGGCATCGTGCTGCGGCCGCTCGCCGACGTGCCCGCCACGCGCTGGGTCGTCGCCGTGCTGCGGCCGGACCGCGCCGAGCGGCTGGTGGTGGCGACGGTGCTGCGCGCCTTGCGGAGGGCGGGGGAGGCGGCCGGCTAGAGCGGGGATCGCCGGACTGCCGAACTTCCGGCGGAACTGCTCGTAGGCGTCGCGGACGAGCTGTCGTCCCGCCTCCTCGGTGGGCTCGCCCGGCGCTGGGACGCTGAACCGGGCGGTGGCACCGCGCCCGTCTTACGACACCGTCGAGCGACGACCTCACCTCCTGCAAGACGCGAACGAAGTCGGCGACCTCGGTGTCATCGAGCTCGCGGGAGCGAAGGCCCGAACGTGCGAAGACCTCGCCGCGTCAGTCGTCCGTCGAACAGGCCGATCGTGGCCCAGAACTGCTCATCCGCGACGTTCACGTGCAAACTCTCCCGTGCGACTAGTCAGAAGCGCGCAGGCGCGCGAGGAGCTCGGCGGCGGGATCGGGTGCGCGGCGCTCGAGCAGGGCCTGGACCAGGTGCTTCGCCTCGAGACGGCGCGACCGGTCCGCCACGGTCAGGGCGAGCGCCCGGCGGAGCACGGTCTTGGTCCCCGCCGTGAAGGGCAGGCGATCCGCGCCGACCGCCGGGCCCAGGGGACCGAACGCGGCGGCGTCGACGCCGATCGCGGCCAGGGCGCCCCGGTCGAGGTCGTCGGCCGCGCGGCGGGCGTCGTCGGCCGACGCGCCGACGACCTCGGCCGCTGACGGCGTGGTCAGGGCGGCGATCACCAGGTGGTCGGTGCCGACCCGACGGTCGCCGCGGCGTCCCGCCTCCGCGATGGCCCCGAAGACGACGTCGCGGGCGTCCCGTGCGAACCGCTCAAACATGGCGCTCCTGCTTCCCGTGCTTCGCGTGGGCGGACTGGCGGGTGACGCCGAGGGCGTCGCCGATCTGCTCCCAGGACCATCCGGCCCGGCGAGCGGCGGCCACATGGGTGGCCTCCACGCGCTCCGCGAGACGGTGCAGGGCTGCGACCGCCCACAGGCCAGTGGCCGGGTCGGTCTCCGGGGTCGGGTCGGGCGGGAGGGCGGCGGGCATGGTGTCAGTTTGGGTTGACAGTCTGATCGTTGTCAATTCAGACTGACAACATGTCAACTCAAACTGACAAGCACTCGGTGATCGTCGTCGGTGCCGGGCCGAGCGGCCTCTTTCTCGCCGGCGAGCTGGCAGCCGCAGGCGTGCGCACGCTCGTGCTGGACCGAGAGCCAGGTCCCGCGCAGACGCCCAAAGGCAACGGCGTCGTCGGGCGCGCGGCCGTGGAGCTGCGCCGACGCGGCATCTTCGACGGCGCCGGCCTGCGCGTGGTGCGGGCACCGCAGTTCCGCTTCGGGCCGCTCACCCTGCGGCTCGGCCTGGTGGGCAGTCCGCTGCACCTCGTCGCCGTGCCGCAGCGGCGGCTTGAGGAGCTCCTCGAGCGCTGGGCCGTGCGGCAGGGCGCCACCTTCCTGCGCGGCCACGAGGTCACGGCGTTCGACCAGGACGGCGACGGCGTGACGGTGCGCGCGTCGGTGGACGGTTCGCCGGTCGCGCTGCGCGCCGAGTACCTCGTCGGATGCGACGGCGCCCGCAGCCACGTGCGCAAGCGGCTCGGCATCGACTTCCCGGGCGTGACCAGCGGCGACATCTCCCGGCAGGCGCGCGTCACCCTCCCGGCCGGGGCCGTCGCTCTCACGCGGGACCGCGTCGAGGTGCCGGGGGTCGGCGCGCTCCCGCTGTTCCGGCCGCACCTCACTGAGCGTGGCTCGATGACGCTCGCGCCCGTGCGGGCCCTCGACCCGTCGGCGCCCGACGACGTCTACCTCGTGGCCACCCGAGAGCCGAACGGGGCCGCCGCTCCGACGGACGAGCTCCCCGACGACGAGCTGCGCGCGAGCATCCGCCGGGTGCTTGGCGCAGACCTCCCGTACACGACGTCGTCGTCCGCGCGCAGCGTCGTCGGCAACAGCCGGCACGTCTCGCGGTACGGGGCCGGGCGGGTCTTCCTCGCGGGCGACGCGGCGCACGTGTTCTCCGCGGGCGGCAGCTCGATCAACGCCGGGATCCTCGACGCCGTCGACCTCGCCCGGACGCTCACCGCGGCGTTGGCCGCGGGCGCCGGCGCGAGCGCCGTCGACGGGTACCACGCGCGGCGGCACGCGGCCAACGAACGGACGCTCGCGCTCACGCGCCTCCAGCACGACCTCGAGGGCGCCGGATCGTGGGGCGAGGCGCTGCGCGGCCTGGTCTCCGGTCTGCTCGCGAGCCGTGGCGGCGCGCGGCGGATCGGCGCGCTCCTCGAGGGGTGTCGGACTGCTCGCTTTTAGTGATGCGTAAGCAAGTATGAGTGCGTTTAAGCGAGTTGCAGGCTTGATGGCGTGGTGGCGTGAACTTGACGGAGTGGGCGCATGCGAACGGTGTTCACCCGCAGACGGCGCGCAAGTGGTTCCGGGAGGGGAACTTGCCGGTGCCTGCGACTCGGGTGGGTCCGCGCACGATCCTTGTCAGCGTCGCGGCGAATTCGGCGTCTTTGCGGGACGAGGGGGTTGGCTTGTATGCGCGGGTCTCCTCCCATGACCAGAAGGATGACCTGGTCAGGCAGACCGCGCGGTTGATGGTGTGGGCTGCGCAGGCTGGGCACAAGGTGGTGGGTTCGGAGGCGGAGGTCGGCTCCGGGATGAACGGGGCCAGGACCAAGGCGCGCCGGTTGTTGTCGGACCCGGCGGTTACGGTCGTGGTCGTGGAGCACCGGGACCGGTTGGGGTGGGTGAACACCGAGCTGGTCGAGGCTGCCCTGACCGCGTCGGGGCGCCGGTTGGTGGTGCTCGACGGGGGCGAGGTCGAGGACGACCTCGTGCGGGACGTGACCGAGGTGCTGACCTCGTTCTGTGCCCGGCTGTACGGGCGACGGTCGGCGAGGAACCGTGCCAGGCGGGCGCTGGAGTGTGCGGCGTGGGTGGAGGGCGAGCCGGCGTGAGTGCCGCGGTGCGGGCGAGGTCGGGGCTGCGGGTGCTCGCGGCACCGTTCGTCGTCGCGCCCCCGAAGGGCGCACGGACCCGCACCCGCGTCCACCTCACGGTGAGCGAGGCTGCCGCTATTGAGCGGATCGGGGTATTCCTGGGCTGTCGGTACCGGGAGACGTTGGCTGGTCGGCTCCGGCTGGGTCGCATGTCCGCGAAGGGCCAGGCGGCGTGGCGAACCGAACGCAAGCAGGCCCTCACGGCGGCGACGTCGTCGCGGTGGGCCGGTGCGATCACCCGCACGGCCATCGACTCCTACGATCTGGGGATGCGTGCGCTCGGCGCGCACGTGGACTCGCTGACGGCGGCGGCGAACGCGATCGGCGCGCGCCTGGCCGCGCCTGTGGGTGGCGAGGTCCGTGACCTAGACCGACCCAGGGCGAAACCGGTCAGGGGCTACCAGACGCAGGCGGAGCGGTTCGCGAAGTCTCGTCGCAGGGCCCAGCTCGAAGCCCGCCTGGCCGACGCGCTCGTGCGCCGCGGGCAGGGCCGACCGCGGATCGTCGCGGGCGGTGGCCGGTTGTGGCGCAACCGTGCGCACCTCGACCAGGTCGGCATGACCCGCGCGCAGTGGGAACGCCGCTGGACCGATGAGCGGATGTTCCTGACCGCCGACGGTGAGTCCGGCAAGAAGTGCGGCAACGAGACCATCCGAGTCACTGGCGAGGGTGTGTTGACGATCAAGGTCCCCGGCGCGCTGGCTGGTGAGTTCGGGCCGCGCCTGACGATCACGCCTGCGGTGTCGCTGTCTACGCACCGTGGCGAGGAATGGGCGATGCGGATCGCCTCGAACCATGCGATCCGGTACGACCTGCGCCGCGACTCTCGTGGTCGCTGGTACCTCGACGCGTCCTGGGCCTACGCAGACGTGCCTGCCGTTCCGCTGACGGTGTTGCAGGCCCAGCGCACGCTCGGGGTGGACCTCAATGACGGGCACGTCGACGCCGCCGTCATCGACGAGCACGGCAACGTCATCGGCGCCCCCGTGCGTCTGGGCTTCACCATCGAGGGCACCACCGCCCGCCGCGACGCGCAGGTCCGGCACGTCATCACCCGCCTGGTCCACCTCGCCACCCAGCACGGGTGCGCGTCGATCAGCATCGAGAACCTCGGGTTCGACGACGCGCGCGCCGCCGGCCGCGAGACCATGGGCCGTGGTCGACGTGGCAAACGGTTCCGCCGCACCGTCGCGGGCATCCCGACCGCGAAGTTCCGCACCCGACTCGTGGGGATGGCCGCGACCGCCGGCATCGCAGTGATCGCCGTCGACCCGGCCTATACCTCCCGCTGGGGGCGCCAGCATTGGCTCCCCGCACTCCAAGCCTGCGACCCGAGCGTGGACGGCCACCAGGCCGCAGCGGTCGTGATCGGCAGGAGATCCCTCGGGCACCGCGCCCGGCGCAAGCCGGTCGGACCCCTCACGCGACAGAGGACGCGTGAGGGCCAGCCGACCAGGCCAGCCGCACGGCGCCCGATGGGTTCTCGCTCGCGTGTCACCAGCAAGCCGAGGGCGCACGACGCCGCAGGCCCACCGGACCCATAGAACACACGCCAGCGCCGTCAACACCGTTCGGACGGCCGAGCACCCCGGAGAAGTCCCACGACTCACTCCCGCTCACTCAACAGGAACGGTGAGGGGTGGGCCACAGCGCCCCCACGGGCGGGCCCGGCGTCATACGGTGGACCCCGTGCGTGGTGAGTACAAGGTCCCTGGCGGCAAGCTCGTCGCCGTCGAGCTCGAGGTGGCGGACGGCCGCCTCACGAACGCCCACCTCTCGGGCGACTTCTTCCTCGAGCCCGACGAGGCGCTCGAGGTCATCGACCACGCCCTCGACGGGCTCGCGGCCGACACCCCGACGGGCAAGGTCGCGGCGGCCGTCGAGCAGGGGCTCAAGGCGGCCGAGGCGTCGGGCGCGATCGCCGGCCCCGTGGCGTTGGTCGGCTTCGACCCGTGGGCCGTCGCCGTCGCCGCCCGGCGCGCGCTGGGGCACGCGACCACCTGGGACGACCACGTCTTCGAGGTGCTGCGTCCCGGACCGCTCCCGGTCCCCACGCTCGCGGCGCTCGACCAGGTGCTCACCGAGGAGCTCGCCGAGGGCCTGCGCGGCCCCACGTTGCGGTTCTGGGACTGGGACGAGCGGGCCGTCGTCATCGGCTCGTTCCAGTCGCTGGCCAACGAGCTCGACCCCGAAGGCGTCGCCAAGCACGACGTGACCGTGGTGCGCCGCATCTCCGGCGGCGGGGCCATGTTCATGGAGGCCGGCAACTGCGTGACCTTCTCGCTCGTGGTGCCCGCCTCGCTGGTGGACGGCCTGTCGTTCGAGCAGTCGTACGCGTTCCTGGACTCGTGGGTGCTCGGGGCGCTCAAGAGCATCGGCGTCGAGGCGTTCTTCTCGGGCATGAACGACGTGGCCTCGCCCGCCGGCAAGCTCGCGGGCTCCGCGCAGAAGCGCCTCGCGGGCGGCGCGGTGCTGCACCACATGACGATGGCGTACGACATCGACAGCGACAAGATGCTCGAGGTGCTGCGCATCGGCCGCGAGAAGCTCTCGGACAAGGGCACCCGCAGCGCCAACAAGCGCGTGGACCCGCTGCGCTCGCAGACGGGCATGGCCCGCGAGGCGATCGTCGACGCGTTCGAGAAGTACTTCAAGAGCCAGTACCGCACCGTGGACTCGGAGTTGCGCCCGGACGAGCTGGAGCGCGCCGAGGGGCTGGTCGAGACGAAGTTCGGCACGCCGGAGTGGATCGCGCGCGTTCCCTGATCAGTGAGCAGCCGGCACCGCGCGCGATCCGAACACCGCCGTCCCCACCCGCACGATCGTCGCGCCCTCGGCCACCGCAAGCTCGAGGTCGCCCGTCATCCCCATCGAGAGCTCACGCGCGTCCGCCGTCCCCGGCGCACCGCTCGCGACCACCTCGTCGCGGATGGCGCGCAGCCGCGCGAACCCTGCGCGGACCACGGCGTCGTCGTCGGACAGGGCGCCGATCGTCATGAACCCGGTCAGCCTCAGCCCGGGCAGCGCGGCGACGTCGCGCGCGAGCGCGGCCGCCTCGGTGGGCCGTGTGCCCGCCTTGGTGTCCTCGCCCGAGACGTTGACCTGGACCATGACGTCGAGCACCCGCCCGTCGCGCTCGCACCGGGTCGACAGCGCGCTCGCCAAGGCCGCGGAGTCGACGGTCTGCACGCACGACGCCGTCGCCAGCACCTGGTTGACCTTGTTGCTCTGCAGGTGCCCGATCATGTGCACCTCGAGCTGCCCGTCGGCGACCAGCGAGGCGAGCGCAGGCGCCTTGGCGACGAGCTCCTGGACGCGGTTCTCGCCGATCAGCACGCTGCGTGAGCCGCCCGGGCCCGACGACGCGGCCGAGACCGCGTCGAGCACGGTCTCTGCGTCCTGCGTCTTGGTCGCCAGCAGCAGCCGGAGCTCCTGCGGGTCCCGGCCCGCAGCGCGGGCGGCGTCGTCGATGCGTGCGCGCACGGCGGCGATCCGGGAGGCGATCCCGGTCAGGGGCGACGGCATGCGGACAGTCTAGGTTCGCCGGGTCAGGGGCAGGCTCAGGGTGATCCTGGATGCCCTCGGCAGCTCCGCGGGGGACCATGGACGCACGATGAAGACACTCCTGAACCTGATCTGGCTCGTGCTCGCGGGCTTCTGGCTCGCCGCCGGGTACGTGCTCGCGGGCATCCTCCTGATCATCCCGATCATCACGATCCCGTTCGCGATCGCCTCGTTCCGCATCGCCGCCTATGCGCTCTGGCCGTTCGGCCGCACCGTGGTGGACAAGCCCACGGCGGGCGTCGGCAGCGCGCTGGGCAACGTCATCTGGGTGCTGCTCGCAGGCTGGTGGCTGGCGCTCGCGCACATCGTGACGGCCATCCCGCTGTTCGTCTCGATCATCGGCATCCCGCTGGGCTGGGCGAACCTCAAGATGATCCCGGTCTCCCTGCTGCCGCTGGGCAAGCAGATCGTGCGCAGCGATGCGGTGTACCCGACGTACACGCACACGCAGTACGTGCAGCCCTAACGCGCGATCGGGGCGGCCGTGCCCGCGGTGAGCGTCAGCAGGTCCGCCGGCGCCAGGCCGACGTCGAGCCCGCGGCGCCCGCCGGAGACGTACACGACGTCGAACGCCTCGGCGGAGTCGTCGACCACCGTCGTGTGACGCTGCTTCTGGCCGAGCGGCGAGATGCCGCCCACCACGTAGCCCGTCGCACGCTCAGCCGCGGCGGGCTGCGCCATCGCGGCCCGTTTGCCGCCGACGGCGCGGGCGAGGGCCTTGAGGTCGAGCTGCCGGTCCACGGGCACGATGCCGACCACGAGCCGCCCGTCGACGTCCGCCATCAGCGTCTTGAACACCTGCGCCGGGTCGACGCCCATCGCCGCGGCGGCCTCGAGCCCGTAGCCGAGGTCGGACGCCGGGTCGTGCTCGTAGGTGTGCAGCGTGTGCGCCACGCCTGCCCGCTCCAGCGCGACGACTGCGGGCGTGCCGCCCGCCTGTGCGTTCTTCTTCGCCACCGGGGGAGTGTGGCGAACGCGCGCCGCGGCACGCAAGGTGGTGTCAGCGCCACGTGCGGGACGCGCTCGCGGGCACCGGGCTAGGGTGACCGCGTGCTGGCCGTCCTCCTCATCGCCATCGTGGTGGGCGGTGCACTCCAGCGCATGACAGGGCTCGGGTTCGCGATGGTGGCCGGCCCGTTCGTGGTGCTTGTGCTCGGCCCGCATCAGGGCGTGCTGCTCGTCAACCTCATGGGGGCCACGAGCGCGCTGTTGATCCTGTCGCGCGTGCTGCGCGACGTCGACTGGCGGCGGTTCGCGGCGATGGCGCCGGCGTCGGTGTGCACCACGGTGCCGTGCGCCTGGCTCTTGCGCGACGTCTCGAGCGCTGCGCTCGAGGTCACCGTGGGCGTGGTGGTGATCGTCGGCATGACGACCTCGCTCCTGGCGCACCGGATGCGCGGCGAGCGGCGGCTATGGCACGAGGGCGCGCAGTGGCCCGCCGCCGTCGCCGGGTCGCTGAGCGGGGCGGGGAGCGTCGCGGCCGGCATCGGCGGGCCACCCCTGGCTGCGTACTCGGTGCTCGACCGGTGGGACCCCAAGCGGTTCGCGGCCACGCTGCAGCCGTTCTTCGTGGTCAACGCCACGGGGGCAGCGGGCGCGAAGCTGCTGCTCACCGACGTGACTCTGCCGCCACTCCCGTGGTGGGCCTGGCTCACGCTCGCGGCGGCCGTCGTCGTCGCGATCGGGGTGGGTGACATCGCGTCGCGGCACATCTCGCGCACGGTCGTCCGCCGCGTCCTCGTCGTGCTGGCGTACGCGGGCGGCCTCGCGACCATGCTGCGCGGGCTGGGGCTGCTGCCCGGCTGAGCGCTCAGGCCTGCGCGGCCTGCGCGGCCAGCAGGGCCGCGCGCTCGGCAGGAGACCGGAGGATGCAGAACTCGTTGCCCTCGGGGTCCGCGAGCACGACCCAGCCGGAGCCGGGGCCGTAGATGCCGCGGCGGTCGGCGACGACGGTGGCGCCGTGGGCGGTGAGGAAGGCCAGCTCCTCCTCCTGCTGCCGCTCGCGCGGGCGCAGATCGAGGTGCAGGCGGTTCTTGCGCTCCTTGGGCTCGGGGACCTCGACGAAGAGCAGCGTGGCACCCTGACCCGTGGGGTCGACGATCATGCACTCCTCGTGGCCCGGCTCGTTCGGGTCGTCCGGGACGTCGGTGTAGCCGAGAACGGGCTTCCACCACTCGGACAGCGCGAAGGCGTCGTGGCAGTCGACGGTGACGTGCGAGACGAAGGCGACCATGGGCCCCCACCCTGCCACCTCACGGGCGGACCCGCGGGTCAGACGGTATGAGGTGATGGCCCGCGGCTCGATCGCGGCGGGGGCCGGCGTGATGGTCGTCGTCGTTCGTGGTGGTGTCTAAGGCCCTTCGGCCCCTGCGGGGCGGCCCTGCGGGCCGGCCTTGACGCCACCGCGCCCGCCGACGGCGTGTGCCCGCGTCGACGCGGTCGGTGGCAGCGGCTGTTGTCAGCAGAGGCCTGCCCGGCACAAGGTCGTGGGTTACCAGGCTGTTCCTGTCTGGCCTATCCACATTGTGTCGGGAGGCCCCTGTGATCACCCACTTTAGCGAGCGGTGGGCCGTCGGTCTGGACGTCCACGCTCGTTCCGTCTCGGCCGCCGCGATCGATACCTCGACCGGTGAGCTGCACACCCGCCGCCTGGCCCCGGACCCGGCCGGGATCCTCGCGTGGATCGACGCTCTGGATCCGGCCGCCGGGCCGGGCACGGTCGCCGCGGCCTACGAGGCCGGACCCACCGGGTTCGGCCTGGCCCGCGCATTCGACGACGCCGGGATCCGGTGCGTGCTGGCCGCACCGTCGAAGATCGCCCGCGCCCCGGGCGAGCACGTCAAGACCGACGACCGTGACGCGGTCCTGCTGGCCCGCCTGCTCACCCGTGACGACCTCGCCCCCGTGCGCGTCCCGACCCTGATCGAGGAAGCCGCCCGCGACCTGGTCCGGGCTCGCGAGGACACCCGCCACGAGCTGATGGCGGCCCGGCACCGGACCGGGAAGCTCTTGCTGCGCCACGGCATCGTCTACACCGGCGGCACGACCTGGAACCGGGTCCACCACGCCTGGCTGGGCCAGATCCGGTTCGACCTGCCCGCCACCACCGCAGCGTTCGACGCAGCCCTAGAAGCCGTCCAGTTCGCCGAGGCCCGCCGCGACCGCCTCGACGAGAAGATCGCCCTCATGGCCGCCGACTCCCCGTTCACCGACATCACCCACCGGCTGGCGTGCCTGCGCGGGATCTCGACCCTGACCGCGTTCGCCTTGGCCGTCGAGATCGGCGACTGGACCCGGTTCACCGGATCATCCATCGGCGCGTTCCTCGGCCTGACCCCCTCCGAGCACTCCTCCGGCAGCTCACGCCGCCAGGCCGGGATCACCAAGGCAGGCAACCCGCACGCCCGCCGCCTGCTCATCGAGGCCGCCTGGCACCACAAGCCGCTCTACCGGGTCGGCGCCACCCTCCAGGCCCGCTGGGACCTCGCGCCCGCACCCGTGCGCGCCCGCGCTCACGAAGGCAACCAGCGCCTGCACTACCGCTGGACCGTCATGAGCGCCCAGAAGAAGAAGCACACCGTCGCCACGACCGCCATCGCCCGCGAGCTCGCCGGCTGGTGCTGGTCCCTGGCCACCCTCGACCCCACCTGACAACCCAGACTTGCCCCCGCCCACCGCGCCCCCCGGCGAGCAGCGCGAGGAGCGACCCACGACGGCTACTGTGAGCAACCCTGCCGGGCGACGCTCGAACTCAGACCTGTGGCCAGCTCCCGTCGAACACCCCGTCATGCGGTAACCAACCCGCGAATGTCAGTCTGACCGCGCGTCGCCAAGACACGCCTGCGCCGGGCGGCCACGGCCGCGAGGAGCAAGGGTGAGGCTCCCGCCCGGACACCACCCTCGAGCGGGAGCCTCACCCTGCCCCTTGACAGACCGCACCTACATATCAGTAGCTGGTCGGCGTCTTCACCGACTGCCAGTGCCACGGCTCGGGCAGCCGCCCGCTCGGCTCGGCCCAGTCCGGGTGCGTCCAGCCGTACGTCTCGGCGTTGGCCTCGAGCCACGCGTACTCGGCGTTGCCCGTCGTCGAGATGCCGTCGATGTCGACGGCGGTCCCGAGCCCGTGGTTGGAGCAGCCCGGAGGCGCGGCGAGCGGGTTGGGGTGCGCCGGGTTGTAGACCGCGACCTGCTCGGCGTACGAGCGGTACGCGGAGTTGATCGGCAGGTCGTGCCCGAAGTGGGCACGGAACGCGTCGTCGAGCGCCACCAGTGTCGGCAGCACGTCCGCCCGCAGGCGGTACGTCGGCGCCCACGGGATCGGGGCCAGCCCGGCGTCGGCGAGCCTGCCGGTCTCCGGGAACCACACCTGGTCCGGGAAGGGGCACGTGACGGCGTCCTGGGCGGTGAGCAGGGCGACGGTCGCGGCCCCGACGGCGTCGTGCGCCGTCGTGAGCTCGGCAGCAGTCCGCTCGACGGCGGCCGGGTCGGTCGCGGCGGCGAGCCCGTCGCCGGAAGCGTGCGCGGAGGTGTCCGCGGCGCCGCCGAGCACGGTCGCCAGCGCGGCGCGCACCTTCTCGTCCGCCCCGAGGCCGTCGGTCGCCGCGAGCACCTGGTCGCCCCGCGTGGTCACGGGCGCGAGGGCGTCGCGCGCCGTTCCGGCCACGGTGCGAGCCTCGGCCAGGCGCGAGGCGACGACCGCCTCCACCCGCGTGGTGAGCTCCTCACCGGCGCGCGGTGCGGCACCCGGCCGGCGTTCGAGCACGGGCCGCTCGGCGAGCAGCGCCGCGGCGTCGTCGAGCGACGCCGCCAGAGCCGTCCGGGTGGCCTCGTCGGCGACGCGGCCCTCGGACGCGGCGAGCGCCGCCCGCGCGGGCGCGAGATCGGCGCGCAGGTCGCGCGCCTCGCCGCGCAGCGTCCAGGCGACGGCGCCGCCCGCGGCGAGCGCCAGCGCGAGCGGCGCCGCCACGATCGCGGTGACGAGGCCGCGGCGGTGGGCCCGCACGGAGCGGGTGTGGCGCACCTGGATCTCGCCGAGGTCGGCGCGCGCGAGGGCGACGAGCAGCCCGCCCAGTACCGCCCCGGCCGCGTACCAGACGAGGTCGAGCGGCACGAACGTGGTGCCCAGCACGTACCGGGCGAGCGGCACCCGGGCGACGACGTCGGCGGGCATGCCGGTGGCCTGCAGCGCCTCGATCCCGGCGCTCACGGCCCATCCGGCGGCAGCGGCGACCCAGGGCGTCGTGCGCGGGCAGACGAGCGCGACGAACAGCACGACGAGGGTCGCGTAGAGACCGTCGCCGAGCGGACCGCCGACGGCCGCGGGTACGAGCGCACGCGTCACGAGCCCGCCTGTGAGGACGAGCACCGCGAGGACCGCCACCACCCAGCGGCGCGCGCGGATCTCCACGCGCGTCAGCCGATCGTGCCGACGTCGAGCACGGTGAGCACGACGGCTCCCGCCTCGTCGCTGGCCTCGAGGTCGACGCGGGCGGTGACGGCCCAGTCGTGGTTGCCGTCGAGGTCGTCGAGGGTCTGCCGGACCCACCACGTCCCGGGCTCGACGCGCCCGCCCGCGGGGAGCTCGGCGCCGGGCTCGAGGATGGTCAGCAGCGCGGACGCGCGCGCCGGGGCGTCGACGCCGATGGCGTCGTCCCCTTGCTCGACGAACAGGTCGTCGAGGGCGTCCTCCCAGGCGTCGGCGTCCCAGGCCGGGGTACCCGACGCCGCGCCCAGCGCGCCGTAGTTCTCGCGGGCGGCGAGCTCGACCAGGCGGAAGGCCGCGTTGCGCACGAGGCGGCGGAACGCCCGGGGGTTGCCCGTGACGGGACGTGCGGGCGGCTCGTCGGCCTCGTCGAACGACGTCCGCGGGGAGTCGTCGGCGTCGTCGAGGGTGGGGTTGGCGAGCCGCTCCCACTCGTCGAGCAAGGACGAGTCCGTGGCACGCACCAGCTCGCCGAGCCACTCGACGATCTCCGCGACCTCCTCGGTGCGGTGCTCGTCGGGCACCACCTGGCGCAGTGCGCGGTAGGCGTCGGCGAGGTATCGCAGCACCACGCCCTCGGTGCGCTCGAGCTGGTAGCGGGACACGAGCTCGGCGAACGTCATCGCTCGCTCGACCATGTCCCGTACCACCGACTTCGGGGCGAGCTCGGCGTCGGCGACCCACGGGTTGGTCTGCTTGTAGATCGCGAACGCGGGTTCGAGCAGGCCCGCGAGCGGCTTGGGCCAGCTGACGTCCTCGAGCAGCGCCATGCGCTCCTCGTACTCGATGCCCTCGGCCTTCATCGCCGCCACGGCCTCGCCGCGCGCGGCGTTCTGCTGCCCGTAGAGAATCTGCCGCGGGTCGTCGAGCGTGGCCTCGATGACAGAGACGACGTCGAGCGAGTGCGTCGGGGACTCGACGTCGAGAAGGTCCATGGCTGCCAGCGCGAACGGCGAGAGGGTCTGGTTGAGCGCGAAGTCGCGCGGCACGTCGACGGTGAGCCGCACGGACGGGCGCCAGCCGGCCGGCCGCGACGGGTCCGGGACCCTGACCCGCTCCACGACGCCCGCCTGACGCAGCGAGCGGTAGATCCGGAACACCTGGCGCACGTGGCCCGCGCGGGCGCCGTCGGCGTCGTGGTTGGCCGTGAGCAGGTGGCGCATGGCGTCGACCGGGTCCTCACCCCACGAGTCTCCTCGCTTCGCTGCGGGGACTCGCGGGGACCCCGAGGAGGCGGCGCCGCCGTCGTGCAGCCGCGTGCGCGCGAGCACGTTGAGCACCATGGCGTGCGAGACCCGGAACTGGGAGGTGAGGGCCTCGGGGTCGGCGTCGCGGAGGCGCTCGAACGTGGCGTCGGTCCAGTTGACCGAGCCTGCCGGGGCCTTCTTCCGCACGATCTTCTTGAGCTTCTTCGGGTCGTCGCCGGCCTTCTGGAGGGCCTTGCGGTTCTCGATGACGTGCTCGGGCGCCATGACGAGCACCTCGCCGACCGTGTCGAACCCGGCCCGGCCCGCACGGCCGGAGATCTGGTGGAACTCGCGCGCGCTGAGGTGGCGCATGCGCTCGCCGTCGAACTTCACCAGGCCCGTCATGAGCACCGTGCGGATGGGCACGTTGATCCCGACGCCGAGCGTGTCGGTGCCGGCCACGACCTTGAGCAGGCCCTTTTGCGTGAGGCGCTCCACCAGCCGGCGGTACTTGGGCAGCATCCCTGCGTGGTGCACGCCGACGCCGTGCCGCACCAGCCGGCTGAGGGTCTTGCCGAACCCGGTGCCGAACCGGAAGGCGCCGAGCTCGGCCGCGATGGCGTCTTTCTCGGACCTGCTCGCGACGTTCATCGACAGCAGCGACTGCGCCCGCTCGACGGCGTCCTTCTGCGTGAAGTGCACGACGTACACCGGCGCGCGGTGCGTGGTGACGAGCTCCTCGATGACCTCGGTCAGCGGCTCGACGACGTAGCTGAACGTGAGCGGCACGGGCCGCTCGGCGCCGGTGACCTCGGCGACCGGCCGGTCGGTGCGGGCCTCGAGGTCCTCGCGCAGCCTGGTCGTGTCGCCCAGGGTGGCGGACATCAGGACGAACTGGGTGTGCGGCAGCTCGAGCAGAGGCACCTGCCACGCCCAGCCGCGCTGCGGGTCGCCGTAGTAGTGGAACTCGTCCATGACGACCTGGGAGATCGCGTCCTCGTCGTCGGGGTCGCCGGCGCCCCGTCGGAGGGCGAGGTTCGCGAGGATCTCCGCGGTGCAGCAGATGATCGGTGCGTCTGCGTTGACGGCTGAGTCGCCCGTCATCATGCCGACGTTCTTGGAACCGAACGCCGCGACCAGGTCGAAGAACTTCTCGCTGACCAGCGCCTTGAGCGGCGCCGTGTAGTACGTGCGCCCGCCGCGGCCCGCGCGGTGCGCGGCCAGCGCGGCGAACTGCGCGCCCATCGCCACGAGCGACTTGCCCGAGCCCGTCGGGGTCGCCAGCACCACGTGCGACCCCGTCATCACCTCGAGGAGGGCCTCCTCCTGGTGGGGGTACAGCGGCCTCCCGCCGTCGGCGGCCCACTGCGCGTACGCCTCGAAGAGCGTGTCGGCGTCAGGTGCCTTCCCCGTGGGCGGCGGCAGGAACGGGATCAGGGTGCCCGCCGGGCGCGGGGTGGCCGTCGTGGTGGTGGTCATCGCAGGCCATTGTCCCGCACGCCCGCGGCCCGCCGGGCCTCAGGCCGGCATCTCACCCACAGGCTCGGCGGGTGGCGTGCGGGGCTCGCCCGCCTGCACGGCCGCGACGCCCGCGAGCACGAGCGCCCCACCGGCGAGCTGGACCGCCGCCGGAGCCTGCCCCAGCAGCAGCCACGCGACGGCGACGGCCGCGACCACCTCGACCAGCCCCACGAACGACGACAGCCGGGCGCCGAGCCTGCGGGCCGCGAGCACCCCGGTGACGTAGGCGATGCCCGCCGTCACGACTCCGAGCCCGAGCAGCGGCAGCCACCACGGCACGGCCGTGCCCGCATACACGGGCGTCGCGGTGCTGGCCGCGAGCGGCAGGATCCCGACGGCGCCCGCGAGCCCGAGCAGCGCCCCGCCGACGACGAGCCCGCCCGCCGCGAGCGCCAGCGGTGGCAGCCCCTCGCCGTCGTACGCGCCGACGACGAAGTAGACGGCCGCACCGAACATCGCGCCGAACGCCCACGCGACCCCGACGGGGTCGAGGTGCGTGCCGCCGACCAGGTCGAGCACGAGCACCAGGCCGGCCACGGCGATGGCGGCCCCCAGGACCGTGAGCCGCCCGGGCGCCTGCCCGTGCCGCATCCACATCCACGCGACGACGGCAGCCGGGGCCGTGTACTCGACCAGCAGGGCCGGCCCGACCGGCATGCGCTCGATGGCCGTGAAGTACGCGAGCTGCGCCCCGGCGACGGCGAACGCCCCGTAGAGCAGCACGACGCCGGCGTTGGCGCGAAGTGCCGACCAGCGGCCGCGCAGCGACAGCAGGCCCACGGGGATGACGACCAGGGCGCCGAGCCCGATCCGCACGAGCACCACCGCGCCGGGGCTCCAGCCGGTCTCGAGCAGCCCCGACGCCAGCGTGCCGGAGAGGCTGAACGACGCGGCCGAGACCAGGGCGAGGCCGAGCCCGCCCCCGCGCGAGCCGGTGCGGGGTGCGGCCGTCGTCGTCATGCGGTGAGGGTAACCGGGCGCCGAGCCGTGCCAGACTCGGTTCATGGCGCCGTTGCGCGGGACGACCATCGACCTGGACGGCTTCGCTGCCTACCGCAGCGCCCCGCCCGAGGGCACGCCCGTCCAGGGCGGGCTCGTGGTGATCCACGAGATCTGGGGCCTCGTCGACCACATCCGGGACGTGGCGGACCGGTTCGCCGCCGAGGGCTACGTCGTCCTCGCGCCCGACATCCTCAGCCGTGGCGGCATCACCCCGGAGGTCGGCGCCGAGCTGCACCGCCTGCGCGCGTCCGACGACGAGGCCGAGCGCACGCGCGAGCAGCCGCGCATGCGCGAGGCGATGACCAAGGCCCGGCAGCCCGGGTACGGCGAGTGGGCCGTGGGCGCGCTGCGCCGGGCGGTCGACCGGCTGCTCGAGGAGCCCGGCGTCGACGGGCGCGTGGCGGTGACGGGCTTCTGCTTCGGCGGCTCGTACGCCTTCGCGCTCGCCGCGGCGGACCCCCGGGTGCGCGCCGCCGCGCCGTTCTACGGCTCGCCGCCCGCGTCCGCCGACGCCGCCGCGATCACGTGCCCGGTGCACGCCTTCTACGGCCGCGACGACGAGCGCCTCATGGCGGGTCTGCCCGAGGTCGAGCGCACCCTGCGCGACGCCGGCGTGGAGTTCGAGGCCACGGTGTACGACGGCGCGGGGCACGCGTTCTTCAACGACACCAACGCCCGCACCTACGTCCCGGGCGCCGCCGCCGACGCGTGGCGGCGCGTGCTCACGTTCCTCGCGGAGGCGCTCGCGGACTGACCGCTCAGGCGAGCAGGGCGGCGCAGACCTCGGCGAGGCGAGCGCGCAGCAGCTGCCCGCGTTCGGCGAACGCGCGCTGCCGGCGCACGTACTCGGCCTTGCCGGCCGGGGTCTCGATCGCGACGGCATCCAGGCCGTAGCCCGAGACGTCGTACGGCGAAGCCTGCATGTCGGTGTACCGGACGTCGCGCGCGAGCTCGAACGCGTCGAGCAGCAGCTCGCCGGGCGCGGCGGGTCCCAGCTTGAGCGCCCACTTGTACAGGTCCATCGTCGCGTGCAGGCACCCCGGCTGCTCCAGCGCCGCCTGCGTCTCCCGCGTGGGCTGCAGCGCGTTGAGCCCGCGCGCCTCGGGCGTGAAGAACCGGAACGCGTCGATGTGCGAGCACGTGATGCGGTGGCTCGCCACGACGGCGTCGGTGCCGTCGGCGCCCAGCCGCAGGGGGAGCGGGTGCCGGTGGTCGCGTCCGGTCGCGCCGTCGCGGTAGACCATCGCCCACTCGTGCAGCCCGAAGCAGCCGAACGACCCGGACCGTGACGCCGTGGCCGCGACGAAGGAGCGCAGCCACCGCACGGTGTCGCCGCGCTCCGCGAGGAACGCGTCGACGTCGAGCGTGACGCCGGTGCCGCCGTCGGGCAGCGGGACGGTGGCGTGCCAGCGCCAGCCGAGGCGCTCGTCGTCGGCGTCGACGGCCAGGACCGGTCCGGCGCCGGGGTGCCAGCGCCGCAGCGTGCGCAGGCGCGTCGGGTAGTACGTGAAGAGGAAGTCCTCGACCGGGTGCTTGCGGCCGGCGTCGTGCGCCTCGCGCCAGACGGCGGTCAGCGCGTCCGCACGCGCCGCGTGCGCCTGCGCGGCGCCGCTCCAGGCGGCGCGAGGCAGGGCGGACTCGACGGCGGTGGGCACCGCACCAGCGTAGGCGTCAGTCGTCGCGGCCCAGGCGCGTGACGGCGCCCACGGCGTTGAGCACGCTGTCGCGCACCCGGCCGCCGATGCCCTCGGCGAGGGAGACACGGCCGACGAGCTCCGACGCCCGGGTGACCACGCGGGCGCGGGGCCGGCGTCGGCGGTCGTACTCGCGGAGCGCCTCACCGATGCCGCGTCGCCCCCCGGCGTCGAGCAGCCGGACCAGGGTGGCCGCGTCCACGATCGCCTGGTTCGCGCCCTGGCCGAGGTGGGGCGTCATCGCGTGCGCGGCGTCCCCGACGAGCGCCACGCGCCCGCGGCCGAACGAGGGGAGCGGCTGGGCCAGCTCGACGGCGTCGGTCCGCACCACGCCCCGGGGGTCGCTCGCCTCGATCGCCGCGCGGATGGGTGCGTGCCAGTCGCCGAACCGCACCAAAGCGTCCGTGCGCGGCTCTGCCATGGCCACGCTCGACGGCGCGTGCGCCGCCCCGAACCAGTACGCGTGCCCGTCGAGCAGCGGCACGAGGCCGACCATGGCGCCGCGGCCCCACGTCTCGCTCAGCCGCCCGCCGAGGTCGAACGGCTCCGACGTCAGGCCGCGCCACGTCGTCCACCCCGCATAGCGCAGCCCCGGGTCGAGCCCGAGCGCGGCCCGCGCCTGCGAGCGGACGCCGTCGGCGGCGAGCACGACGTCGAACCTGCGCTCCTCGCCGTCGACGGTGATGACGGGCCGGCCGGTGGGGACGACCGTGGCGTCGACGCCGTGCCGGACCTCGCCGGCCTCGGCGCTCAGCGCCTCGTGCAACGCCGGCCGCGTGAGCGCGAGCAGGTTCAGCCGCCGCGCCGAGCCCCTCAGCACGACGCTCCCGTCGGGCCGCAGCAGCGCCGCCGTCGTCGCGCTGCGACGGCCGCGGACGTCGCTCAGGACGGCGTCGGCCAGGCCGAGCTGCTCGAGGGCGCGCACGCCGTTGGGTGCGATCGAGATGCCGGCACCCACCGCCACTGCCTGCGGGGCCCGCTCGAACACCTCGACGTCGTGCCCACGCCGGCGCAGCCCACCGGCCAGCGCGAGGCCCGCGATGCCCGCACCCACGATCCCGACGCGCAGCCGTCCCGCCGTGGTGGACTCCATTCTTGGGAGGCTAGCGTGACCGCGTGACCCACACCCTGCCGTTCAGCCAGGTCGACGTCTTCACCACCGGCCCGGTTCTGGGCAACCCCCTGGCGGTGGTGCACGACGCCGACGGGCTGACCGACGAGGAGATGGCGGCGTTCGCGCGCTGGACGAACCTCTCGGAGACGACGTTCCTGCTCTCTCCCGCGAACCCGGGCGCGGACTACCGGGTGCGCATCTTCACCACCTCGGGCGAGCTCCCGTTCGCGGGCCATCCCACGCTCGGTTCGGCCCACGCCTGGCTCGAGTCCGGGGGCGTGCCCGCGGCCGCGCACGGGCGGGCCGACGTCGTCCAGGAGTGCGGCGCCGGCCTCGTCACGGTCCGCCGGTCGCCCGCGCCCGGCGGCGGAGCGCGGCTCGCCTTCGCGGCGCCGCCGCTCGTGCGGACGGGGGTGCCGTCGTCGGCCGAGCTCGAGCGTGCCTGCGCGGCGCTGCGGATCGCTCCCGGCGACGTCGTCGACGCCACCTGGCTCGTCAACGGGCCCGAGTGGCTGGGGCTGCGGCTGCGCGACGCCGCCGCGGTGCTCGCCGTCGAGCCCGACCTCGCGGCGCTGGCGGGCGTGTCCGTGGGAGTCGTCGGTCCCTGGGGCGACTCTCCGGGCGCGCCCGGCGACGCCGACGTCGAGGTGCGCGCGTTCGCCGACGACCGCGAGGACCCGGTCACGGGCAGCCTCAACGCGGGGCTCGGACAGTGGCTCGCGGGCACGGTGCTGCCGCCGTCCTACGTTGCCTCGCAGGGCACCGCGCTCCAGCGGCGCGGGCGCGTCCACGTCGAGCTCGACGCCGACGGCCAGGTCTGGGTGGGCGGCGCCACGACGACCACCGTCCGGGGCACGCTCGCGCTCTGACGGAGCACGGGCGTCCGCACCGTGGGACCGCGGATGAGACGGCAGGCCACGCTCGTTAGCGTGGTGCCATGAGCGAGCAGACCTGGCGACCCGCCGGCACTTCGGAGCGCACTCCCGAGTCCCCGGCCGGCGCCGACCTCACCGACGCGATCGAGGCGCCCAGCTCGCACCACACCGTGCCGAGCAAGGAGTCGGAGTCCTACACGCACGGCCACCACGAGTCGGTGCTGCGCGCCCACCGCGCGCGCACGGCCCAGAACTCCGCGGGGTTCCTGCTGCCGCACCTGCGCGACGACATGAGCCTGCTCGACGTCGGCTGCGGCCCGGGCACTGTCACGGTCGACCTCGCCCGCGTGCTCGCCGGTGGCGAGGTCGTCGGCGTGGACGCGGCGCCGCAGGTGCTCGAGGCGGCGCGCGAGCACGCGGCCGCCGTCGGCTACACCAACGTGCGGTTCGAGGAAGCCAACGCCTACGAGCTGCCGTTCGAGGACGGGACGTTCGACGTCGTCTACGCCCACCAGCTGCTGCAGCACCTGTCCGACCCGGTCGCCGCGCTCCGCGAGATGAAGCGCGTCGCCAAGCCCGGTGGCCTCGTCGCGGTGCGCGACGCCGACTACGCCGCCATGGCCTGGTACCCCGAGTCGGCCGGCCTGACCGAGTGGAACACGCTGTACCACGAGGTCACGCACGCCTACGGGTTCGAGCCCGACGCCGGCCGCCGCCTGTTCTCCTGGGTGCAGCAGGCCGGCTTCGAGGCCGCGCACATGGTGCCGTCCGCGTCGTCGTGGTGCTACGCCACCCCGACCGACCGGCAGTGGTGGGGCCAGGTGTGGGCCGAGCGCTGCGTCGCCTCGAACTTCGCCGTCCAGGCGCAGGAGTCCGGCATGGCCGACGACGTCGCGCTCGAGCAGCTCGCGCAGGACTGGCTCGCGTGGGCGCAGGCGCCCGACGGCTGGTTCGCCATCCTGCACGGCGAGGTCCTCGCCCGGGTGTGACGCCGGTGGAGCCTGTCGCGACCACCTGACGCCGTAGGCTCCGTTCGTGCGCATCGCGAGATTCACCACCGGAGACGACCCCCGCTTCGCCCTCGTCCAGCAGGAGGGCGACCGCACCTACCTCGCCGTCCTGGGCGGCGACCCGCTCTACATGCCGGCCATGCCGACGGGCGAGCGCGTCGAGCTGAGCGATGGCGTGCGGCTGCTCGCGCCGGTGATCCCGCGCTCCAAGGTGGTGTGCGTCGGCAAGAACTACGCCGACCACGCCGCCGAGATGGGCGGCGACGTGCCGACGACGCCGCTGCTGTTCTTCAAGCCCAACACTGCGGTGGTGGGCCCGGACGACCCGGTGGTGCTGCCCGACTGGACGCAGGAGGTCTCCTACGAGGCCGAGCTCGCCGTCGTCATCTCCAAGGTGTGCAAGGACGTGACGCCCGAGAGCGCGTTGTCCTACGTGCTCGGCTACACCGTCGCGAACGACGTCACCGCACGCGACGCGCAGCGCACCGACGGCCAGTGGGCCCGCGCCAAGGGCTTCGACACCTCGCTGCCGCTCGGGCCGTGGATCGACACCGACCTCGACCCGGAGGACGTCGCGGTGCGCTCGCGCGTCAACGGCGAGCTCAAGCAGGACGGCCGCACCCGCGACCTGGTGTTCGACATCCCGTTCCTCATCTCGTACATCTCGGAGGCGATGACGCTGCTGCCGGGCGACGTGATCCTCACCGGCACGCCGGCGGGTGTCGGCCTGGTCGACCACGGCGACCGGATGGAGGTCGAGGTCGTGGGCATCGGCGCGATGAGCAACCCGGTCATGCGCCGCCGCTGACAGCGCTTGCCTCGCTCGGCGGAACCGGTAGCGTCCCCCGCGGACCCACCACTCGACGACGAGGAGTGCGCCATGACCCGCAACCGTGCCCTGGCCGGTGCCGCCGCAGGATCTCTTGCGGCGGCGCTGACGCTGTCGGCGGTCGCACCGGCGACCGCCGGCCCGCCGTCCGAGGGTCCACCGCAGGCCCAGGTCTGGGTGACCACCCCGGACCGTGCGGAGCTGCTGCACCACCGGGCGCCGGTGTCGTTCACAGCGGGCACGTCGGACCTGCCGACCATCGAGGTCGACCCCGACGCGACCTACCAGACGATGGACGGCTTCGGCGCGTCGATCACCGACTCGTCGGCGAGCCTGATCGCCGCGCTCGACCCTGCGGGGCGGGACAGCGTGATGCGCTCGCTCTTCGACGCGCAGGACGGCATCGGCGTGAGCTTCCTGCGCCAGCCGGTCGGCTCGAGCGACTTCACGGCGGCGGCCACGCACTGGACGTACGACGACGTCGCGCCCGGTGAGACCGACCTGGCGCTCGAGCACTTCTCGGTCGCGCACGACGAGGCCCAGATCCTGCCCCTGCTGCGGCAGGCGAAGGCGCTGAACCCCGGGCTCACCGTGATGGCCACGCCGTGGAGCCCGCCGGCGTGGATGAAGACGGGCGACTCGCTCATCGGCGGCCGGCTCAAGGACGACCCGGTGACCATCGACGCCTACGCGCGCTACCTCGTGCGCTTCGTCGAGGCCTACGCGGCCGCGGGAGTGCCCGTCGACTATCTGTCGGTGCAGAACGAGCCGCAGAACCGCACGCCGTCGGGCTACCCCGGTACGGACATGCCGGTGGCGACGGAGGTCGCGGTCATCAACGCCCTCGGGCCCATGCTGCGCGAGGCCTCGCCGCACACCCGGATCCTGGCCTACGACCACAACTGGGCCGAGCACCCGAACGACATCGCGAACACGCCGCCCGGTGAGGACCCGGCCACCGACTACCCGTACCAGGTGCTGGCCAGCAGCGCCGCCAAGTGGGTGGCCGGGACCGCCTACCACTGCTACTCCGGTGACCCGAGCGCCCAGACCGCGCTGCACGACAAGTTCCCGAACAAGGGCATCTGGTTCACCGAGTGCTCCGGCTCGCACGGCGAGAACGACACGCCCGACCAGGTCTTCCGCGGCACGCTGACCTGGCACGCCCGCACCCTCGCCATCGGCACGACGCGCAACTGGGCGAAGTCGGTCGTGAACTGGAACATCGCGCTGCGCGAGGACGGCGGCCCGCACCTGGGCGGCTGCGGCACGTGCGACGGGCTGGTGACGATGCTGGCCGACGGTACCGTGCGCGCCGACGCGCAGTACTACACGATCGGCCACCTCTCGAAGTTCGTGAAGCCCGGCGCCGTGCGGATCGGCTCGACGTCGTTCGGCACCACGGGCTGGAACGGCCAGATCATGGACGTCGCATTCCGCAACCCCGACGGGTCCATGGCGCTGGTGGTGCACAACGAGAACGACGACCCGCGGTCCTTCGCCGTCGCCGTCGGCGGCCAGCGGTTCGAGTACGAGCTGCCCGGCGGCGCGCTCGCCACGTTCGTCTGGCCTGCGTCCGCCCAGCTCCGCGACGCCCGCACCCCGCTGGACCTGTCCGCCGCGACCGCGACCGCGAGCACCGGCGGCGACCCGGCGGCCCTCGTCGACGGGGACGCCTCGACCCGCTGGACCTCCGGGGCCGCCCAGACGCCGGGCCAGCAGATCCAGGTGGACCTGGGTGGTGCGACCCACTTCGACCAGGTCGCACTGGACTCCGGCGGCAACCTCGGCGACTACGCCCGCGGGTACCGCGTCGAGGTGAGCAAGGACGGGACGGCCTGGCGCACCGTGGCCGAGGGCGCCGCGACCGGGCAGCTCACCACGATCGACGTGGGCCAGGTGACCGCGCGGTACGTGCGCATCACGCAGACCGGCACCGCATCCGCGTGGTGGAGCGTCTCCGACCTGCGGCTCTACCGCTGACCGCTCGTGGACGCGTGCTGCGAGCCCCAGGGCTACGACCGGATCTTCACCGGCCGCCAGGCGCGCCTCGACGCCGCGCGGTACCGCAGGTCAGGCCTGACCTGGGACCCGCAGCGCGTCGTCGAGCTCTACCGCGCCGGCACGATCGGCGGTGACACCGTGCTCGACGTCGGCGCCGGCATCGGCGACCTCGGCATCGAGCTGCTGCGTGCGGGCATGGACGAGGCGACCAGCGTGGACCTGTCCCCGGAGTACGACGCCGTCGCGGCGTCGCTGCTGGCCGAGGCGGGCCTCGCGGAGCGCTCGCACCGCGTGACCGGCGACCTGGCCGCACACCCCGACCTCGCAGGGCCGGCCGACGTCGTCACGCTGATGAAGGTGGTGTGCTGCTACGCGGACGCGGGACGCCTGCTCGGCTCGGCCGCGAGCCTGGCCCGGCGCCACGTGGTGCTGAGCTACCCACGCGACGCGTGGTGGGTGCGCGGCGCCGCGCGCCTCATGGGCGTGGGGGCCCGGCTGCGCCGCACGGACTGGCGGTTCCACGTCCACCGGGAACGGGAGCTCCTGGGGGCGCTGGAGGCGGCGGGCTTCACGGTGACCCACACGGAACGGAGCCGGGTGTTCCGCCTGGCGGTGCTGACGGCGGCCTGAGCCGGCCGGCCTGAGCCGGCGGGGGACCCGTGGCGTGGCGTCAGTTCGTGGAGTCGGGCTCGATTCGACGGATCGATTCCACGAACGGGACCCGAACCCACGAACCGTCAGGGCGCGAGGCGCGCGAGGCGCGCGGGTCGCTCGGCGCTTGCGCGGGGAGGTTGTCCACACGTAGGGCCCGCCGCGGCGCCCGAACGGGCACGCTGTGCCGCATGCCGACGCCGCCACGGCTGATCCTCGCCCGCGACCATGACCGGAACACCCTCCGGCGCGGGATGGCGACCGGCGCACTCGCACGCGTGCGCAGGGGCGCATACAAGACGACGACGACGCCGTCGGTCAGCCACGCGACGAGCGAGGATGCTCTGGCACGGATCCACGCCGTCCACGCGCAGCTCCGGGCGGCACACGCGTTCAGCCACGCAAGCGCCGCCCTTCTGTGGGATCTGCGACTCTGGCAGGTCCCTGACGTGACGCACGTGCGCCAGCGGTCGCGGGCCAGCGGTGAGCGCGCGGCCGACATCGTGCGGCACTTCGGGCTGCCCGAGACGTCCGTCGAGATCGACGGCATTCCCGTGACGTCGCTGCTCCAGACCGTCTTCGAGTGCCTTCTGACGATGCACCCGCTTGCTGGTCTCGTGGTTGCGGACTCGGCGCTCGAGGGCGGTTTCCGTTCGGCCGACGCCCTCGAGCTGCTCCGCGCGAACGGGCGGCGGAACGGCTCAGCGCGGGCCGCGCTCCTGCTGGAGCTCGCCGACGGAGGGGCCGAGTCGGCGTGGGAGACGTGGCTTCGGTACGTGGCTCTGCGGCTCGGCCTGCCTCGTCCTTGCACCCAGTTCCCTGTGAGCACGCACCTCGGCGTCTTCCGGGTCGATCTCGCGTGGCCGGAGCAGCGCGTGCTGGCCGAGTTCGACGGGCAGGTCAAGTACGTCGACGGAGCGTTCGGGCCCGGCTACGACGGGCGCCGTGCCCTGCTCGACGAGAAGCGTCGGGAGGACGCGATCGTCGAGACGCTCGGGGTGCGACCCCTCCGTGTGGTGGCCGCCGACGCGCGCGACGTCGACCGTCTGAGCTCACGCTTGCTCGCCCGCTTTCCGGGACCGGTCCGCACGGCGCGTCGCCCTCTGCGCCTTCTCACGCTCCCGTGAGCGCAACGGTTCGTGGACTCGGGACCGGTTCGACGGACCGATCCCACGAATGGCGCCCAACTCCACGAACGGATGCCAGCCCTCGTCGAAGCACGCGCGCCAGAGGGGACGTGTGATCTGAGCCCGACTGCGCGAACCCTCCCCTCAGGCCGCGCCAACTAGGCTGAGGGCGTGAATCTCCCCGCTGCCGGTTCCTCCGACGTCCGCGTCCGCTTCGCTCCCTCGCCCACCGGGATGTTCCACGTCGGTGGGGCGCGCTCGGCGCTGTTCAACTGGGCGGTGGCGAAGCACACGGGCGGCACGTTCGTGCTCCGCATCGAGGACACGGACGCGGCCCGCAACAAGCCCGAGTGGACCGAGGGCATCCTCTCCGCGATGGCGTCGCTCGGCATGCACGAGCAGGACCCGACCTTCGAGGGCCCGTACTTCCAGTCGCAGAACCTCGCCCTGCACACCGAGGCGGCTGCCAAGCTGTTCGCCGCGGGCCGCGCCTACTACTGCGACTGCACGCGCGACGACGTCGCCGCGCGCACCGGCAACGCGCAGACCGGCTACGACGCCTTCTGCCGCGACCGCGGCCTCGCCTACGAGCCCGGTCGCGCCCTGCGCTTCCGCACGCCCGACGAGGGCGAGACCCACGTCGTCGACCTCATCCGCGGCAACCCCACGTTCCCCAACGCCGCGATCGAGGACTTCGTCGTCGCGCGCGGCGACGGCTCGCCCGTCTTCCTTCTCGCGAACGTCGTCGACGACCTCGACGAGCGCATCACCCACGTGGTCCGCGGCGAGGAGCACCTGCCCAACACGCCCAAGCAGCAGCTGCTGTGGGAGGCGCTGGACGCGACCCCGCCGACGTGGGCGCACCTGCCGGTCATCGTCAACGAGAAGCGGCAGAAGCTGTCCAAGCGCCGCGACAAGGTCGCCCTCGAGGACTACCTGGCCGACGGCATCCTCCCGGACGCGATGGTCAACTACCTCATGCTGCTCGGCTGGGCGCCGGGCAACGACGAGGAGATCCTGCCGTTCGAGACGCTCGTCGAGCGCTTCGACATCGCGGACGTCAACTCGTCCTCGGCCTTCTTCGACGTCAAGAAGCTCACGAGCTTCAACGGCGAGTACATCCGGGCGATGTCCCCGGATGCGTTCGCGGCGGCCGTGGCCCCGTGGCTGCACGCCCCCCACGCACCGTGGAGCGAGGCGCAGTTCGACGCCGCGGCGTTCGCCGCCGTCGCGCCGCTCGCGCAGACTCGCGTCGCCACACTGAGCGAGATCACCGCCAACGTCGACTTCCTGTTCCTCGACGCCCCGGTCGACGACGAGGCCTCGTGGGCCAAGGCGATGAAGGACCCGGCGCCGGCCCTGCTCGCCGACGCCCGCGCCGCCCTGGCCGCGCTCGAGCCGTGGGAGGCCGAGCCGCTGAAGGACACCGTGACCGCCGTCGGCGAGCAGCACGGCCTCAAGCTCGGCAAGGCGCAGGCGCCGGTGCGTGTCGCCGTGACGGGCCGGACGGTCGGCCTGCCGCTGTTCGAGTCGCTCCAGGTGCTGGGCCGCGAGAAGACCGTCGCGCGGATCGACGCGGCGATCGCGAAGCTCGGCTGACCCCGTGATCGAGGCCGTCCTCTTCGACGTCGACGACACGCTCGTCGACACGCGCGGCGCGTTCGCCGACGCGGTCGGCGCGGTGCGCCACGCGTTCCTGCCGCACGTGCCCGCCGAGCGCGAGCCGGAGATGCTCGCCGTCTGGCGCGACGACGCCCACGGTCACTACGCCGCGTACACGCGCGGTGAGCTGGGCTTCGACGAGCAGCGGCGCCTGCGCGCCGACGAGCTGCACGTGGCGTTCGGCGGCCCGCGCGTCGACGAGTCGTCGTACGCGGCGTGGCTCGAGGTCTTCTGGGGCGCGTTCGAGCAGGGCTGGCGCGCGCACGACGACGTCCCTGCCGCGCTCAAGCTGCTGCGCGAGGCGGGCGTGCCCGTGGGAGCGGTGACGAACGCGCGCGTCACGCTGCAGGAGTCGAAGCTCGCCGCAGCCGGCATCGAGGGCGTCCCGGTGCTGGTGGGCGTGGACACGCTTGGTTTCGGAAAACCGCGCCCCGAGGTCTTCCTCGAGGGCTGCCGTCTGCTCGGCAGCGACCCGGCCCGCACGGCCTACGTGGGCGACGAGCCCGACGTCGACGCGCGCGCCGCCGTCGCGGCCGGGCTGGTCGGCGTGTGGCTGGACCGGCCCGAGACCCGCCGCGGCGGCGTCGACCACACCGTGGGCGACGGCGTGCACCGCGTCAGGGGCCTCGACGAGCTGGCCGCGGTTCTCGGGCTGGCCTGAGCCCGGCCTCAGCGCCGCCGGGCCCGGTAGGCGTCCGTCACGTAGGGGAGCGGCACCGTCGTGCGCCCCGCCAGGTCCGCGTGCGTGGCCACGAGCTCGTCGACCGCGGCGAGCAGCTCGTCGCGCTCGGCGGCGGGCAGCGTCAGCAGGTAGCTGCGCGACGCCGCGAGCGGCCGCAGCGAGGCCGTGGCGACCTCGTCGGCCCAGTGGAACGCCCCGTGCTCCGGCGCCTCGAACGCGTCGCCGAGGACAGGCCCGCCGCGCCCGGCGTCGGGCTCGAGGCGATCGCCACGGTGCAGGATCTCTCCGAACCGCGCCACCCAGTCGACGGTGCCGTCGCGGTCGTTCCAGACGACGCCGAGGGTGCCGCCCGGGCGCAGGACGCGCGCGATCTCGGCGGAGGCTGCCGCATGGTCGAACCAGTGCCACGCCTGGCCCACGAGCACGGCGTCCACGGCACCGTCACCGAGCGGGATGGCCTCGGCCGTCCCGACGTGCGCCTCGACGCCCGGCAGCGCGCTGATGAGGCGCTCCAGCATGGGCTCCGACGGCTCCACGGCGACGACGTCGAGCCCTCGCGCGACGAGCGCCGCGGTGAGCTTGCCGGTCCCCGCCGCGAGGTCCAGCACGCGGCGGGCGCCGGCGGGAAGCAGGAAGTCCACGGCAACGTCGGGGTAGCTCGGTCGGACGGCGGCGTAGACGTCGGCACCCTGCGAGAACGAGGCGGCTCGGGTGGCGTGGTCGTGCGGGTCGGGAGCCGTCATTCGCCTGATCCTGCCCTGTGCCGGGCCGTGACGGAGGACACGCACCGGAGGTCGTCCTCGTTTTGGCCGTCGGGCCCTCGTCGGGTAATGTTCTCAGCCGTTGGCCTGTTGGGAAACCAGGGGGCCGATACCACCATGGGGTATGGTGTAATTGGCAGCACGAGTGATTCTGGTTCACTTAGTCTAGGTTCGAGTCCTGGTACCCCAGCGCAGCATCCTCACCCTGGGCCTCAGTGTCGCTGAAGGTCGGGTAGGATTCTCCGGCAGCCGGTTCTCCGAACCGGAAGTCACAGGCCCCCATCGTCTAGCGGCCTAGGACGCCGCCCTCTCACGGCGGTAACGCGGGTTCAAATCCCGCTGGGGGTACGCACCGTTCATTCGTGAACGGAGTTCTGGCCCCCATCGTCTAGCGGCCTAGGACGCCGCCCTCTCACGGCGGTAACGCGGGTTCAAATCCCGCTGGGGGTACACATCGAGGCCCGGTCCATAGGACCGGGCCTTCGTCGTTCTTTGCAGGGGCTCGGGTCAGCGCGGGTTCGGGTCGTACGGCCGCGGCCGCTGCCAGTCCCCAGGCGTGTCCCAGTGCGGTGTCACGGGGGCGACGGCAGGAGCCGCTGGAGGAGCGGCCGGCGGAACCTCCGAACCGGAAACCGGGACCGGGATGGGCTGCGTCGTCGGCCTGGGCCCGTCCCCGAGCGCCCGTCCGCGCACGATCACGACCGGTGGACGCGGGGTCGCCCCTCCCGGCACCGGCCCGGGCTCGGGCTTGTCGGCACGCGCGCCAGGCGCCCGGAAGATCTCGGCGCACAGCGTGCGGTAGGTCTGGTCCGGCTGCGGCACGTAGTCGATCTGTCGTAGCGCCTGGTCCTGGCCGGCCGACTCCATGACGAACCGCCCGTAGCCGAGCAGCTGGCCGCCCGGGGTGCGTGTGTAGCCCATGTCGGTGACCTTGGTCAGCGGCATCATGGCCACCTTGTGGATCACCAGGCCGTAGAGCAGCAGCAAGCGCTTGTCTGTGGAGACGAACCACTGGTGGCGCCATTCCAGCCACCGGAACCCCAGGCGTCCGAGCGCCGCGAACCAGACGATCCAGAGCCACTCGGCCAGCGGCTCGACGGAGAGGGGCACTGCCTTCACCACGACGGCGACCAGCAGGAACACTCCGACGGTGGTGGCGACGGGCTCGAGGAGCGCAGCCCAGTGCAGGCGCGTGGCGACGACGACCTGCTCGGTGGGCAGGATGTACCGCCGCAGGTCGTGGTTCCCGCGGATACTCACGCGCGGCGCGGGCTGCACGTCGATCTCCTGGCGTCAGCCGAGCAGGTTTCCGAGGAACTGACCGATGCTCTTGAACGCGTTCAGGGCGATCTGTCCTAGCGACCCGACGATCTCGGCAGACCGGTCGGGGCTCTTCACGATCGCGTAGATCACGAAGATCACGACGAGCCAGATCAGGAAGGTCTTGGCCTTGGCCGGCATCGGGTCCTCACGCGGGTCAGCAGTGGTGCGACCGTCGCACCACTGCCCGAAGCGTAGTGATGCGCGGCCTGTTCTCCCTGCTCATTCCCCGGCGCGGCGCAGCACCTCGGTGAGGCGGTTGGCCGCCGCGACGACGGCGCCCGAGTGGAGGCGGCCGGGCTGGCGCGTGAGGCGCTCGACCGGGCCCGACACCGACACCGCGGCGACGACCTTGCCCGACGGGCCGCGCACCGGCGCCGAGACGCTGGCGACGCCGAGCTCTCGCTCGGACACGGACTGGGCCCAGCCGCGCCGGCGCACGCCCGAAAGGATGGTTGCCGTGAAGACGGCGTCACGAAGTCCGCGGTGCAGGCGGTCGGGCTCCTCCCAGGCCAGCAGGATCTGGGCGGCCGAGCCGGCGTGCATCGTGAGCGTCGCGCCGACGGGGATCGAGTCGCGCAGGCCCACGGGCCGCTCGGCGGCCGCGACGCAGACGCGGTGGTCGCCCTGTCGGCGGTACAGCTGGGCGCTCTCGCCGGTGTGGTCGCGCAGCGCGATCAGCACGGGGTTGGCGGCCGCAAGCAGGCGGTCCTCGCCCGCGGCCGTGGCGAGCTCGTTGAGGCGCGGTCCGAGGATGAACCGGCCCTGCATGTCGCGCGCTACGAGGCGGTGGTGCTCGAGGGCCACCGCGAGGCGGTGGGCCGTCGGCCGGGCCAGGCCCGTGGAGGCCACGAGCTGGGCCAACGTCGCCGGTCCCGACTCCAGGGCGCCGAGCACGGACGCGGCCTTGTCAAGAACGCCGACTCCGCTAGTATCGTCCATAGGGCGATATTGCCGTCTCGGCACGTGAGATTGCAAGTTCGAAGTATCTGGTGCCCCCGACCGTGGGGTCCGAGGAGGGATTGAGGATGGCCGGCACGCTGGCGGAGAAGGTCTGGGAGGCGCACCTGGTGCGCCGCGGCACGAACGGAGAGCCCGACCTCCTCTACATCGACCTCCACCTCCTGCACGAGGTGACGAGCCCCCAGGCGTTCGAGGGCCTGCGCCTGGCCGGCCGCCCGGTGCGGCGCCCGGACCTGACGATCGCGACCGAGGACCACAACACCCCGACGCTCGACATCGACCTGCCGATCGCGGACCTTACTAGCCGCACGCAGATCGACCAGCTCCGCAAGAACGTCAAGGAGTTCGGCGTCCGCATCCACTCGCTGGGCGACGCGGACCAGGGCATCGTCCACCAGGTGGGCCCGCAGCTCGGCCTGACGATGCCCGGCCTGACCGTCGTGTGTGGCGACTCGCACACCTCGACGCACGGCGCGTTCGGCGGTCTGGCGTTCGGCATCGGCACCTCCGAGGTCGAGCACGTGCTCGCCACGCAGACGCTCCCGCTGCAGCCGTTCAAGACCATGGCCATCACGGTCGACGGCGAGCTGCCCCCGGGTGCGACCTCGAAGGACATCATCCTGGCGATCATCGCCAGGATCGGCACCGGCGGCGGCCAGGGCTATGTGCTCGAGTACCGCGGCGAGGCCATCCGGAGGCTCTCCATGGAGGCCCGGATGACGATCTGCAACATGTCGATCGAGGCCGGCGCCCGCGCCGGCATGATCGCGCCCGACGAGACCACGTTCGAGTACCTCAAGGGCCGCCCGCACGCCCCCGAGGGCGAGGACTGGGACGCCGCCGTCGAGTACTGGAAGACGCTCAAGTCCGACGACGACGCGGTGTTCGACGCCGAGGTCGTGCTCAAGGCCTCCGACCTCGAGCCGTTCGTCACGTGGGGCACCAACCCGGGTCAGGGTCTGCCGCTCTCGGCGTCCGTCCCGATCCCGGCCGAGATCGCCGACGCCAACGAGCGCGTCGCCGCCGAGCGCGCCCTGGAGTACATGGGCCTCGAACCTGGCACCCCGCTGCGCGAGGTCAAGGTCGACACGGTCTTCATCGGCTCGTGCACCAACGGCCGCATCGAGGACCTGCGCTCGGTCGCCAAGGTGCTCGACGGCCGCCACAAGGCCGAGAACGTCCGCGTGCTCGTCGTGCCGGCGTCGGCCCGCGTGCGCCTGCAGGCCGAGGCGGAGGGCCTGGACAAGATCTTCACGGACTTCGGTGCGGAGTGGCGCAACGCCGGCTGCTCGATGTGCCTGGGCATGAACCCCGACCAGCTCGCGCCGGGGGAGCGCTCGGCGTCGACGTCGAACCGCAACTTCGAGGGGCGGCAGGGCAAGGGCGGCCGCACGCACCTGGTCTCGCCGCTTGTCGCGGCGGCCACGGCCGTGCGCGGCACGTTGTCCTCGCTGCGCGACCTGGACCTGCCCGCCGACGTGGACCTCACCTCGTTCGACGGCACGCCGCTCGCGCCGCTCGCCGCCCCTTCGCTCGTCTGAGACCCGGGAAGTAGAGACTCATGGAGAAGTTCACCGTCCACACGGGCGTCGGGGTGCCGCTGCGCCGCAGCAACGTCGACACCGACCAGATCATCCCGGCGGTCTACCTCAAGCGGATCACCCGCACGGGGTTCGAGGACGCGCTGTTCGCCGCCTGGCGTGGTGACCCCGCGTTCGTGCTCAACCAGGACGCCTACAAGACCGGCTCCGTGCTGGTCGCCGGCCCCGACTTCGGCACCGGCTCGTCGCGTGAGCACGCCGTCTGGGCGCTGAAGGACTACGGCTTCAAGGTCGTCCTCGCCTCGCGCTTCGCGGACATCTTCCGCGGGAACTCGGGCAAGCAGGGCCTCATCGCCGGCATCGTCGCGCAGGAGGACATCGAGCTCCTGTGGAAGATCCTCGAGACCCACCCGGGCACCGAGGTGACCGTGGACCTCGAGAACCGCACCGTGCACGCCGACGACGTCACCGTGCCGTTCCAGATCGACGACTACACGCGCTGGCGCCTCATGGAGGGCCTCGACGACATCGGCCTGACGCTGCAGCACGCCGACGAGATCGCGGACTTCGAGACCCGGCGCGAGGCGTGGCGGCCGAAGACGCTGCCGGCGAAGCACCTGCCGTCGGTGCCGATCGAGCCGGCGCGGCCGGTCCAGGCCTGACCCTTTGACTCTTGGCCCGGTTTCGTTCGCGAAACCGGGCCAAAGTCGTGCCCACGCCGGACTTCGGGTCACGGGTGGCGGGACAGGGCTCCTCGGACGAGGTCGAGCACGGCGGCGTCGTGCAGGCCGGCATCTCGCGCTGCGGCGACCAGCGCGTGCGCGTTCTCGACGATCGCCGCCGGGGTCGCGTCCGCCTGCCGGGGCGGGTCGGCGATGACTGTGCCGGTGCGGCGCCGCGACTCGACGACGCCCCCGGCCTCGAGCTCGCGGTACGCGCGCTGCACGGTGCCGACGGCGATGCCGAGGTCGCGCGCGAGGTCCCGCGAGGCGGGCAGGCGGTCGCCCGCGCGGAGCGTCCCGACGGCGACCAGGGCCGTGACCTGGGCGCGGATCTGCTCGTAGACGGGGACCGGCGAGCTGAGGGCGATGACGATGTCGGTCATGCGGGGGCGCCTGTCGCGGCGGGCGCGCCGGCGTGGCGGGCCGCGCGCGGCCAGGCGGCGAGCAGGCCCGCGATGCCCGACGCCACGACCACCGCGATCCCGAGGAGCGCCACGCCGCCGCCCACGGCGACCAACCCGTGCGTCGGGAGCTCGTCGAGCAGCAGGTTCTGCCCGCGAGACTGGATCGCCGCACCGCCGACGGCCAGCGCGCCCCCGAGCCCGACGCCGAGGCACAGCTGGACCGCACCGAGGAGGCGCGCGGCGCTCGTGGCCCGCACGGCGTCGTCGTGCCGGGCCGGCACGCCGTGGAGCGGGGGCCGGCGCGTGATCGAGCCGAGGGCGACGAACGTGGCGGCGACGGCGAGCGCGAGCCCCAGCAGCATCGGCAGGCCGTAGGGCCAGCCCGGGTAAGGGCCCGACGCTCCGGACACGACGCTGCCGTCGGGCAAGGTCACCGGGTTCGTCGCGAACGCGCGGCCGGTCGGGTCCGCGGTGGCGCCGAACACGACGAGCGCCACGGCGAGTGCCGCCGCCGTCACGAGCACGATGCGCAGCCGCGCACCTCCGAGCGACCAGATCGTCCGGCGCGCAAGCGGGGCCGAGCGCACCTCGCCGCGGGGCCGCGGCCAGGTCTGCTCGCCGACCGCCCGCACCACGCAGAGCACGAGCGCGACCGAGAAGGGCGTGATCGCCTGGAGCACGCCTGGCGCCGACGCCCAGCCCGGCCAGGCGACCGGCTGCGCGAGGAGCACGACGGTGCACACGACGGCCGCGAGGACCGCGACGGACGAGACGAGCAGCTCGTGTCGGCGCGCCGCCCGGGCGGGGGCGCCGCCGTCGTCGGACGTGCTGCGGGACACGAGCCACAGGACGAGTCCCACGAGGAGCGCGGGGACCACGACCACGACGAGAACCATGACGAGCACGAGCCCTCCGAACATGCTGACCTCCACGCGCAACGACAGTGCATTGAGTCAATGCATTGAATCATTGCTGCGAGGCGGTGTCTAGGGCGTCTGGCGCGCTCGTTCCAGCAGGAAGTCCGGCGTGGCGACCTCGGGATCCCACCAGCTCTCGATCCACCACGTCACGCCCGCCTCGGCGACGGCCGTGGCCTGCTCGCGCGCCTTGCCCCGGTCGGCCGAGAACCGGCCCTGATGGACGATGTCGAACGGGCCGCGCGTGGCGTCGTGGTGCGCGGCGATCCAGGAGACCAGGGTGGCGAGCTGCTCGGGCGATGCCTCGCCCTGCTCCGGGTCGACCCCGCGCACCTGCGGGACCATGCCGTCCCAGCGGAGCGCCCGGTTCAGGCTCTTGAGCGGCGGCCGGTCCGGGTCCCAGACCGCGACCGGCCACACCGGGATGCGCCCGCGCACCGGCGGCTGCGGGAACCGGAAGGTCCCGGTGCTCACGTGCTCGCCCTCGAACGTGAACGGCTCACCCGTCCAAGAGCGCTCCAGCCACGCGAGGACGTCGTCGAGCAGCTCGGCGCGGTCTCGCATCGCGGAGGGCTGACCGTGCACCGACGTGAACGCCCGGTCGATCGTCACACCGAGGCCCACCGGGAGCACCAGGCGACCGCCCGAGAGGTGGTCGACCGTCAGCGCGCTCTGCGCGAGCTCCCACGGGCGGTGGCGCGGGGGAGCGAAGACCAGCGCGCCGAGGGTCAGCCGCTCGGTGGCGGTCGCGACCGCTGCGAGGATGGCGAACGGGTCGTACGTGGGGATGGAGTCCATGCCTGGCTCGTCGAGGCTCACGCCGTCCCAGGTGAAGAAGCCGTCCCAGCCGTGCTGCTCCGCCTCACGGGCGAGCCGGACCATCTGTGCGGGCGAGCCGTAGCTGCCGACGAGGCCGATCTTCATGTGCCCACCGTAGGAGCAGGCTGTGACACACGTCGCGTCAGCAACATTTCCCGGGCGCAATAGGCTTGCGCCATGGCTTCTCACTATGACGTCGTCCTCCTCGGGGCCGGCCCTGGCGGGTACGTGGCCGCCATCCGGGCCGCTCAGCTCGGCAAGTCCGTCGCGATCATCGAGGAGAAGTACTGGGGTGGTGTCTGCCTCAACGTGGGCTGCATCCCCTCGAAGGCGCTGCTGCGCAATGCGGAGCTGTCGCACATCTTCCACACCCAGGCCGACTTCTTCGGCATGTCGGGTGAGGTGACCTTCGACTTCGGCAAGGCCTGGGACCGCTCGCGCGTCGTCGCCGACGGCCGCGTCAAGGGCGTCCACTTCCTGATGAAGAAGAACAAGATCACGGAGTACGAGGGCCGTGGCACGTTCGTCGACGCCAAGACCATCCAGGTCGCGCTCAGCAACGGCGGCAGCGAGACGGTGACGTTCGAGAACGTCATCATCGCCACGGGCTCGCAGGTCAAGCTGCTGCCGGGCGTCGAGCTGTCGGACAACGTCGTGACCTACGAGAAGCAGATCATGACGCGCGACCTGCCGAAGTCGGTCGCCGTCGTCGGCGCCGGCGCCATCGGCATGGAGTTCGGCTACGTCCTGAAGAACTACGGCGTGGACGTCACGATCATCGAGTTCCTCGACCGTGCGCTGCCCAACGAGGACGCGGACGTCTCCAAGGAGATCGCCAAGCAGTACAAGAAGCTCGGCGTCAACATCCTCACCTCGACGGCGGTCCAGACCGTCAAGGACAACGGCTCCTCCGTGACCGTGACCTACCAGGGCGTCAAGGACGGCAAGGCCGGCGAGCTCACCGTCGACAAGGTGCTCATGGCCGTCGGCTTCGCGCCGAACGTCGAGGGCTTCGGCCTCGAGAACACGGGCGTCAAGCTCTCCGACCGTGGCGCCATCGAGATCGACGACCACATGCGTACCAACGTCCCCGGCGTCTACGCCATCGGCGACGTCACCGCCAAGCTCATGCTCGCCCACGTGGCCGAGGCCCAGGGTGTCGTCGCCGCCGAGACCATCGCCGGCGCCGAGACCATGACGCTGGGCGACTACCGCATGATGCCGCGCGCCACGTTCTGCTCCCCGCAGGTCGCGTCGTTCGGCCTCACCGAGGCGCAGGCCAAGGACGAGGGCTACGACGTCAAGGTCTCGAGCTTCCCGTTCATGGCGAACGGCAAGGCCCACGGCCTCGGCGACCCGACCGGCTTCGTCAAGATCGTCGCCGACGCCAAGTACAACGAGCTGCTCGGCGCCCACATGATCGGCCCGGACGTCTCGGAGATGCTGCCGGAGCTCACGCTCGCCGCCAAGTGGGACCTCACTGCCGACGAGGTCGCGCGCAACGTGCACACCCACCCGACGCTGTCGGAGGCCGTCCAGGAGGCCATCCACGGCATCGCGGGGCACATGATCAACTTCTGATCTGCCGGGAGGCCCGGATCCGCGAAGTTCCGCGGATCCGGGCCTCTTTCTGTCCCTGGACCCCGCAGGACGGGGTCAGGTGATGATCTGCTCGCGGAGTATGTCCGCGTGCCCGCAGTGCTGCGCGAGCTCGCGCAGCACGTGGAGGTAGACCCAGCGCAGCGGGAGCGGGCCGCGGCGGTTGCCGGTCACGACGTCGTCGGGGCCGAGGCTTGCGCCTGCGGCCCGTGATGCGGAGACGGCTCGCTCGTAGTCGGCAAGGACGGAGGCGATCGTGTCGCCGTCGGTCACGTCGAAGGACTCGTCGGGCGCGGCGGGGATCCCGATCTCGGCGCGAGTGCGGGCCGTGATGGCCTCGTCGAACCACACCTTCTCGACGAACGTCGCGTGCTTGACCAGACCCAGCAAAGTTGTCTTCGACGGTACGAGACGCCGTCGGGCCTGCTCCTCGGACAGCCCGTCCAGGCAGGACGCGAGCATCGCGCGTTGCTCGTCGATGAAGGCGAGGAGCTGGTCACCGATCGGTGCGGCGAACATCGCCGGATCTTGAGTGCTCACCGGCTCAACGTAAGCGAGCCGGATCGACGCATCTGCCGAGGGTGTCACGGTGTGTGGAACACCGACCGACCATGCTGGTCTGGATCAACGGGACGTTCGGCGTCGGCAAGACCACCCTCGCGACGCACCTCTCCGAGCACTGGCACGACGCAGTCGTCGTCGACCCCGAGCGCGTCGGGATGATGCTCATGGAGTGGAGCAAGCCGCACGGGCTCGGCACCGCCGACTTCCAGGACTTCGCGCTGTGGCGCGAGCTGGTCGTGTCCGCCCTGGCCGGGTTCCATGCCGAGCCCGGCCGGCCGATGATCGTGCCGATGACCGTGCTGAACCCGGCCTACTACGAGCAGATCGTCGGTGGGCTGCGCGCGCAGGGCATCGACGTGCACCACTTCTGCCTGACCGCGCCGCCGCAGGAGATCGCGCGCCGGCTCGCGACCCGTCAGGTGCCGGGACAGGAGGGCCGCAGCGATTTCATGGACTGGGCCCTCACGCGGCTCGAGCGCTACACACCGGCGATGAGCGACCCACGGTTCGAGACCTTCCTCGACGCGACGCTGCCTCCCGACGAGCTGCTCGCGGAGCTGCTCGAACGGCTGCCCGACCCGCTGCCCGCGACGGTGCGTTCCTGAGCGCTATCGGTCGAGCGGTGCCGGCGTGCTTGCCGCAGCACGGGCGACCGCCGCGATGCTGCGCGCCACGTCCTGCCGACGACTGAGATCGAGGGTTGCCCGCGCGAGGTACCCGCCCCATGCTCGGAGCATGTTCATCACCGGTGTGGACGAGGGCGACGCGCAGGGTCCGGTCGCCGACTACTACGAGACCCAACGCGGACAGTGGGGCTTCCTGCCCCGTTTCGCGGCCCCCTTCTCGCTGCGACCCGAGGCGGCCCAGGCGTGGCAGACGCTCAACCTCACGATCCGCGGCGCGATGGACCGGCGTCGCTTCGAGATCGCCACGATCGCGGCCGCGCGGGCGCGCCATTCGACCTACTGCACGGCGGCCCACTCGAAGTTCCTGCGCGACGTGTGCGGCGACGAGGCGACCTTGGCGGCGATCAACGGCGACCCCGACGGCTCGACGTTGGATGGGACCGACCGCGCCGTCTACGAGTTCGCCACCCGTGTCGCCACCGACCCGGCGTCGATCGGGGCGGCCGACGTCGAGGCGCTGCGCGCCGTCGGGCTCACCGACACCGACGTCGTCGACGTCGTCCTCGCGGCCGCGGCGCGCCTGTTCTTCACGGCGGTGCTCGACGGCGTCGGCGCCGAGCTCGACCCGCAGACGGCGGCGACGTTCACGCCGGACCAGCTGGACTCGATGACGGTCGGGCGGCCGCCTGCCACGGCCTGAGCGGTGCCCGCGACGACCTGAGGGCCGGCGCTCGCGGCGGTACCGTCCCCGGTATGGCCAACCCGGACTACTTCGCCGGCGATCCCCGCACCAACCGCGAGCGCATGCTCGCGGGCGACCTGTACATCGCAGACGACCCCGAGAACGAGCGGCTCGCCAAGCGCGGCATGCGGCTTGCCGACGAGTACTACCGGGCCGTCGTGGCGGACGACGTCGGCGCGCGTGGCATCCTCGCCGAGCTGCTCGGCTCGCTCGGGGAGGGGGCGTTCGTCAAGCCACCGCTCTTCGTCGACTACGGCGAGAACCTGCACATCGGCGCGCGGACGTTCGTCAACTACAACCTCATGGCGCTCGACGTCGCTGCGATCCGGATCGGCGAGGACTGCCAGCTCGGGCCGAACGTCCAGCTCCTGACGCCCACGCACCCGGTCGAGGCGCAGGCGCGGCGGGACAGGCTCGAGGCGGCGAAGCCGATCACGATCGGCGACAACGTGTGGCTGGGCGGCGGCGTGATCGTGTGCCCGGGCGTGACGATCGGGGACAACACGGTGGTGGGCGCAGGGGCCGTCGTCGTGCGCGACCTGCCCGCCGACGCCATCGCGGTCGGCAACCCGGCGCGGGTCGTGGGGTAGGGATCAGTCGACGGCGAGGCCGCGCGCCCGCAGCCCCTCGATGATGCCGGGCAGCGCGTCCACGGTGCCCGGCTGCAGCACGTGCAGGAGCACGACGCTGCCGGGCTTGGCCGAGGCCAGCACACGACCGCGCACGACGGTGGCGCCCGGCGCGCGCCAGTCCTGGGGGTCGAGGGTCCACAGGTCGACCGAGACGTGCTCGTCGGCCGCAGCCGCGCGGACCACGTCGTTCACGGCGCCGAACGGCGGACGGAATGCCGTGGGGCGCACCCCGGTGATCTCGGTGAGCAGCTCCTGGGTGGTCGCGATCTCCTCGGTGACCTGCTCGGGCGTGAGCTTGGTCAGGTCGGCGTGCGTGGCCGAGTGGTTGCCGAGGCGGTGCCCCTCGGCGAGTATGCGGCGGATCGTCTCGGGGTGCTGCCGCGCGCGGTCGCCCACGACGTAGAACGTGGCGTGCGCGTGCTTGGCCTTGAGGATGTCGAGGATCGCCTCCGTGTGGGCCCCGGGTCCGTCGTCGAAGGTCAGGTGCACCGTCGTGTCGCCCGTGAACGCGCCCGGCGTCGCCTCCTGCTCGCGGAAGGGCAGCGTCGTGACCGGCAGGGTGACGACGTCGGAACCGCCGCCTGCGGCGCGCGCCTGCACCTCGCCGAGCACGGCCTGGGCCGCCACGGCCTTGTCGAGCCGGTGGCCCTCGACGCCCGGCGCGACGACGGTGTCCGCCATGACGATGCGCAGCTCGGGCTCGCGGTCGACCTTTCCGGCGACCGCGTCGATGTCGCCCGACAGCTTGGCGGCGTCGACGCCGACGTTGGCACCCCCGTCGCCGACCGTGACGGGCAGGGCGGCGAAGACCCGCTCGGGCGCGACGGTGACGCGGGTGCCTCGCGCCGCGAGCACGAGCGGGCGCTCGACGGCGGCGCTGACCGCGGTCGCGGCCGCGGTGAGGTCGGCGGACGTCACGGACGCGGGAACGGGATCCGTCGGCAGGTCTGCGGAGCGGCGGTCGGCGTGCACGGCGTCGAGGATCGCATCCCGGGCGCCGCTCGTGTCGAGGCGGACACCGCGCACGTCGGGCGTGACCTCCACCTGCCCACCGGTGAGGGCAACCGAGGCGTCGGTCGGCGCGACGGCGACCTTGTCCGCGAGCGCGTCGACGGCGTCGCCGAGGGCGGCGGGATCGAGCCGGTCGGGTGGTGGGGCGACGTGCTCACGGCCCCAGACGGCGCGCGTCTGGGTCACGACGTCCTGCCAGAAGGAGCCGTCGCGCCCGGCGTCGAGGAGCGCGGCATGCAGCTCGTCCGAGCGGTCCACCAGCCCGAGCGAGTCCAGCGTCCGCGTCTGGGTGACGTCGCCGGCAGTCAGGGTGACGGTGGTTGCCGCGCGCCGGGCAGCGATGCCGTCCGCCACGGCGGAGGCGTCGGTCCACACCCGCGCGCGACTCTCGCCGGCGACCTGGAGACCCAGAACGGGCCGCCCCGTCGCGACGGCGTTGACCACGAGCGGCCCGCCGAGGACGACGACGATCAGCACCGCGAGGGCGATGCCGAGGCGCGTGAGGATCCGGCGGGCGTGCACCCGCCCAGCATCCGTCATGCGCCGGACGCCGGAGGTGCGCCGCGCGCGGCGTTGGACACAGCACGGGCTCCGGAGCGAGATGCTCCGGAGCCCATGCTGTTTCGTCAGGTCAGATGACGCCGAGGGCGATGATCGCGTCCGCGACCTTCGTGAAGCCGGCGATGTTGGCGCCGACCACGTAGTTGCCGGGCGCGTCGTACTCGTCGGCCGTCTCCACGCACTGGTCGTGGATGCCGGTCATGATGTGCTGCAGGCGCTCCTCGGTGTAGTCGAACGTCCACGCGTCGCGCGAGGCGTTCTGCTGCATCTCGAGCGCCGAGGTCCCCACCCCACCGGCGTTGGCGGCCTTGCCCGGGCCGAACAGCACGCCGGCATCCTGGAGCAGGGCCACGGCCTCCGGCGTCGTGGGCATGTTGGCGCCCTCGGCGACGGCGACGACGCCGTTGGCGACGAGCTGCTTGGCGTTGGCCTCGTCGAGCTCGTTCTGCGTGGCGCAGGGGAGCGCGACGTCGGCAGGGACGTCCCAGATCGAGCCCCCGGTGACGAGGCGCGCGCCGGGGCGGCGGGCGACGTAGTCGGCGACGCGGCCGCGCTCGACCTCCTTGACCTGGCGGAGCAGGTCGACGTCCACGCCGGCCTCGTCGACCACGTAGCCGGAGGAGTCGGAGAACGAGACGACGTTGGCGCCGCGCTGCTGGGCCTTGGCGATCGCGTAGATCGCGACGTTGCCCGAGCCCGAGACCGTCACGCGGCGGCCGTCGAGGTCCTGGCCCTTGGTGGCGAGCATCGACTCGGCGAACATGACGGTGCCGTAGCCGGTGGCCTCGGTGCGCACGAGCGAGCCGCCCCAGGTGAGGCCCTTGCCGGTGAGCACGCCGGACTCGTAGCGGTTGGTGATCCGCTTGTACTGGCCGAACAGGTAGCCGATCTCGCGGCCGCCGACACCGATGTCGCCGGCCGGGACGTCGGTGTACTCGCCGATGTGGCGGTACAGCTCCGTCATGAACGACTGGCAGAAGCGCATGACCTCGCCGTCGGACCTGCCGCGCGGGTCGAAGTCCGAGCCGCCCTTGCCGCCGCCGATCGGCATGCCCGTGAGCGAGTTCTTGAAGATCTGCTCGAAGCCGAGGAACTTCACGATGCCCAGGTACACCGACGGGTGAAAGCGCAGGCCGCCCTTGTACGGGCCGAGGGCCGAGTTGAACTCGACGCGGAAGCCGCGGTTGATCTGCACGCGGCCCGTGTCGTCGACCCACGGCACCCGGAAGACGATCTGACGCTCGGGCTCGCAGATACGCTCGAGGACGGCCGCCTCGACGTACTGCGGGTTCTTCCTCAGGACGGGCTCGAGCGACTCGAAGACCTCGCGCACGGCCTGGTGAAACTCGGCCTCACCCGGGTTGCGGCGCAGGACCGCGTCGAACACCGACTGCAGCTGGGAATCCATTCTTACCTCCGGTTCTTCCCTTCGCTCCGCACGCTAACGTCCGGCTCGCGGTTGCTGGACGTTGTGGCGCGTCTCGATCAGCCGCCGCGTGGTGCGATGCGCGTGTCGACGCGCGACCGGGCGGAGGGCGAGTGAAGGTGTGGTGAACGGAAACAACCTCACGTGCCAGCGTGTTGGCACGACCGGATCCTCAGGGGGAGGATCGACCGCGCCGACGCACCCGGCACCCTACCGAGGACAGGACGACACGATCTGATGAACGACCTGCTGTACGTCAACGGCGGCAACCCGCTCGAGGGCACCATCACGGTGCGTGGAGCCAAGAACTTCGTCTCCAAGGCGATGGTGGCCTCGCTCCTCGGGGAGACGGCCAGCGTGCTGCGCAACGTCCCGCAGATCCGCGACGTCGGCGTCGTGTCCGGGCTCCTCGAGCTCCACGGCGTCAACGTCAAGTACGACTCCGACGCCGGGATCCTCGACCTCGACCCGTCGAACGTCGAGTCGGCGCACATGGCCGACATCGACGCCCACGCGGGCTCGAGCCGCATCCCGATCCTCCTCTGCGGCCCGCTGCTGCACCGCCTCGGCGAGGCGTTCATCCCGGACCTGGGCGGCTGCCGGATCGGCGACCGGCCGATCAACTACCACCTCGACATCCTGCGGCAGTTCGGCGCCGTCGTGGACAAGCGCCCCAACGGCATCCACCTGCGCGCCCCGCGCCGCCTCCAGGGCACCAAGTTCACGCTCGAGTACCCGTCGGTCGGGTCCACCGAGCAGCTGCTGCTCACCGCCGTGCGCGCCGAGGGCATCACCGAGCTGCGCAACGCCGCGATCGAGCCCGAGATCATGGACCTCATCGCCGTCCTGCAGAAGATGGGCGCCGTCATCTCGGTCGACACCGACCGCGTGATCCGCATCGAGGGGGTCGACCGCCTCGAGGGCTTCAACCACACCTCGCTCGCCGACCGCATCGAGGCCGCCTCGTGGGCGTCGGCCGCGCTCGCCACGGGCGGCGACGTCACCATCAAGGGCGCCACGCAGCCCGAGATGATGACCTTCCTCAACACCTTCCGGAAGGTCGGCGGCCAGTTCGACGTCCAGGACGACGGCATCCGCTTCTGGCACCCGGGCGGCGACCTGCGCTCGATCGTCCTCGAGACGGACGTGCACCCCGGCTTCATGACCGACTGGCAGCAGCCCCTCGTCGTCGCGCTCACCCAGGCCACCGGCCTGTCGATCGTGCACGAGACGGTGTACGAGAACCGGTTCGGCTTCACCGAGGCCCTGCGCCAGATGGGCGCGACCATCCAGGTGTACAAGGAGTGCCTCGGCGGCGGCGACTGCCGGTTCGGCCAGCGCAACTTCCACCACTCGGCCGTCATCTCCGGCCCGACGCCGCTCGCGGCCGCCGACATCGAGGTGCCGGACCTGCGCGGCGGGTTCTCACACCTCATCGCGGCGCTCGCGGCCAAGGGCACCTCGACGGTCCGCGGCATCAGCCTCATCGACCGCGGGTACGAGAACTTCCAGGACAAGCTCGTAGCGCTCGGCGCGGACGTCTCGCGCGACTGAACCAGTAGGCTCTGGGGCCGTGACGATCGCCCGCCCCGAGTCCCGCGCGTACCGAGCCATCGCCTGGCTCGTGCGACACCTGATGTTCGCCGTGGCCCGGTACGAGTGGTCGGGCGGTGAGAACTTCCCCGCGTCCGGGGGGTTCATCGCCGCTGCCAACCACGCGACCGAGCTCGACGCGCTGACGTTCGTGCACTTCCTGTTCGACCACGGGCACGAGCCGCGCATCCTCGCGAAGCGGGGGCTGTTCACCACGCCCGTCCTCGGCTCGCTGCTGCGCGCCACGCGCATGATCCCGGTCGATCGCGGCAGCGCCGACGCCGGCCACTCGCTCGACGTCGCGCGCCACGAGATCGGCGAGGGCTCGTGCGTCGCGATCTTCCCCGAGGGCACGATCACCCGGGACCCCGACCTCTGGCCCATGGAGGGCAAGACGGGCCTGGCCCGCATCGCGCTGTCCACGCGCACGCCGGTCATCCCCGTCGCCCAGTGGGGAGCAGGCGCGCTGCTGCCCCGGTACGGCCGCCTGCTGCGCCCGTTCCCGCGCAAGCGCGTCCAGATGCACGCCGGCCCCGCCGTCGACCTGTCCGACCTCTACGACCGGCCGCAGGACACGGCCACGCTGCGCGAGGCGACGACCCGGGTCATGAACGCGATCACCGCCGAGCTCGCGAAGCTCCGCGGCGAGGAGGCGCCTGCAGCCCGGTTCGACCTCCGCAAGCACCCCGAGTACCGGAAGAAGCAGACGACCTACCCGCCGGTGGAGCGCCCGTGACCGCCGTCGCCGTGCTCGGCGCGGGCGCCTGGGGCACCACCTTCGCCAAGGTCCTCGCCGACGCCGGGTGCGACGTGCGGCTGTGGGGCCGGGACGAGGCCGTCGCGCGATCCGTCACGCTGCAGCACCGCAACGAGAAGTACCTGCCGGGGATCGACCTGCCGGTGACCATCACCGGCACCACGGACGCCGCGGTCGCGCTCGCGGGCGCGCGCATCGTCGTCGCGGCCATCCCGTCGCAGGTCGCTCGCGCCACGCTCGCGGGCATGGCCGGCCTCGTCGAGCCGGACGCCGTCGTCGTCTCGCTCATGAAGGGCGTGGAGCTCTCGACGGACCGGCTCATGAGCGAGGTCGTCAGCGAGGCGCTCCGCGTTCCCGCCGACCGCGTCGCGGTCGTCTCCGGCCCGAACCTCGCCAAGGAGATCGCCGTCCGCCAGCCCACGGCGACGGTGGTCGCCTCGGCCAGCGAGGAGACCGCCCGGCTGGTCGCAGGCGCGTGCACGACGTCGTACTTCCGGCCGTACACCAACGACGACGTCGTCGGCGTCGAGCTGTGCGGCGCGGTCAAGAACGTCATCGCGCTCGCCGTGGGCATCGCGCAGGGGCTCGGCTACGGCTGGAACACCACCGCCACGGTGATCACGCGCGGCCTCGTCGAGATCACCCGGCTCGGTCTCGTGCTCGGGGCACAGGCCGAGACGTTCGCAGGCCTCGCCGGGATGGGCGACCTCGTCGCGACCTGCGCCTCGCCCCTGAGCCGCAACCACACGCTCGGCAGCCATATGGGCAAGGGCCTCTCGCTCGAGGAGGCGATCGCGGCGACGGGCGGCACGGCCGAGGGCGTGAAGTCGTCGCAGTCGGTGCTGGACCTCGCGGCCAAGCACGGCGTCGAGATGCCGATCACCGCCGGGGTCGTCGCCGTGGTGGAGGGGTCGCTGCCCGTCGAGCAGCTCGGGCCGATGCTGCTGTCGCGGCCGCAGAAGGCGGAGGGTGTCTAGGTGTCCCTGGCCGTCACGTTGGTGACAGGCAAGCGATGAGGAAGGCTTCCAAGCGCGTGGGCCTGGCGGCCGTCCTGGGCTCCGTCTTTGTGGTCTTGGTCATTCTTGTGTTCGTGCCGAGAGGTGCGGACGACACGCTGCAACCGTCAGCGTCGGACATCTGGCGCAACGTCGCGTTCCTTGTGCTGCTCGGCTCGGCGGTCGGGGTGTTCGTGTACGTTCTCGCCAGGCCGGCTCGGCAGCAGCGACGCAAGTCCGTGCGCGGCGACGAGCTGCACCGGGACAGGTAGTTCAGACGCCAGCAAACGCCTGTCGACAGGGGACGCGTCGAGATACCGCCTCGCCCCGATGCTCGCCGCAGCTTGAGGGTCAGCCGTTCTCGACGTCCACCACGAGCCGCGTCGGGTCGTCCAGCGTGAACACCCGGAACGGGCGCTGCTGGTCGACGCCGACGAACGCCGTCGTGTACCCCTCGAAGACGAAGCGGTAGACCACCTGCTGCACCGCGCCACGAGATACCGAGACGGTGGTGCCCGCGTACTCCTGGACGCCGGTGTCCATCGGCACGCCGGTGCCCGAGATCACCACGCGGAGCACGGCGCCGCCCGCGACGTCGACATGGTTGCCGGAGGCGTCGTCGAGGGCCTCGTCGACGTACTCCACCCGCCAGCCCGGCGTGCCGACGCCGCCGAGGTCGAAGACGACCCGGTCGTAGCCGTCGTGGGTCGCGACGCGGATGCCCGTCACGGTGAGCGCCGCACCCGTGCCCGGGTCCGCGGTCGACGTCGTGGCCGGGTCCCCGAAGGGGGCGTCGGACCCGGCGTCGGATGGCGTCGCCGGGCTCGGGTCCTCGGTGGGTGAGGCGGTGGGGGAGGCAGTAGGGGAGGCGCTTGCCGTCGAGCCGGGCGACGTGCCGTCGCCTTCCATGCACCCGCCCGCAGTGAGGACGACGGCGACCAGGGCCGCCGCCGTCGCGCTGGCCCGGGTACGCATGGGCACCTCCGCTATCGGTATCTCACGGTAGGCCGACCAGCGGACTTACGCTCGACCCATGGGGGTGATTCGCAAGCTTTCGGGTGGCGTGGGCGGCGGCGGGGCAGGCGCGCTCGGCGAGATCATCGACGTCTTCCAGCCCGGCCACCGCGCGCTCGTGGACGAGCAGGAGCGCCAGCGGCAGCGACCCCGGTCACGGCGAGATCGACCTGGGCTCCGGCGTGGTGGTGATCAGCGCACCGAGCGCAGCGCCTGGTCCAGGTCGGCCCACAGGTCCTCGACGTCCTCCACACCCACCGACATCCGCAGCAGGTCCTCGGGAACGGTCGGCGACTCCGTCGTGAAGCGGCGGCGGCGCTCGAGGCTCGACTCGACGCCGCCCAGCGACGTCGCCGGCACCCACAGCCGCAGCGCGGCGACGACGGCGTCGGCCGCGGCCGTCCCGCCCACCGGGCGCATGCCGATGATCGCGCCGAAGCCCCGCATCTGGCGGGCGGCGCGCGCGTGCCCGGGGTCGCTCGGGAGCGACGGGTGCCGCACCTCGGCGACGGCCGGGTGCTCGGCCAGGCGGGTCGCCAGGACGGCCGCGTTGGCCTGAGCCCGCTCGACGCGCAGGTGCAGCGTGCGCAGCCCGCGCAGCGCGAGCCACACCTCGAACGGCCCGGCGATGGACCCGTGCAGGGTCCGGTACGCCCGCAGCTCCGCATCCAGCGACGGGTCGTTCGTCACGCACGCGCCGAGCACGACGTCGGAGTGCCCCGCGAGGTACTTGGTCACCGAGTGCAGCACGACGTCGGCGCCCAGCGCGAGCGGGTTCTGCCCCAGCGGGGTCGCGAACGTGTTGTCGACGACGGTGCGCACGCCCCGCTCACGCGCCGCGGCGAGCAGCGCGGGCAGGTCGGCGACCTCGAGCATCGGGTTGGTGGGTGACTCGAGCAGAGCGACGTCGGCGCCGCCCTCACCCCACGAGTCTCCTCGCTTCGCTGCGGGGCGTCGCGAGGACCCCGCGGGCTCGAGCGCGGCGACCACCTGGTCGGTGTCGGCGATGTCGACGCGACGCACCTCGACGCCGTGCTTCTTCGCGAGGTCGTCGGCGTAGCCGAGGCTCACCTGGTAGGCGTGGCGGGGCACCACCAGCACGCCGCCGTCGGGCACGAGCGACAGCGCGGCCGCGACCGCGGCCATCCCGGAGCCGAACACGACCGCGGGGTGGACCGCGCCCTCGAGCCTGCCGAGCGCCTCCTCGAACGGCGCCCACGTCTCCGTCCCGCTGCGCGTGTAGAGCAGCTCGGGCCCGGGCACGCCCTGCGAGACGTACGTCGAGCTGAGCACGAGGGGCGGGTTGACCGGGCCGCCCTGGACGCGCGGGGGGCGCCCGAAGGTGACTGCGACGGTCGCGGGGTGCAGGTGCTCGCCATGGGCCATGGGGGGAGCGTACGACGTCGTCGCCCCGGGCCACGAAGCGCCCTGGCAGCGGCCTCAGCACGGGAGATCGACGTGGCGCTCGATCGTGCCGGGCTCGAGCTGGGCCACGATCTCGTCGCGCTCCGCGCCGGTCATCGGTCGGGCGTCGAGGACCTGGTTCCAGCATCGTTGCCCAGCGCCAACCCGGCGACGGTGCCGATCACGACCGCGATCAGCGACAGCATGCACACGCCATACGCGCGAGCGACCCGTTCGAGGAGGTGCCTACGCGCGGCCGTCGTCCCGGTGCGAGAGGCCGAGCCGACGCCTGCGCACGGGCGCCGTCGCGGCTGCCTGACCGTCCGCGCCCGCGACCCCGCGTTCCGTGGTGTGCTCCGTGCCGCTGCGCCGGCCGAACCAGGCGCTGAGCGGCGCCGCCGTGAGACCGTGCAAGACGACGGACAGCAGGATCGTCCAGACCACCGTCTCGGCGAGCACGCCCGTGGCCCCCTGGGCGCCGATGTGCAGCTCGTGGGCCGCGAGGATGAGGAACACCACCGATGCGAGCCCTCGCGGACCGAACCAGCCGATGAACAGCGTCGTGGTAACGCGCGTGCGGGCGCCCAGCAGCGCGATGGCCACGGGGACCATGCGGATCACCGTGAGCGACACCAGGGCATAGGCCAGGGCGCTCGCGTGCCAGCCGTCCTCGAGGAGCGGCCCTGCCAGAGCGGCACCGAACAAGGCCCACACGGCATACGACATGAACAGCCCCGTGGTCTCGGTGTACTCGACCGCACGTGACACCCGGTGACGGGTCACGGCGCCGAAGACGAGTCCTGCGACGAAGCTCGAGACGAAGCCGTTGCCGCCCAGGGCCACGGCGCCGCTGTAGCTGACCAGCGCCAGGAGCAGGACCGCCAGCTCGTCGGACAGCGGGGTGGTCCACCGGTCGCGACGGGCCCGCAGGGCGAGCAGGGCCCCGCCGGCCCCCACGACGGCAGCCACGGCGACGGCCACCGCGATGGCCTTCCCCGCATCCCCCAGCCACCCAGCCGTGGCCGACTCCTCGCTCGCGACGACGGCGATGAGCACGGTCACGACCGGGGTCGCGATCCCGTCGTTGAGGCCGCTCTCGACGTTCAGGGTGGTCCGCACGATGGGCGGCACCTTCGGGTTGGACACCACCGGCAGGCTCAGAGCCGCGTCCGTCGGGGCGAGGATCGTGGCCACGAGCGCGGCGGCAGCCCACGTCGAGCCGTCGAGCATGCCGTGGGCGACCACCGTGCCGAGCACGATGGTGAGCGGCAGCCCCACGGCGAGCAACCGCAGCGGTAGCCCCGCGTGGTGGGTCAGCCGCCGCAGCCCGATGGTGGACGCGTCGGCGAAGAGCAACATCGCCAGCGTCACCTCGGTGGCGAGCTTCACCGGCTCGCTCGACGCGGGCAGCTGGAGCACGGCCAGGCCCGCCGGTCCGAGCACGAGACCGGCTGCCGTCATCACCAGGGGGCCACCCACGGACCACCGCTCCAGGCGGGAGGCGACGAGAGCGTAGGCGATGGCGACGAGGCCCAGCAGCGTCAGACCGGTGGCCTGCATGCCTCCTCCTCGCCCGCCGGAAGGCGTCCCGGCGATACCTCGGCCCCGATCCGACGTGCCACGGCAGTATCACCCTGCAGGGGGACGTGCGCCCTGGCTTCCGCCGCAAGACTCCTGGTGCGGACGATCGACTCTCGAGCAGCCCCGGTGCGGCGACCGCCGCGCGAGCGAGCGTGGACGCCCTCGCCAAGCTGCAGGTACCGCAGACACGCGTGGTGCGCGACGGGCAGGTCGCGGCGATCGCCGCAACGGAGGCAAGGTGCTCCGCAGGCGCCGGCGCCCGCGACCCGCCCCTCGCCTTCGAGCACGAAGCCGCCGTCGCGCCGGCGCGTGCCGTCACGCATCCTCGGTGATCTCGCGCTGCCGGGTGTGATCGGGGTCAGCCCTGTGGCGTCGCCGCGCACGCGCGGCGGCCTTCATGTCCCTGCTGGTGCGTCGGCTCGCACGACCCGGAACGCCGCAGCCTTGAGCAGCCGGTTGCGCACGGCCTGGGAGAGGCCGTCGTCCTCTGCGGGGCAGCGGGCGAAGATCCTGGACACCTCGGGCCGGTCCAGCGCCCGGAGGGCGTCGAACAGCCCGCGGGCCAGGCTGCGGGGATCGTCCTCGGAGCCGTAGGCGACGACCTCGAACCCCGCGAACGCGCCGGCCTCCTCGTCGAAGCACAGCACGGCGGGATGCTCGAGCCCCTGCGCCCGCACGTAGGCGGCGGCCTCGGCGGCCGTCCCGTCGACGACCACCACGGGCGCCGCGGGCGCGTAGTGCCGGTACTTCATCCCGGGCGCCCCTGGCGTCTGGTCCGCCGCCATCTCGCCGACGACGGCGGGGTCGACGCCCACGTCCCCGAGCACCTCGCGCAGCTGCTCCAGGGACACGCCCCCGGGCCGTAGCAGTCGCGGCGGCGTGCTTGTGAGGTCCACGACCGTGGACTCGACGCCGACGTCGCACGGCCCGCCGTCGAGCACCGCGGGGATGCGCCCGGCGAGGTCGTGGACCACGTGCTGCGCCGTCGTCGGGCTGGGCGAGCCGGCGCGGTTGGCCGACGGCGCGGCCAGCGGCACCCCGGCCGCGCGCAGCACCGCCCGGAACGCGTCGTGGGCCGGGACCCGCACGGCGACGGTGTCCAGCCCGGCGGTCACACGGTCCGGGATGACGGGCTGGCGGGGGAGCACCACGGTGAGCGGACCGGGCCAGAACCGCTCGGCCAGGGCCGTCGCCGCCGGGGGCACCTCGCGCGCGATGCGCGGCAGGTCGTCCGCCGAGGCGATGTGCACGATGAGCGGGTTGTCCGACGGCCGGCCCTTGGCCGCGTAGATCGCCGCGACCACGTCCGGGTCGAGCGCGTTCCCCGCCAGGCCGTAGACCGTCTCGGTCGGCAGAGCCGCGATGCCGCCGTCGCGCAGGACTGCGGCGACGGCCGCGACGTCCTCAGGCAGGTTCGCGTCGAGGAGGCGGGTCTCCATCACTCGAGCGGCCCCAGCAGCGACTGCGCCACCGTCGAGTGCGCGGACTCGTCGTCGGACGGGTGGAAGATGCCCGCGAGGACGTCCCGGTACAGGCGACCGAGCTCCGAGCGGTTGAAGTAGGTGGACCCGCCGGAGCAGCGGATCGCCTCGTCGACCACGTACCGGGCCGTCTCCGTCGCGCGCACCTTGATGCCCGCCGTCTGGCGGAACCACGCGGCACCCAGGTTCTCGCCCGCATCGATGGCACCGGCGGCCTGCTCGAGCTGCGGCCAGATGCCGTCCTGCGCGAGCGCCGCCGAGGCGATGCGCCAGCGGATGTCCGGGTCCTGCGAGTAGGCCTTGCCGGTCTTCATCGACGTGCGCTTCTGCACCGTCTCCACGGCGAGCTCGAGCGCGCGGTCGGCGATGCCCGCGTAGACGCTCGCGAGCAGCAGCTCGAAGCTCGTGAAGATGCCCAGCACGTAGGGGTCCAGGCTCGGCCCGGGCGCGATCTTGCGCATCACGCGGTCGGCGGGCGCGGAGGCGCCGTCGAGCACCGTGGTGCGCGACTGCGACGCCCGCATGCCGATCGTGTCCCAGTCGTCGAGGATCTCGAACCCGCCGTCGTCGCGCGTGACGAACGCGTGCACGATCACCGGGTTGTCAGGGTCGGTCGTGTCGTCGAGGCCCATGACGCCGAGGCGGGTCCAGCCGGGGGAGTTGGACGTGAAGATCTTGCGGCCGTGGAACGTGTAGCCGCCGTCGGCGTCGGGCTTGGCCTGCGTGCGCGAACCCAGCAGCACCAGGTCGTTGCCCGCCTCCGAGTAGCCGAAGCCGAAGACCTCGCCGTCCCGTGCCTCCTCGAGGAGCCAGTCCATCGACGCGTCGCCGCGGTCGTGCAGGAACCGCGCGACGCCCGTCCACACGTGGTGCATGTTGATCGCGAGCGCGGTGGCCGGTGCGGCGCCGGCCAGGCGCCCCTGCTCGCGGGCCACGTCCGCGAGCCCGAGACCCGGCCCGCCGAGGTCCGTGGGCACCAGCGCCGCGAGGTAGCCGGCCGCCTTGAGGTCCGCGAGGTCGTCGTCGAAGAAGTCGTTCGCCCGGTCGTGGATCGCGGCCCGGCCGCGGATAGTGTGCAGCAGCTCTTCATCCAGGATCCGCGTTGGCATGAGGCTTTCCTATCACTACAGTCCCGGTCCACGAGCGGCAGCGACGCTGCTCCCGGAGGAGGCATCCCCATGGTCATCCGCAGCCAGTACCCCGACGTCGTCATCCCCGACCTGACCCTGTACGACTTCCTGCTCGGGTCGCTGCAGGACGACGAGCTCGACCGCGTCGCTGTCGTCGACGGCCCAACCGGCGCCACCACCACGTACGCCCAGCTGCGCGCCCAGGTCGACGCGATCGCGGGCGCGTTCGCCGCGCGCGGGCTCGGCGTCGGCGACGTCGTCGCACTGCACAGCCCCAACGTGCCCGCCTTCGTCTCGGTGTTCCACGGACTGCTGCGCGCGGGCATCACGGTCACCACGGTCAACGCGCTCGCCACCGGCCCGGAGATCGGGCGTCAGCTCCAGGTCTCGGGAGCGAAGGCGCTGGTCACCCTCTCGCCGCTCCTGGCCGCGGCCGCGGCGGGGGCCGCTGCGGCGGGCGTCGGCGACGTCGTCGTGCTCGACGGCGCCGAGGGCTACCCGGCGCTCGCGGACCTGCTCGCCGCGGGTGGTCCGGCCCCGGACGTGACGCTGGACCCGGGGACGCACCTCGCCGTCCTGCCGTACTCCTCGGGCACCGTGGGCCTGCCCAAGGGCGTCATGCTCACGCACCGCAACCTCGTGGCCAACGTGGTGCAGTCGCTACCGCTCATCGACGTGACCCCGGACGAGGTGGTGCCGGCGGTGCTGCCGTTCTTCCACATCTACGGCATGACCGTGCTGCTGAACATGGCCCTGTCGGTGCGGGCGCGGCTCGTGACGCTGCCGCGGTTCGACCTCGCGCAGCTCCTCGAGGTCGTCGAGCGGGAACGGGCGACGTACCTGTTCGTCGCGCCGCCCATGGCGCTCGCGCTCGCGAAGCACCCGCTGGTCGAGACGCGGGACCTCTCCAGCGTGCGCGTCGTGCTCTCAGGCGCCGCGCCGCTCGACGCCGGGCTGGCGGACGCCGTCGCCCAGCGGCTGAGGACGCGCGTGGTGCAGGGCTACGGGATGAGCGAGATGAGTCCGGTCTCGCACGTCGTGCCCGTCGATCGTCCCGACATCTCGTCCGGGTCGATCGGGCTGCTGGTCCCCAACATGGAAGCGCGGGTCGTCGACCCTGCGACCGGCGAGGACGCCACCACTGGCGAGCTCCTGTGCCGCGGCCCGAACATCATGACCGGCTACCTGGGCGACGACGCCGCGACCCGCGACGCCATCGACGCCGACGGGTTCCTCCACACGGGAGACATCGTCTCGGTCGACACCGCGGGCGTGTTCACCGTGGTGGACCGGCTCAAGGAGCTCATCAAGTACAAGGGCTACCAGGTGGCGCCGGCCGAGCTCGAGGCGCTGCTGCTGCAGCACCCGGCCATCGCCGACGCGGCCGTGATCGGCCTGCCCGACGACGAGGCCGGCGAGGTACCGAAGGCTTACGTGGTGCCCGCACCCGGGGCTTCGCTGACGGCCGACGACGTCGCGGCGTACGTGGCGTCGCACGTCGCGCCCTACAAGAAGGTGCGGGCGGTGGAACTCGTCGAGTCCGTGCCGAAGTCGGCCTCGGGGAAGATCCTGCGCAAGCAGCTGCGGCAGCTCGAGGCCGACCGGCGGGCGGCGCTCTGAGGCGGTCCGACGGATCGAACACGGGCTCGCCTGCCCGGGACGACGGTCCGGTAGGGTCGCCCTCGATGTCCGAGCACCCCGCCCCCTCCACGTCCGTCGACGCCGCCGCGGCTCGCCGCACCCGCGTCGCCCTCCTCTTCGGCGGGCGCTCGGGCGAGCACGCCATCTCCGCCGCCACCGCGGCCGGGGTGCTGCGCGCGATCGACCGCACCAAGTACGACGTCGTCCCCGTGGGCATCACGCGCGACGGTCGCTGGGTGGTCGCCGCGGACGAGCCCGAGCGCTGGGAGATCGCCGCCGGCCGCCTCCCCGAGGTGACGGCTGAGGACGGCTCCGAGGTCGTGCTCTCGCTGACCGTGGGAGAGCAGACCCTCCGGGTGCTCGAGCCGGGCGAGGTGCCTTCCGTCCTCAGCGAGGTCGACGTCGTCTTCCCGCTGCTGCACGGCCCGTTCGGCGAGGACGGCACGGTGCAGGGCCTGCTGGAGCTCGCGGACGTCCGCTACGTCGGCGCGGGGGTGCTCGCCTCCGCGGTGGGCATGGACAAGCACTTCATGAAGCTGGTGCTCGAGGGCCAGGGCATCCCCGTCGGCCCGTACACCGTCATCCCGGCGCGCGACTGGGACGCCCGCCGCGAGGAGTGCATCGCCGCGGTCGCGAACCTCGGGCTGCCGCTGTTCGTCAAGCCCGCGCGCGCCGGCTCCTCGCTCGGCATCACGCGCGTCGACGACCTCGCCGACTTGCCGGCCGCGGTCGCGGAGGCCCAGCGGCACGACCCCAAGGTGATCGTCGAGCAGGGCATCGACGGCCGCGAGATCGAGTGCGCAGTGCTCGGCGGCCGCGACGGCAGCGCCGCACGTGCCTCGCTGCCGGGGGAGATCGTCGTCGACCACGACGCCCACAGCTTCTACGACTTCGAGGCCAAGTACCTCGACGAGTCCCACGTCGAGCTGCGCTGCCCCGCCGACCTGCCGGACAAGATGGTCGCGCAGGTCCGCTCGCTCGCGGTCCGGACGTTCGACGCCGTCGGCGCCGAGGGCCTGTCGCGCGTCGACGTGTTCGTCACGCCCGACGAGCGGGTCATCGTCAACGAGATCAACACCATGCCCGGGTTCACGCCGTTCTCCATGTACCCGCGGATGTGGGCGGCGTCAGGCATCGCCTACCCCGAGCTGGTCGACGAGCTCATCCAGCTCGCGCTCGAGCGCCCGACCGGGCTGCGCTGAGCCGGCGCCCTCAGGGCACCATCGTCTCGCCGATCGGGCCCGGGTTCATCGCGATCTCCCACCGGAACCCGTCGGGGTCCGCGAAGTAGCCCGAGTAGCCACCCCACTCCCGTTCGACGGCGTCGCTCACGATCACGGCGCCCGCGCTGCGCGCGAGCTCGAGCGCCGCGTCGACCTCCGCGCGCGTGCGCAGGTTGTGCGCGAGGGTCATCGGCGGCGTGCCGCCGCGTGTCACCGGGCCGAGCTCCGCGCGGGAGTGCTGCTCGTCCCACAGCGAGAGCAGCGTGTGCTGCGCGACGCGGAACATCAGCACCTCGCCCGGGGCCTCGAGCTCGGGCACCCAGCCGAGGCCGTCGACGTAGAAGCGGCGGGAGGCAGCGATGTCGGTGACGACCAGCGTGACCAGCGAGACGTGTTGGTCCATGCGGCCAGTCTCTTACGAGCAGGTCTTCGTCGCCTCCACGTGGCCCACGGCCTGCGCAAGGTCCCCGATGAACGACGTCGAGTGCTCCTTCGTCACGGCGGGCGGCACCGTCACCTCGACCGCCGGGTCGCGCCCGAACGTCGTGAACCGCCACGTGCCGTCGTCGCTCGCCTGGACGATCCAGTCCACCGTGCCGCTGGTCGACTCGACCTGCTGGCAGTCCGCCGACGGGCCGGGCGGCGTCACACCGCAGCGCAGCGTCACGGCGGCCCCGCCCGTGCCCCAGGCCGCGGTCGCCTGGGCGGCGGTCCGGGCCTTCTCGAGGTCGCCCGCCAGCACGTCCGGGAGCGCGAGCATCACCGGGGCGCACGCCGGGTTGGCGGCGTCGGGCGCGGCCTGGACGGCGATGGTGGGCGCGCACGCTCCCAGGGCGGGGACCAGGGCGACGACGAGCAGCACGGGAAGGGCACGGCGGAGCACGCGCCCACCGTACCGGCGGCCGGACCCCCGTTAGGGTCGTCGCGTGACACTGCTCGTGCGCGATCTCGACGAGACCGCCCTGCTCGCCCGCATCTTCCCGCTGCTCCCCGCCGGCGCCGCGACCCTGGTCGGTCCCGGTGACGACGCGGCCGTCGTCGCCGCCCCGGACGGGCGCTACGTCGTCTCCACCGACGTGCTCGTCGAGGACCTCCACTTCCGCCGCCGCTGGTCCACGGGGTACGACGTCGGGGTGCGGGCCGCCGCGCAGAACCTGGCCGACGTCGCCGCGATGGGCGGCCGGCCCACGGCGCTGGTCGTGGCGCTCGCGATCCCTGGCGACCTCGAGGTCGCGTGGGTCGAGGGGCTCGCGCGCGGCCTGGCCGACGCGTGCTCGCACGCCGGGGCGGCCGTCGTCGGCGGGGACCTCTCGGGTGCGGGGGTCGTGATGGTCTCGGTCGCCGTGCACGGCGACCTCGGCGGGGCCGCCCCGGTACTGCGCTCGGGCGCGCGGCCCGGCGACGTCGTCGCGCACGCGGGGGTGCGCGGGTGGTCCGCGGCCGGGCTCGCGCTCCTCGAGGCGGGCAAGGCCCGACCCGAGGACGGCGCCCTTGGCGCTGCGGGCCCGCTCGCACGCTATGTCGCCGGCTACCTGCGCCCGGCGCCGCCGCTCGACGGCGGACCCGCCGCCGTGGCGGCGGGCGTGACGGCGATGCTCGACGTCTCGGACGGCCTGCTGCGCGACGCCGGCCGGATCGCGCGGGCGAGCGGCGTCGTCGTCGACCTGGACGCCGTGGCCCTGGCGCCGTACGCGGCGGACCTCGGGGCCGCCGTCGCCGCGCTGGGGCGCGACGACGACGACGCCCTCGGGTGGGTCCTGTCCGGCGGCGAGGACCACGGCCTGCTCGCCACCTTCCCGCCGGACGCCGCGCTGCCCGCCGGGTTCACGCGCATCGGGTCGGTGCGCGCCGCGGACGGCTCGCCTCGCGTCACGGTCGACGGCCTGGCGCCCGACGTCGGGCCCGGCTGGGACCACTTCCGGTCCTGACGGGGCTCAGGAGGGCCACACGTAGGCCGGGCGCAGCTCGATCGTGTCACCGGGGCCCGCGAACTGTCGCGCGACCTCGTGCGCCCGCTCAGGCGTCGCGACGTCGAGCAGGAAGAACCCTGCGAGGTGCTCCGCCGCCTCGGTGTACGGTCCGTCGGTCGTCGCGGGTGCGCCGTCGGACCAGCGCCACAGCGTCGACGACGCGGGCTCGGCCAGCGCCTCGGCCGCGACGAGCTCGTCCCGGGCCGACAGCTCCGAGAGGAAGGCCTCGAACGCGGCGCCGTCGGCGGCCCGCCTGTCGGCGGGCACCCCGCGGCCCTCGGCGGTGAAGTCGATCGTGGGGTGGCCCCACGGCTGCGGGTTCGAGTGGATGAGCACGACGTACCTCATGACGACCTCCTGCGGTCGGTTCGGGTCGGGTCTGACACCTCGATGACGCACACGCTGGACCCGATTCGACACGATGTCGAACCGGGTTCGTGCCGTACGTCACCCCCGGTGACAGACTCACCACGGACGAGGGAGACCGCCATGACCACCTACGTCGTGCTCATCCCGGGCAACGAGGACGCCTGGGAGGCCAAGACCCCAGCCGAGATGTCGGCCGTCTTCGCCGCGCACGCCGAGTTCGCGAAGCTGCTGGCGCAGCGCGGCCACACGCTCACGCTCACGTACCCCCTCGAGCACTCGCGCACGGCCCGCACCCTGCGGCGCACGCCGGGCGGCGTCGTCGTCACCGACGGCCCGTACGCGGAGTCCGCCGAGCAGGTCAGCGGGCTCTACGTCGTCGAGTCCGACGACGTCGCCGACCTCGTGGAGTGCGCCCGGGTCATCGCCGCGGTGGAGGACGGCGTCGAGGTGCGGGTCGCGGGGGACCCGGACCAGCTGTGACGTCATCCCTCGAGGACGCGCTGCGCGACGAGTGGGGCCGGCTGCTGGCCCTGCTCGTCGCGCAGTTCCGCCGTCTCGACCTGGCCGAGGAGGGCCTGGCCGACGCGTTCGAGGCCGCGGCACGCACGTGGCCGGCGTCAGGGGCGCCCGACAACCCGCCCGCGTGGCTGCTCACCGCGGCGCGACGCCGCATCCTCGACGTCCGCCGCCGCGAGGCGACGCTCGCCCGGCGGATGCCGCTGCTGGAGGTCGACGCCCGCGTGGCCGAGGGCGCGCAGCACGTGATGGTCGACGCCGGCGAGGCCGTCACGGACGAGCGGCTGCGGCTCGTGCTGCTGTGCGCGCACCCGGCCGTGTCGCGCGAGGCCGCCGCCGCGCTGACCCTGCGGCTGGTGCTCGGTGTGAGCACCGAGGACATCGCGCGGCTGTTCCTGCAGCAGACGACGACGATGGCCGCTCGCCTCACCCGCGCCAAGCAGCGCCTGGCGGGGGAGCGGTTCGAGGTGCCGGGAGCCGGCGAGCTGCCCGGTCGCGTGGCGCGCGTCGCCGACGTCGCCTACCTCGCGTTCACGGCCGGGTACGCGCCCGGCTCCGGGCCCGACGTCGTGCGCGCGGAGCTGGCCGGGGAGGCGATCCGGCTGGTGCGGGTGCTGCGGGACGTGCTCGGGGCGCCGGGCCGCCCGGTGGACCCGGAGCTCGACGCGCTCCTCGCGCTCATGCTCCTCCAGCACTCGCGGCGAGACGCCCGCGTGCGCGACGGCGAGGTGGTGCTTCTCCCCGACCAGGACCGCACGCTGTGGCGCGCCGGGGAGATCCGCGAGGCGCTTGCGCTGCTGACCCCGCTGGTCGGTGCGCCGCCGGCGCCCTACCTGCTGCAGGCGCTCATCGCGGCGGAGCACGCGGTGGCGCCGTCGTCGGAGGCGACGGCGTGGGACCGGGTCGTGGCCCGGTACGACGAGCTGCTCGCGCTCGGCGACTCACCCGTGGTGCGCCTCAACCGGGCCGTCGCCGTCGCCGAGCGCGACGGCGCGGAGGCGGGCCTGGAGGCGCTCGACGGCGTCGCGCTGCGCGGGCACCGGCTGCCGGCCGTCCGGGGGGAGCTGCTCGCCCGGGCCGGGCGGGCCGACGAGGCGCGCGAGGCGTTCGACTGCGCGATCGCGCTGTGCGGCAACGACGCCGAGCGGGAACTTCTCAGGCGGCGGCGCGGCGGTAACGGAGCTCCGTGAGCGGCACGCCGCCGATCTCGTCGATCCGCTCCACGCCGTCGGGGTGGAAGCCGTGACGGCGGTAGAAGTGCCGGGCACGCTCGTTGCCCTCCAGCACCCACAGGGTCATCGCGGCGCTGGCCGGGATCTCGGCCAGGACCGTGCGCATGAGCTCGCGCGCGACGCCCTTGCCCCACGCGTCGGGCTCGAGGTACATGGCGTAGAGCTCGCGGGTGCCCGGCTCGGCGTCCTCGTCGGCGGACAGGCCGAAGCTCGCGAACCCCAGGGTGTGACCGCCCAGCTCGGCCACGAGCACGTGGCCCTCCGTCGGCGACCCGCCCTTGGTGCCGAGCACCGACGCCCATTGGTTCACCCGCATCGCGGGGTCCAGGTCCGCCAGGTACGCGGCGGGCAGCAGGCCCGCGTAGGCGCCCTGCCAGGACGTCACGTGCACCTGCGCGATGTGCAGCGCGTCGTCGGGTGTGGCCGGGCGGATGGTCACGCCTTCGAGGTCCACCGTCATGCCGTCAAGGGTGCCACCGGAGCGCCCGATTCCCCAGAGTGTTTGGTAGATCCTTCACGAATTCTTGGCAATCACCGAGGTTCGGCGGACGCACGAAAGAGCCCGTCGGGATCGACCCGACGGGCTCTCGCTGGCGCGGCTCAGACGGCGCGCGTGACCTTGCCGGCCTTGAGGCACGACGTGCACACGTTCACGCGCTTCGGCGTGCCCGCGACAACGGCGCGCACACGCTGGATGTTCGGGTTCCAGCGGCGCTTCGTGCGGATGTGAGAGTGCGAGATGCTGTGCCCGAAGCCCGGGCCCTTGCCGCAGACGTCGCAGTTGGCAGCCACGGTGTCTCCTGTGGGTCGTGCACGCGGGCCACTGCGCGGGTTCCGCGCAGCACCGACGTGGTGGTGGAAAGAGGTTCTGGGGGCCCAGCTGACGCTGGGCAACCACGACAGGATACCCGACCGCGAAGGCCGGTTCCAACGTGGGCTCGATCACCGGGAAGCCTGGGGGAACCTGCCCGGTGTTCCCGGCTGACAAGGTTACCGTGGTGGCCGACCCGTCCCGACGACCGAGGAGCTCTCCGTGCCGGACGCCGACGCGCCCGTGACCGACGTCGTCGACGCCGTCGTCGTGCGCTCCTGGGCGCGGCTCGCCGCCGGGGCGCTCGGGCGTGAGCGCGCCGCGATCGACCAGGTGAACGTGTTCCCCGTGGCCGACGGCGACACCGGCACCAACATGCACCTCACCGCCCGCGAGGGCGCGCGCGCCGTCGCGGCGGCCCCTGACGACGCCGGCGCCGCCGCGCTGCTGCGGCGGTTCGCGCGCGGGGCGCTGCTCGGCGCGCGGGGCAACTCCGGCGTCATCCTGTCCGAGTGGCTGCGGGGCGTCGCGATCGCGGCGACGCGGGGCGACACCGTCGCCCGCGCGCTCGACGTCGCGGCCGGGTCCGCGCGCTCCGCCGTCGCGCACCCCGAGCACGGCACCATCCTCACCGCGGCCGACGTCGCCGCGGCGGCCGCGCACGACGTCGCGGCCCGGGCCGGCGCCACGGCCGACGACGTGCTCGAGGCCGCGGTGCGCGGGGCGCGCGAGGCCGCGCTCTCCTCGGTCGCCGTGCTCGCCCCGCTCGCGCGGGCGGGGGTGCTCGACTCGGGCGCGTGCGGACTGGTGCTCGTGCTCGACGCCCTGCGCGTGGCGCGGCGGTTCGCGCGGGACCTCGGGGCGTCCGAGCCGGACGTGTCGGTGGCGACGACGACGATGCTGAACGTGGTGCCCGTGACGCTCGGCCTGGACCTGACCGGTCACGACGCGGTCGCGCCCGCCGACCCGTTCCACGACCACGCCGAGCACTCCGACGCCGACGAGCTCGAGGTCATGTTCGTGCTGCGGCGCCCCGCGGGGGCGCACGAGTTTGCGCCCGGCGGCGTGGCGGAGGCCCTCCGCTCGGACCTGGCGACCGTGGGCGGCTCCGTCGTCGTCGTGGGGGGCAGCGACCTCGGGACGGACGAGGACTCCGCCTGGCAGGCCCACGTGCACACGCCCGACCTGGGTGCGGCGCTCGCCGTCACGCGGCGGTGGGCCGGGCGCGGCCGGGTCGAGCCGGCGCATGTCCGGCACCTCGCCGTGCCGGACAGCAGCCTCACGGTGGTCGCCGCGACCGCGGCACCGGCGCTCGCAGCCGAGCTCGCGCGGGCCGGGGCCATGGTGCTCGTGCCCGTGCCGCCCGTGGGGGTCGCCGCGCGGGACCTCGCGCTCGCTGCGCTCGGCGCCGGTGCGCGCACCGCGCTCGTGCTGAGCCCGGCGGCGGACGCCGTGCGCAGCGCCGTCGCGCGCCTGGCGGAGGAGCACGAGGACGGTGCGTCCGGCGACGTCGTCGCGCTCGACGCGCCCACCGACGTGCACGTGGCAGTCGTCGTGGCGGCGCTGGCCGCGGCCGCCGACGACCCGGAGGCCGACGTCGTCGACGCCGTGCGCGGCGCGCTCGGTGGGCTGCAGGCCGCCACGACGGACGCCGCCGACGCCGTCGGCGCGCTGCGGGGGCTGCTCGAAGGAGGCGGGGACGTGGTGACGGTGCTTGCCGACGACGGCGTGCCGGAGACGGTCGCCAAGGAGCTCGACGCCATGGCCGCCGAGAGCGGGGCCGAGTGCGTGCTGCTGCGGACCGGCCGGGCCGGGACGGGTGTGGCCCTCGGGGTCGAGGGATGAGCGCGGCGCTGGGGCGGCTGCACGAGCCGCTGAACCGGCTGCTCGGCACGCGCACGGCGAACGCGCTGGTCAAGCTGGGGATCGTCACCGTCGACGACCTGCTGCGCCACTACCCGCGGCGCTACGCAGACCCTGGCCAGCTCACGGACATCGGCAGCCTGCAGCTCGGCGAGCACGTCTCGGTGCTCGCACGCGTCGAGAAGGCCACCATGCGGCCGTACGCGAACCGCGGCGGCGCGCGGCTCGAGGCCGTGGTCACCGACGGTCGCCACCCGCTGGTGCTGACCTTCTTCGCCAAGCACGCGGGCGCGCTGCGCTACCACGAGCAGCGGCTGCGGCCGGATGCGTCGGGCGTGTTCAGCGGCGTCGTCGGCGAGTTCCAGGGCAAGCGCCAGCTGACGCACCCGGACTACCTCATGGTGGGCGCCGAGGTCGACGACGACGAGGCCGCGCTCTACGAGGCGAGCCTGCCGATCCCGATCTACCCGGCCACGGCGTCGATGCCGACCTGGAAGCTGCAGCGGTGCGTGCGGACCGTGCTGGACACGCTGGCGGAGGACGACGTCCCCGACCCGGCGCCCTCCGAGGTGCGGGCGCGCGCGGGGCTGCCGACGCGGTTCGAGGCGCTGCGGCTGGTGCACAAGCCGGAGTCCGCGGCCGACCACGGCCGCGGCCGTCACCGTCTGCGGTTCGAGGAGGCGTTCGTACTGCAGGCCGCGCTCGCGCAGCGGCGCGCACGGGCGGCGGAGGAGGACGCGACCGCACGCCCCTCGCGCTCCGGTGGGCTGCTCGAGCGGTTCGACGCCGCGCTGCCGTTCACCCTCACGGAGGGGCAGGTGTCCGTGGGGGCGGAGCTCGCGCACGACCTCGCCCGGCCGCGGCCCATGCAGCGGTTGCTGCAGGGCGAGGTCGGCTCCGGCAAGACGGTCGTGGCCCTGCGCGCGATGCTGCAGGTGATCGACGCCGGCGGGCAGGCCGCGCTGCTCGCGCCCACCGAGGTGCTCGCGGCCCAGCACGCCCGCACGCTGCGCACGCTGCTCGGGCCGCTCGCCGAGGGCGGGCTGCTCGGCGGGGCCGCCGACGGCACCCGCGTGGCGCTTCTGACCGGGTCGCTCGGGGCCGCCGCGCGCAAGGCGGCGCTGCTGCAGGCCGCGAGCGGGGAGGCCGGGATCGTCGTCGGCACGCACGCGCTCTTGGGCGAGCACGTGCAGTTCGCCGACCTCGGCCTCGTCGTCGTCGACGAGCAGCACCGGTTCGGCGTCGAGCAGCGGGACGCGCTGCGCGCCAAGGGGCGCGTCGCCCCCCACCTGCTCGTCATGACGGCGACCCCCATCCCGCGGACCGTGGCCATGACGGTGTTCGGCGACCTCGAGGTGTCGACGCTGACGCAGGTACCGGCGGGGCGGTCGGGCATCCAGACCGTCGTCGTCCCCGCGGCCAACCCGCGGTGGATGGAGCGCGCCTGGCAGCGCGTGCGCGAGGAGGTCGACGCCGGGCACCGCGCGTACGTCGTCTGCCCGCGCATCCACCCTGACGACGACATCGCCGGCCCGCCGGAGTCCGAGCTCGACGACGCGGACCTCGTCCCCGCGGGCGGGGAGGGGGCCGACCGGGCACCCTTGCGGGCCGTGCTCGAGGTCGTCGAGATGCTGCGGGCGACGCCGGCGCTCGCCGGCCTGCAGGTCGACGTGCTCCACGGGCAGATGGCACCGGTGGACAAGGACGCCGCCATGGCCCGCTTCGCGTCCGGGGCGTCCCAGGTGCTCGTGTCGACGACGGTGATCGAGGTGGGCGTCGACGTGCCCGAGGCCACGGTCATGGTGGTGTTCGACTCGGACCGGTTCGGGCTCTCGCAGCTGCACCAGCTGCGCGGGCGCGTCGGCCGCGGGTCGGCCCCCGGCCTGTGCCTGCTCGTCTCGACGGCGGAGCCCGGCACGCCGGCAGCCGCACGTGTCGAGGCGCTCGCCGAGACCACCGACGGGTTCCGGCTCGCGCAGCTCGACCTCGAGCTGCGCGCCGAGGGCGACGTGCTGGGCGCCGCCCAGTCCGGGCGGACCAGCGGGCTGCGCCTGCTCCGCGTCGTCAAGGACGCCGAGCTCATCGAGGAGGCGCGCCGGGAGTCGGCGGGTGTGGTCGCCGTCGACCCCGGGCTGCTCGAGCACCCGGCGCTCGCGGCGGCCATCGCGGCGCAGCTCGACCCCGACCAGGAGGAGTTCCTGGAGCGGGCATGAACGCGGACCTGGACCTCGAGCCGCACCGCGGCGAGCTGGTGGCGTACTGCTACCGGATGCTCGGGAGCGTCCACGACGCGGAGGACCTGGTGCAGGAGACGCTGCTGCGCGCCTGGCGTGCCCGCGACAGGTACGACCCGGAGCGGGCCTCGGTGCGCACGTGGCTGTACCGGATCGCGACCAACGTCTGCCTGACCGCCCTCGAGCAGCGGGCGCGCCGACCGCTGCCGTCAGGGCTCGGGGCGCCGAGCACGGACCCCGAGACGCCGCTCGTCCCGGCGCCGGAGGTCCCGTGGCTCGAGCCGTTCCCTGACGCCAGGTACGACGCCGACGTGCGCGGCGACGTCCGGCTCGCCCTCGTGGCCGCTCTTCAGCTGCTGCCGGCACGGCAGCGCGCGGCACTGGTGCTGCGCGACGTGCTGTCGTTCAGCGCCGCCGAGACGGCCGACCAGCTCGGCGCCTCGGTGGCGTCCGTGAACAGCGCGCTCCAGCGCGCGCGGGCCGCGCTCGCCGAGGGCGCCGACGCGGTCGAGGTCACCGAACCCGGTGACCCGCAGGCCCGCGTCGCCGTCGAGCGCTACGTGGAGGCGTTCGCGGCCGCCGACGTGCCCGCGATCGTGCGGCTGCTGACCGACGACGTCGTCATGGAGATGCCGCCCGTGCCGCTCTGGTACCGGGGCGTTCACGACTACGCACGCGTCCTGGAGCGCGTCTTCCGCAACCGCGGCATCGGCTGGGCGACCCGGGTGGTCGAGGCGAACGGGCAGGCGGCGTTCGTGGCGTACGCGCCCGGTCCCGACGGCCCGTGGCCCCACTCGGTGCAGGTCCTGTCGGTGCGCGGCGGGCGGGTCGCGCGCACCGTCGTGTTCGCCGACCCCGCCGTCGTCCAGCTCTTCCTGCCGCGATCGCGATGAGTTCCGGCGCCGCCGCCGGTACGTACGGGTGACCCTTCCCGACAAAGGAGCAACCCATGAGCGTCATCGTGATCCAGTTCATCAGCGTCGACGGGATCGTCACCGACCCGGACGGCACCGACGGCACGCCGACCGGCGGCTGGGCGTTCCGCCACGGCCGCGAGACGGTCGCGGGCGACAAGTTCCGGCTCGGGACGGCGCTCGACGACGGAGCCCTGCTGCTCGGCCGGCGCACCTGGGAGCACTTCGCCGGGCTCTGGCCGTACCGCGACGACCCGTTCTCGCAGCGCATGAACGCCGCGTCCAAGCTCGTGGCCTCGCACACGCTCACCGACGTCTCGGCATGGGCGGGCTCGCAGCTGGTGAAGGGTGAGGTCGTCGACGCGGTCCGGCGTGAGCCGCGCGACGTCGTCGTCGCCGGCAGCGTCAGCGTGGTTCGCCAGCTTCAGGACGCCGACCTGGTCGACGAGTACCGGCTGCTCACGTTCCCGACCGTGCTCGGGAGCGGCGAGCGGCTCTTCCCCGAAGGGTTCCCGCGTACCTTCCTCACGACGATCTCGGCCGAGCAGGGCGGCGCCCCCGTGCTCACCTGTTACCGGCGGGATAGCGAGCCTCAGGCGAGCTCGCGCGGGTAGACCACGACGTCGACGAGCGCGCCGTTGCGCCACACGGTGACCTCGGCGCGCCGCCCGATGGCGTCCTCGACCATGGCCTTCTGCAGCGCGGTGACCGAGGCGACCCGCCGCCCGTCGAGCTCGACGACGACGTCGCCGCGGCGCAGCCCGGCTTCGGCGGCGGGGCTGCCGGTCGTGACGTCGGCGACCTGAAGGCCCGTCCTCGCGCCGACCTTGGCCGCGACCGGCGGCGCCAGCGGCACCTGGGCCCCGACGATGCCGAGGAACGCCCGGCGTACCCGCCCGGTGGTCATGAGCTGCGTGACGATCCCGCGCGTCGTCGCGTTGATCGGCACCGCCAGCCCGACGCCGATGCCCGCGACGGCGGTGTTGACGCCGACCATGCGGCCGGTGCTGTCCGCGAGCACGCCGCCGCTGTTGCCCGGGTTGAGCGCGGCGTCGGTCTGGATCACCTCGTCCACGACCCGTCCGTTGCCGGTGGGCAGCGAGCGCCCGAGCGCCGAGACGATCCCGGCCGTCACGCTGCCCGCGAGCCCGAGCGGGTTGCCGAGCGCGACGACGAGCTGGCCGACCCGCAGCCGCGCGGCGTCGCCCAGCTCGACAGGCGGCGGCACGTCGGCGCGCGCGTGCAGCACGGCGAGGTCGGAGAGCGGGTCGCGCCCGACGACGTCGGCGCGCGCGTGCGTGCCGTCGGCGAACGTGGCGTCGGCGACCTCGGCGCCCGCGACGACGTGCGCGGAGGTCAGCATGAAGCCGTCGGCCGTGACGACGCTGGCGGAGCCCGCGCCCGCGCCGCGCGGGAGCATCACGGCAAGGCTCGCGACGCTCGGCAGCACGGCGTCGGCGACGGCGACGACGGCGCGCGAGTAGGCGTCGAGCGCCTCGGCGTCGTCGGGGATGTGCGCGGGATCCACCACCATGTCAGGAGAGCGTCCGGGACGGTCCGCTTGTGCCCGTGTTCGCCGACGGCGCACCGCGCCTGGTTAGGCTCGCCCGCATGACCAGGATCGTGGCGGGCTCCGTCGGCGGCCGCACCCTGCAGGTACCGCCGAAGGGCACGCGGCCCACGAGCGAGCGCACCCGCGAGGCGATCTTCAGCCGGCTCGCGCACTACGGCGTGCTCGACGGCGCCCGCGTGCTCGACCTCTACGCCGGGTCCGGGGCGCTCGGCCTCGAGGCCGCCTCGCGCGGCGCCGCGCACGTCACGCTCGTCGACTCCGCGCGCCGCGCCGTCGAGGTGGCGCGCGGGAACGTCACCGCGCTCGGGCTGGGCGGCGTCGTGCGCGTCGTCGGGGACGACGCGGGGCGGTACGCCGCGGGCCTCGCCGCAGCGCCGGTCGAACCGCTCGACCTCGTGTTCCTCGACCCGCCCTACGACCTCTCGGAGGAGGCGCTTGCGGCGGTCCTCGCCGACCTGGCGTCCCCCGGCGTGCTCGCGGCCGACGCCGTCGTCGTCGTCGAGCGGTCCACCCGCAGCCCCGAGCCGGCGTGGCCTGCGGGGCTCGATCTGCTCGCGCGGAAGGACTACGGCGAGACCGCCGTGTACTACGCCGAGCCTTCCGCCGTCGCCGCCGAGACCGACTGAGCCACACCCGGCCCCGCCTCCACGGCCCGTGCGCGGGCGCCGCTTAGCGTGTGCGGGTGACCACCGCAGTCTGCCCGGGGTCGTTCGACCCCTTCACGCTCGGCCACCTCGACGTCGTGCGCCGCACCCGTGCGCTGTTCGACGTCGTCGTCGTCGGCGTCGCGAAGAACCCCGGCAAGGCCGGGCTGCTGCCGCTCGAGACGCGGGTGGACCTGGTCCGCGCGGCGCTCGCGGCCGACCCGGCGACCGCCGACGTGCGGGCCGAGGTCGTGCCCGGGCTCGTCGTCGACTTCTGCCGCGACCTCGGGGCCGCGGCCATCGTCAAGGGCCTGCGTGGCGGGGCGGACCTCGACGCGGAGACGCCCATGGCGCTCATGAACCGGCACCTGAGCGGTGTCGAGACCGTCTACGTCACCGGCGACCCTGCGCTTTCGCACATCGCGTCGTCGCTGGTCAAGGACATCGCGCGGCACGGAGGCGCGATCGAGGACCTGGTGCCCGACGGCGTGGCCGCCGCGGTCCGGGCGGCACTGGAACAGCGGGAGGAACGATGAACCAGCAGCAGATCGGCGAGCTCTCGCCGTCGGCCCTGATCGACGTCCTGGACGAGCTGGCCGGACTGGTCGAGGGTGCGCGGCCGGTCTTCATGTCGTCCGACGTGCGGGTCGACCGCGACGCCCTCATGGGCCTGGTCAACGAGCTGCGGCACGGGTTGCCGAGCGCCGTCGAGCGCTCCGACGAGCTGCTGCAGCACGCGCAGGCGGAGCTCGAGGACGCACGGCGGTCCGGCGAGGAGATCGTCGCGGCGGCGCGTCAGCGCGCGCTCGAGCTGGTGGAGCAGGAGCAGGTGGTCGCCCAGGCCACGTCGCGGGCGGCAGACATCGTCGCCGAGGCCGAGCAACAGGCCGCGACGCTCCGCTCCAACGCCGACGAGTACTGCGACGGGCGGCTGGCGTCGTTCGACGAGGACCTCGACGCGCTCAAGGCGCAGGTGCGGGCCGGGCGGGCCAGGCTCGCGGAGCGGCTCGAGCCGGGGGCGCGGCGCCCGCGCTGGGACCACGTGCCCGAGCCCGACTGGCCGGCCGACCGGCCGGGCTCGCGCGAGGGCTGAGCAGGGGTGTCGGGCGTCACCACGCGGTGACGTTGGCCGTGCCTGCGCGATGGCATAGACTCGTGCGCTGGCCCTTGTGAGGGCCGCATCCCATCCCAGCACCACACCCTTCACCGGAGCCTGCCATCAGCACCGACCCGCGCTCGCCGCTCGTGCTCGACACGCACGAGCTGTCGCGGCGACCCGGCACGATGCGAGAGTTCGCGCGCGTCGTCCCGGCACCCGCGAACCTGGGTACGGTCGTGATCGGCATCCCCGAGGGGGCGGACCTCGTCGTGGGTCTGCGCCTCGAGTCGGTCATGGAGGGCGTCCTGGTCTCCGGCGTCGTGCGCGGCACGGCGGTCGGCGAGTGTGTGCGGTGCCTGGACCCGGTGACCGAGGAGGTCACCGTGCGGGTCCAGGAGCTGTTCGGCTACCCCGAGCGCTTGCGCGCGGCCGAGGCGGCCGGCGACGACGAGCTCGAGGACGAGGAAGCGGTCCTGGACGGGGAGCTGGCGGACATCGAACCCGCGGTTCGGGATTCCGTCGTCACTGCATTACCATTTCAACCGCTGTGCCGTCCGGACTGCCCCGGCCTGTGCTCCGTGTGCGGAGCTCGCCTCGCGGACGACCCGGACCACACCCATGACGTCGTCGACCCTCGCTGGTCGGCGTTGCAAGCCATGCTCGAGCAGTCGAGCGTGACCGACGAGACGAAAGAGAGCTAGCCGTGGCTGTTCCGAAGCGCAAGATGTCGCGCAGCAACACCCGTGCGCGCCGCTCGCAGTGGAAGACCACCGCGACCGCCCTCGCGACGTGCCCCAACTGCAAGGGACAGAAGCTGTCCCACACGGCGTGCCCGACCTGTGGCACCTACAAGGGCCGTCAGTACGCCGAGGCGCTGCGCACCGAGCACGCGGGCTGACGTGCCTGCGAACGGCACGGCCGCGTCCGCGCGGCACGAGCCGACCGCTCTTCTCGAGAAGCTCGGGGTCCACCTGGACCCCGAGCTTCTCGTCCTTGCCCTGACCCACAGGTCGTTCGCGCACGAGGCCGGCGGCATCCCCACCAACGAGCGCCTGGAGTTCCTGGGCGACACCGTGCTGGGGCTCGTGGTCACGGAGGCGCTCTACCGCAGGCACCCGGACCTGCCCGAGGGCGAGCTCGCGAAGATGCGGGCCGCGACGGTCTCGCAGCGGTCGCTGGCCGCGGTGGCCAGGTCCCTCGGTCTCGGCTCGTACGTGCTGCTCGGCAAGGGCGAGATGCGCACGCGCGGGTACGAGAAGGACTCGATCCTGTCGGACACCGTCGAGGCGCTCATCGGGGCGACCTACCTCTCGCACGGCCTGGAGGTGGCGCGCGAGCTGGTCCACCGGCTCGTCGACGAGACCCTCGACGCCGCGGCAGGCCTCGGCGCGGGCCTCGACTGGAAGACGTCGCTGCAGGAGGCCGCAGCCGAGCGAGGGCTCGGCGCGCCGGTCTACCACGTGGACGCCGAGGGCCCCGAGCACGCGCGGTTGTTCCACGCGCAGGTCACGGCCGGCCCCGTGCTGGGCATGGGGACGGGCACAGCCAAGAAGCATGCCGAGCAGGAGGCCGCCGAGCAGGCGTACCTGGCGCTCCAGGACGTCCCTCTCGAGACCCCCGACGCGGGTGCCTGAGCTCCCCGAGGTCGAGACCGTCCGCGACGGCCTCGCCCGGCTCGTGCTGGGCGCGCGCGTGCGGGACGTCGAGGTGTTCCGGGACTACAGCGTGCGCCGGCACGACGGCGGTGCGCGGTCGTTCGCCGACCAGCTGCGGGGCCGGACGCTCGTAGCGGCGGCGCGGCGCGGCAAGTTCCTGTGGCTGCCGCTGGGCGACGGGGCCGCGCTGCTCGCGCACCTCGGCATGTCCGGCCAGCTGCTCGTGCGCGACGGCTCCGACCCCTGGGTGCACCCGCACCTGCGGGTGCGGGTGCACCTCGAGCACGCGCCCTCCGGGGGGACAGCCCTCGACTTCGTCGACCAGCGCACCTTCGGGCACCTCGCCGTCGTCGACCTGGTCCCGACGCCTGAAGGTGCCCCGGGCGGCCTCGGCACCGACGAGCCCGCCGTTCCCGCGCCAGTCGCCCACATCGGCCGCGACCTCCTCGACCCCGTGCTCGCGCGCGGAGGTCCGGGCCGCGCGGCCGTCGTCGACGCCGTGCGGCGGCGTCGCACCGGAGTCAAGCGGGCCCTGCTGGACCAGACCCTGGTGAGCGGCGTCGGGAACATCTACGCCGACGAGGCGCTGTGGCGCGCACGGCTGCACTACGCGCGGGCGACCGACACGATGCGGGCCGCGGACGTGCACCGGCTGCTCGACGCGGCGGAGGACGTCATGCGCGAGGCGCTGGCGGTGGGCGGCACGAGCTTCGACACGCTGTACGTCAACGTCAACGGGGAGTCGGGCTACTTCTCGCGGGGCCTGGCGGTCTACGGCCGCGAGGGCGAGCCGTGCCCGCGCTGCGGCACCCCGATCCGCCGGGAGCCGTTCATGAACCGCAGCGCGTACACGTGCCCGCGCTGCCAGCGCCGCCCGAGCGCGGCACACACCCGCTGGTGACTTACCGCGCGAGATAGTGCCTTCGGCGGCGACGTAGTGCCCGGCCGCGGCCCTATCTCGCGACCAGGTTCTGCAGGGAGCCCGGGCCCGTCTGCTTCCAGGCGCGGAGCTGGGCCGTCAGGAACTCCTTCGCGTGCTGGGGGCGGCCACCCGCCACGTGCGGCGTGATGATCAGGTTCGGCGCGTCCCACAGCGGCGAGGCTGCCGGGAGCGGCTCCACCTCGGTCACGTCCAGGGCCGCACCTGCCAGCGCACCCGAGCGCAGCGCCGCGACCAGCGCGCCCTCGTCCACCGTCGCGCCCCGGCCCGCGTTGACGAACCGCGCGTGCGGTGGCAGCAGCGCGAGCGTCGCGGCGTCGAGCGCGTGGCGCGTGGCGGGGGTGGCCGGCAGGAGCGAGATCAGGACGTCGGTCTCCGGCAGCAGCGCGCTCAGCCCGGCGTAGTCGACCACGGGGTACCCGGCCCGCTCGCCCGCCGTGCTCGCCACGCCGGCCACGCGGGCGCCCATCGCGGCCAGCAGCGGGGCGAGCCGCTCGGCGATCGAGCCGAAGCCCCAGATCGTCACGCGGGCGCCGTCGAGCGTGTAGGTCGGGCCCGCCTCGGCCGAGGCTTGCTCCTTGCCGAGCCCGCGGTCCCAGTCGTGCGACCGCTGCGAGGCGAGCGAGCGGTCGATCCGCCGCACCGTGGCCAGCACGAGCGCCAGGGTGTGCTCCGCGACCGTCCCGTCGTGCAGCCCACGGCCCGAGGAGACGACGACTCCGGGCGCGAACCCCGCAGCGAGCACGGCGTCGGGCCCGGCCGTGAGGGTCTGCACCCAGCGCAGGCGGGTCAGCCGGCGGGCCGCGTCCTCGAGCACGCGGGCCGGCGACGCCCAGGTGACCAGGACGTCCGCGTCGGCGTGCTCGTCCGGGATCGCGTCGCGCATGACGTAGGGCACGACGACGTCCGCGGGATCGTCGAGCAGGGGCGCGGAGTCGAACGGGACGTTGCCGGGAACGAGGATCTTCACGCCCCGGACGCTACCGCGGCCATCGTCGGGCAGGATGAGCGCCATGCAGGTCGTGCCCGCGCACGCGGTGCCCTGGGACGACGTCGTCGCCGTGTTCGGCACGCGGGGCGACGCCGCACACTGCTGGTGCCAGTGGTGGAAGCTCGGTAACGCGGACTTCCGCGCAGCGAACGACGTCGAGATGTGCGACGCGCTCCACGCGCAGGCGGGTGATGCCGGCAGCTCGCCGGGCGTCGTGGCGTACCGGGACGGCGTGCCCGTCGGCTGGTGCGGCGTCGAGCCGCGGCGGCGGTACGCCCGCATCCCGCGCACGCGGGCGCTCGCGGCGGCCCTCGACGGCCAGGACCTGGACGACGTCGGAGTGTGGTCCGTCGTCTGCTTCGTGGTGCCGCGCGAGCACCGGGGGAAGGGTGTCACGCGCGCCCTCCTCACCGGTGCGGTCGAGGTCGCCCGCGACGCCGGGGCGCGGGTCGTCGAGGCGTACCCGATCGACACCGCTGGGCGGCGTGTCCCGTCCGCCGACCTCTACCACGGGCCGCTCGGCGTGTTCACCGACGCAGGGTTCGACGTCGTCGGCTGGCAGCGGCCCGGCCGGCCCGTGGTGCGGCTCGAGCTGGTGGGTTAGAGGTTCGCGGTCTCCTGGCCGGCCGCCCACGCATAGTCCGCGACGTCCCGCAGCAGCTCCGCGTGCGACCCCCGCGCCGTGACGGTCGCGGGCCCGTCGCCGTCCCGGCCGATCATGAGGACCTCGTCGGCATCATGCGCTGCCATCAGCCGGTGCGTCGCGAGAACGACGGCGCCCCCGGTCGCGCGGGCGTGCGTCGCGAGCGCTGCGACGACGGCGTCGGCGGCCGGGGCGTCGAGGTGCTCCGCCGGCTCGTCGACAAGCAGCACGCGCGCGGGGCTGAGCAGGGCGCGGGCCACGAGGAGGCGCCGGCGCTCGCCGCCGGAGACGGTGGTGGCCCCGCCGCCGAGCACGGTGTCGAGGCCGTCCGGGAGGGCGTCGACCCACGGGGTCAGGCCGACGGCGTCGAGGGCGCCGCGGGCGTCGTCGGGCGTGACGTCTCCGCGGGCCACGCGCAGGTTCTCGAGGACGGTGGTCTCGAAGACGTGGCCGTCTTCGGCGAGGAAGAGCGAGGCGGCCCCAGGCTCCGAGGCCACGCTGCCGTCTCGTGGCGGCAGCAGCCCGGCGGCGGTCATGAGCAGCGTCGTCTTGCCGACGCCGGAGGGCCCGACGAGCGCGACGACGGCACCGGGTGCGAGCGCGAGGTCGACGCCGCCGACGGCGGGGGAGCCCGCGGAAGGCCACCCGGCCGCGACGCCGTCGAGCGCGAGCAGCGCACTCGAGCCCGCGCTGTCAGGCCCAGAGGGCACGGGGCTGCCCCCGGGCCCTGACAACTCGTCTGAGAGGTCAGCGGGGAGCAGCGCCGCCAGACGGGCGGCCGCCTCGCGCGAGCGGCGGAGCTGGACGGCCGCCGCCGGGAGCACGCCCGTCACCTCGAACACCGCGAGCGGGGTCAGCACCACCACGGCGAGCTCCACCGGCGCGAGCGAGCCGGCGTGGAGCGCCCCCATGCCGAGCGCGAGCGCCGCGATGACGGACAGCGTCTGCGCGCCGGCGCCGATCGCCGCGGAGACGCCGGCCGTGCGGGCGCCGTCGTCACCGGCGGTGGTGAGGCGCGCGTCGGCGTCGCGGAGTGCGGCGAGCTCGGCGTCGAGCCTGCCCGCGACCCGCAGCTGCTGGCCCTCCTCGAGCAGCCCGAGCGTGCGGGCGGTCACCTCGGCGCGCGCGGCGGCACCGGCGGCCTCGGTCGCGGCAGACGCGCGGGCGGCGAGCCAGGGTGCCAGCACCCCCGTGAGCAGCAGGCACCCGAGCAGGGCCAGCGCCGCCGTCGGGAGGAACGCCCCGACCAGCGCGACCGACGCGAGCCCCACGACGAGCGCGACCCCGGCCGGCACGAGCGACTTGACCACGACCTCGCCGACGGCGTCGACGTCGGCCCCGACGCGGGCGAGCAGGTCCCCGCGCCGGAGTCCGACGACGCCGGTCACCGGCCCGCGGGCCAGCGCGTCGTAGAGGTTGGCGCGCAACGCCGACATCCCGCCGAGCGCGACGTCGTGCGAGGCGAGGCGTTCGAGATACCGCAGGACGCCGCGCCCGACGCCGAACGCCCGGACCGTCACGACGGCGACCGACAGCGTCATTACGGGCGGCATCTGCGAGGCGCGCGCGATGAGCCACGCGGACACGGCAGCCAGCCCGACGGAGCAGCCGAGCGCGAGCGAACCCAGCAGCACCGCGCGCAGCACGCGCGCCGGGCGCACCTCGAGCAGCGGCAGCACCGTGCGCAGCGGGTCGCGGCTCATGCGGGCACCTCCTCGAGGGCGCGGGCCTCGACGTCGACGAGCTGGTCGGCGAGGGCGACGAGCGACTCGCGGTGCGCGACGACGAGGACCGTGCGACCGGCGTCGCGCCAGGCCCGCACGGTGTCGAGCACGACCCGCTCGCCGGCGGCGTCGAGGTGCGCGGTCGGCTCGTCGAGCACGACGACGGGCCGCCCCGCCCCGGCGAGCAGTGCGGAAGTGAGCGCGACCCGCTGCCGCTGCCCGACCGACAGGCCGACCCCGCCGAGCCCGACGCGCGTGTCCCAGCCGTCGGGCAGCGAGCCGACGACGAGGTCGAGCCCGGTGGTCCGTGCGGCCGCGGCCAAGGCGTCGTCGTCGAGATCAGGCCCGCCCCCGACGACGTCGCGCAGGCGTCCAGGCGCGATCGCGGGCCGCTGTGGCACCCACACGACGTGCGCCCACCACCATGCGGGGTCGACGTCGTCGAGCGGGACGACCGCGGTCCGCCCTGCTTCTGCGAGCTCGAGGGAGACCGCGCCCGCGTCCGGACGGAGCAGACCCAGCAGCACCTGGACCGCCGTCGACTTGCCGGCCCCCGAGGCACCCCGCAGCACCACCACGCGGCCGTCGCCCGGCGCTCCGGAACCGAGCTCGATCCGGGCCGTCAGCCCCGCCGGCGCCTCGACGGCCCGCTCCCCGGCCCGCACCGTCACGCCGTCGAGCACGACGGCCCGCACCGCACCCGAGGGCGCTGCCAGGGGGCCCGGCGCGACCGCGCCCGGCTCCGTCTCCAGCACCGCGAACGCCTTCTCGGCCGCCGCGATCCCGTCGGTCGAGGCATGGAACTGCGCCCCGACCGCCCGCAGCGGCAGGTAGACCTCCGGCGCCAGCATGATCACGGCCAGGCCCGTCTCCAGGCCCATCCCACCGGACACGAGCCGCAGCCCGACGCCGACGGCCACGACGGCCACGGACAGCGTGGTGAGCAGCTCCAGCACCATGCCGGACAGGAACGCGACCCGCAGCGTCCCCATCGTCGCCCGCTTCGACGCGTCGCCCAGCGCCCGCACGCGAGCTCCAGGACCGGACTCGCGCCCGAACGCGCGCAACGTCGGCAGCCCGGCCAGCAGGTCGAGCACCTGCGCGCCGAGCCGCTGCACCACCGCGAGCCGCCGCTCCGACGTTCCCTGCGTCATAAGCCCCACGAGCCACATGAACAGCGGCACCAGCGGCAGCGTCACGACGCACACCACGAGCGACACCCAGTCGAGCCCGAACAGCACGAGCAGCACCGCGGGCGTCACCAGGGCGGTGAGCAGCAGCGACGGCAGGTACCGCACGAGGTACGGCTCGAGGGCGTCGAGCCCGCGCGTCGCGAGCGTCGCGACCTCCGCCTGCCGCGACCCGGCGGCCCAGCGCGGGCCCAGCGCCACGGCGTGCGCGACCACCTGCGAGCGCAGCTCCGCGACGGTCCGTGCGGCGGCCCGCTGCGCGTACCGCTCCTGCGCCCAGGCGACGACGGCGCGGCCGCCCGCGACGGCCGCGAGGCCGCCGAGGGTGCGCGCCGCCGTCGGGCCGGCCACGGACCCGTGGGTCACGAGCGCGGCCAGCAGGGACGCGACGAGCAGCGCCTGCGCGACGACGAGCACGGCCGAGACCAAGCCCAGCCCGGCGGTGAGCACGACGTACCGCCGGGCGGAGCGGGCGCGGCGCAGCAGGCGCGGGTCGAGGGGCTTCACGCTGTCGTCACGTGAGGTCCGACGGACGGACGGCCGGCTCGTCGTTCGCGCCCAGCGCGTCGCGGACCTTCATCCAGGTGAGCCCTGCCGGGGCGGGGAGGTCCCTCGAGGTCAGGCGACGGCGGAACACCCAGTACGTCCAGCTCTGGTAGACGATGACGAGGGGCGTGAGGATCACGGCGACCCAGGTCATGACGGTGAGCGTGTAGTCGGTCGACGAGGCGTCGGCGATCGAGAGCGACGGCCCGCCCTCGCGGCCGGGCATGACGTCGGGGTACATCGACCCGAAGATCAGCACGACGGCGGCGACGATCGCCACGGCCGAGAGCCCGAACGCCCAGCCCTCGCGCCCGCGGGCGTTGGTGAGCACGACCCCGACCAGGGCTGCCGCGGCGACCGCGACGGCCGCCCAGGTCCAGGTCACCGAGTACGCGACCTGCGCCCACACGGCCCAGCCGCCCGCGACCACGACGGCGGCGAGGGCGAACCGCGCGGCGAACGACCGGGCCCGGTCCCGCAGCTCGCCGTCGGTCTTGAGGGCGAGGAACACCGACCCGTGCAGCAGGAACAGCACGAGCGTCGTCAGGCCACCCAGGAGCGCGAACGGGTTGATCAGCGCCCAGAACCCGCCGACGTACTGGTGGTCGGCGTCGAGCAGGACGCCCCGCACCAGGTTGGCGAACGCGACACCCCACAGGACCGCGGGGATCCACGAGCCCACCTGGATGAGCACGTCGAACCGGTGACCCCACGCTTCGGAGGCGATCTTGCCCCGCCACTCGAACGCGACCACGCGCACGATGAGGGCGAGCAGGATGATCAGCAGCGGCACGTAGAACCCGGAGAACAGGGTGGCGTACCACTCGGGGAACGCGGCGAACGTCGCGCCGCCCGCTGTGAGCAGCCACACCTCGTTGCCGTCCCACACCGGGCCGATCGTGTTGATGAGCACGCGGCGCTCGACCACCTTCTGGTCGCGCGTCCCGCGCGGGAACAGCGAGAGCAGCATCCCCACGCCGAAGTCGAAGCCCTCGAGCACGAGGTACCCCGTCCACAGGACGGCGATGAGGACGAACCACAGGATCGTCAGGTCCATCTCAGGTCTCCAGTCTCTGCTCGGTGCTCAGTAGGCGAAGGACAGGGGGCGGTCGGCGTCGTCCTCGCCCGCGGCGACGCGCGCCTCAGGGGACTCGTCGTGCACCTGCGGCACGCCCTCGATCGCGTAGCGGTGGATCAGGCGGTACCAGATCACCCCGAGCGCGGCGTACAGCAGCGTGAACAGGACCAGCGACGCCAGGATGACGCCCGCGGGCACGGCGGTGGACACGCCCCGCTCGGTCAGCAGGCGCACCTCGTCGATGCCGGTCGGGTTGGGCGCGACGACCCAGGGCTGGCGGCCCACCTCGGTGAAGATCCACCCGAAGGAGCAGGCGAGGAACGGCATCGGGATCGCCAGGATCGCGAGGCGCGAGAGCCACCTGGACTCCGAGGTCCGGCCTCGACGGGTGTCCCACAGCGCCCAGAGCGCGAGGGCCGCGGAGAACACGGCCAGGCCGATCATGAGGCGGAACGCCCAGAAGGTGATGCCGAGGGGCGGGGTGTAGCTGATGGGGTTGCCGGCGTCGTCGGTCGCGCCGAACCTGGCCTCCATCTGGCGCTGGACGTCGTTGACGCCCGGCAGCTCCGACTTGGGGCCGGAGAAGTGGCCGGTGCCCAGGAAGCTGGCGAGACCCGGGACCGAGACGACGCGCGTGAGGTCGTCGCAGGTCGGGTTCCATGGGCCGACGGTGAGGATCGAGAACGCCGCGCCCTGCTCGGCCTTGCACAGACCCTCGGCGGCCGACATCTTGCCGGGTTGCTGCTGGTACATGATCTTTCCCTGCGCGTCGCCCGAGAGGATGACGCCGACGCCGGCCACCAGCATCACGCAGGCGCCCAGGACCACCGCCGGCCGGTAGGTGCTGCGCGCGAGCTCGACCAGCTCGGGCTTTCTCGAGCGGACCAGGCGCACCATCCACCACGTGGCTACGCCGCAGACGAACGTGCCGGCGACGAGGAACGCCGCCGTGATGGTGTGCGGGAACGCGGCCCACAGCGTGTTGTTGGTGAGGATCGCGCCGATGGACTCCATCTCCGCACGTCCCGTCTCCGGGTTGTACGTGGTGCCCACGGGGTGCTGCATCCACGAGTTCGCCGCGAGGATGAAGAACGCGGACAGGTTCGTGCCGATGGCCAGCAGCCAGATGCACGCGAGGTGCACCTTCTTGTTGAGGCGGTCCCAGCCGAAGATCCACAGGCCCAGGAACGTCGACTCGACGAAGAACGCCGCGAGCGCCTCCATGGCGAGGGGGGCTCCGAACACGTCGCCGACGAAGCGCGAGTACTCGCTCCAGGCCATGCCGAACTGGAACTCCTGGACGATGCCGGTGGCGACGCCGAGCGCGAAGTTGATGAGCAGCAGCTTCCCGAAGAACTTGGTCAGCCGCAGCCACCGCTCGTTCTTGGTCACCACCCAGGCCGTCTGCATGCCGGCGACGAGCGGCGCGAGGCCGATCGTCAGCGGCACGAGGACGAAGTGGTAGACGGTCGTGATGGCGAACTGCCACCGGGCGAGCGCGAGAGCATCCACGGAGCGTCTCCAGGTCTCGGAACGAGGGGTGCGGCCACGCCAGCACGGATCGTCTCCGCACGTCGGGGCACGCGAGCAGCCTGCTCGTGAAGTTCTTCACGAGTCAATACGACACGGTGTGACCTCGCTCGCACATCAGGGACGAGTCACCTCAGTCCCAGTGCACACCTCCGCTCGGAGACGCGCCCGGCGTGCCGCCGCGCCGCCGACACGCCCGGTGGGTGCGATACTGGATCGCAACCGTCAGGGGCCACATCACCCTGTCGGCCACGAGCTCGCAGCTCCCGCGTCCGCACGCGGTGCCGCGGTCAGGGTGTCGATAGGAGCCCTGGCCGCCCGGCGTCCGCGAAGACGAGTCAGCAGCCGGCCGTCACCGAGACTTCCGTCCGGTGCCCGCGCCCAGCGCGGCAACGGACGACGACCGCCTCGCGGTCCTCAGGTGTGGGGGGACGGCCGGGCAGCAGGAGCACAGCGCGTGACCTCTGAGAACAACGACAACACGACCCGCAAGCCCGCACGGCGCCGCGTGACCCGCCCGGCCGGCGGCCCGCCCGCCGGTGCGGCGACGCCCGACCTAGGCATCACGCTCCCGACGCGCGACGCCGCCCCTGAGGTGCCTGTCGAGGCGCCCGCCGCGACCCCGGAGCCCGCCGCCGAGGCTGCTCCGGCGGCCCCGGCCCGCCGTTCGCGCCGTGCCTCCCGCCCCGCGTCCACGCCGCCGGTCGGCGACGAGCCGACCCTCGCCGACATCGTCCTGCCCCCGCGGGCCGCGGAGCCGCAGACCCAGCCGCAGCCTGACGCCGAGGCGCCTCGCAGCGGCTCCCGCCGCGCGGTCCGCACCCTCGACGACATCGAGCTGCCGAACGGGCCGGCCGCCGAGGCGCCCGCGACGTCCGACGCCGGCGAGCCCGCGCCCCGCCGCAGCCGCTCGCGCGCGAAGGCCGCGCCCGCCGAGCCCGCCGCCGAGGCCGAGGCCGAGGCCCCCGCTGCCCCGAAGCGCGCCACGCGGTCGCGTCGCGCCCGCTCCGACCAGCAGGAGCCGGCCGCCCCGGCCACCGCCGAGACCACGGCGCCCGCCGAGGCCCCGGTCGCGACCGAGGCGCCGGCCCCTGCGGAGCAGGCCCCGCCGGCCAAGAACACGGCAGTCCGGACCCCCGGGACGACGACGCCGCGCCTGGCCACGACCGCGATGCTCTTCCAGGCTCCCGACCTCACGACCGCGCGCCGCCCGCGCCGCGCGCAGGCCCCGGCGGGCCCGCCGCACCCGCACGAGGAGGTCGCCGCCCCCGAGACGCCGGTCGAGGCGCCCGTGGCTGCACCCGCGCCCGTGGCCGCACCCGCACCCGCACCCGCGCCGGAGCCCGCCGTGCTCACCGGCGAGGAGGCAGCTGCCGCCGAGGAGGTCGCCGCGATCGAGGCCGAGCTCCTGGCCGACGGCGTCGAGCTCGTCGACCTGGGCCCGGAGGACCTGGTCGAGGACGAGGAGGACGTCGAGCTCGAGGCGTTCGACGACCGCCCGCGCCGCCGTCGTCGCCGGGGTGGCCGCGGCCGCCGCAGCGGCCGCCGTCCCGAGGACGACGAGGAGGACGAGGAGGGCGACGAGGAGGCCGAGGAGGACGAGACGCTCGCCGACGAGACGGGCGACGAGACCGCCGAGGACGAGGCCGACGAGGCCGGGGACGAGGAGGGCGGCACCTCACGCCGCCGTCGCCGCCGCCGGCGCGGCTCGCGCGCCGAGCGCGCCGAGACCACCCGCTCGCGCTCGACCGACGAGGTCACCGCGCTCAAGGGCTCGACGCGCCTCGAGGCCAAGCGCCAGCGCCGCCGCGAGGGCCGCGACGCCGGCCGCCGCCGCCAGATCATCACCGAGGCCGAGTTCCTCGCGCGCCGGGAGTCGGTGTCGCGCTCGATGGTCGTGCGCGAGAGGAACGGCCGCACGCAGATCGCCGTGCTCGAGGACGGCGTGCTCGTCGAGCACTACGTCTCGCAGCAGTCGCAGGCGTCGACGGTCGGCAACGTCTACCTGGGCCGCGTGCAGAACGTGCTGCCGTCCATGGAGGCCGCGTTCGTCGACGTCGGCAAGGGCCGCAACGCCGTGCTGTACGCGGGCGAGGTCAACTGGGACGCCGCCGGTCTCGAGGGCGGCCAGCCGCGCAAGATCGAGGCGGCGCTCAAGTCGGGCGACTCGGTGCTGGTGCAGGTCACCAAGGACCCGATCGGTCACAAGGGCGCCCGCCTGACGTCGCAGGTCACGCTCGCGGGCCGCTACCTCGTGCTCGTGCCGGGCGGCGGCATGACGGGCATCAGCCGCAAGCTGCCCGACGTCGAGCGCAACCGCCTCAAGAAGATCCTGCGCGAGATCGTGCCGGAGAGCGCCGGCGTCATCGTCCGCACCGCCGCCGAGGGTGCCTCGGAGGAGGAGCTGCGGGCCGACGTCGAGCGCCTGGAGTCGCAGTGGGCCGCGATCACGACCAAGGCCGAGAAGTCCACCACCAGTGCTCCGGCGCTGCTGCAGGGTGAGCCCGACCTGGCGATCCGCGTGGTCCGCGACATCTTCAACGACGACTTCTCGTCGTTGATCGTCGAGGGCGACGGGGCGTGGCAGGAGGTGTCCTCGTACGTCGAGGAGCTGGCCCCCGACCTGCGCGAGCGCGTGACCAAGTGGGCCGACAATGCCGACGTCTTCACCGTGCACCGGGTCGACGAGCAGCTCGCCAAGGGCATGGACCGCAAGGTCTGGCTGCCGTCGGGCGGCTCGCTCGTCATCGACCGCACCGAGGCGATGACGGTCATCGACGTCAACACCGGCAAGTTCACGGGCGCGGGCGGCACCCTCGAGGAGACGGTCACTCGCAACAACCTCGAGGCGGCCGAGGAGATCGTCCGTCAGCTCCGCCTGCGCGACATCGGCGGCATCATCGTCATCGACTTCATCGACATGGTGCTCGAGTCGAACCGCGACCTGGTGCTGCGGCGCCTCGTCGAGTGCCTCGGCCGCGACCGCACCAAGCACCAGGTGGCCGAGGTGACGTCGCTGGGCCTGGTCCAGATGACGCGCAAGCGGGTGGGCCAGGGCCTGGTCGAGGCGTTCAGCGAGACCTGCGAGCACTGCAAGGGCCGCGGGTTCGTCGTCCACACCGAGCCCGTCGAGAAGGGCCACGTGCAGATCGAGACCGCCGACGCCGGCACCGCGGCGAGCGAGTCGAAGCGCGCACGCCGCCGTCGCGGCGCCGCGGCCAAGCCCGCCGAGGCTGTCCCGCACGCGGAGCTGCCGAAGCTGCCCGAGGACAACTCGGAGGCCCGCGAGGCCGTGAAGGCGACCCTGGCGACGATCGCCGCCGCGGCCGCGCACGCGCACGACCAGGCGGCCGCGGCCGAGCAGCCGGAAGGCTGACCCGGCCGTGGGCGCGCCCGCGCGGTTCGCCGAGGGGCGCGTCGAGGTCGTCGCCGGGCCGATGTTCGCCGGCAAGTCCGAGGAGCTCGTGCGGCGTGTGCGCCGCGCGCGGCTCGCGGGCCGCGGGGTCGTCGTCGTGAACCACGCGCTCGACGTGCGCGCGGGCGGCGGGAAGGTGGCCTCGCACTCGGGGCTCGAGGTGCCGTCGGCGACAGCGTCGACGGCGGCCGAGATTCCCGCGCTCGTGGAGCCGGGGACCGAGATGGTCGCGATCGACGAGGCCCAGTTCTTCGGCCCTGAGCTCGTGGACGTCGTCGTGGGGCTCGCGGACAAGGGTCTGGTCGTGGTGGTCGCGGGGCTCTCCGTGACGTTCGACGGCCGGCCGTTCGAACCGCTGCCCGCTCTCATGGCGGTGGCCGAGCGGGTCGACAAGCTCACCGCCGTGTGCATGGTGTGCGGCCGCGACGCCGCGTACCACGTCCGGATCACGCGCGACGACGTCGCCCCTGAGGTCGCCGACCCCGCGCACGTGGGCGGCACCGAGAGCTACCAGGCCCGCTGCCGCGAGCACCGCGGCTGAGGCGTCAGTCCTCGATCAGCGGCACGAACGAGTAGGTCCCGTGGTCGCTGCACCGGATCGCGCCCTGGTCGTCGACATCGACCCGGACCATCGCGTGCCGCACCGGGATGACCATCCGTCCGCCCGGGGCCAGCTGGTCCACGAGGGCCTGGGGGAGCTCCTGGGCCGCAGCCGAGACGAGGACCCGCTGCCACCCGCCGTCGCGCGGCCAGCCCAGCACCCCGCGTCGCGCGAGCACCTCGCGGGCCCACGGCATGCCGTACCGCGCGAGGTTCGCGGCGCCCCACGCGGCCAGGTCGGCGCGCCGCTCGACGCCCAGCACCTGGCCCTCGGATCCGACCAGGTGCCCGAGCAGCGCCGTCGTCCAGCCGGACCCCGCCCCGACGTCGAGCACGGCGGACCCCGGCGGGACGTCGAGCAGGCGCAGCATCGCCACGACCGTGGACGGCTGCGAGCAGGTCTGGCCGTGGCCGATCTCGAGCGGGCGGTCCTGGTCCGCCCACGGCCGCGCGGCCCGGGGGAGGAACCCCCGGCGGTCGATGGCGCGCAGTGCGGCGTCGACGGCGTCGGCCTCCATCCGTCCATGGTCCGCCCGGGTGGCGAGGCTCACCAGGGCGCGTGATGCTCGAACCACGGATCCGCACCGCCGACGAAGGGGACGGACATGGCTGGCACGGTGGCACGCATCACGGAGATCAGCGCTCGGTCGGACGTCAGCTTCGACGACGCGATCAAGGTCGGCATCGACCGCGCGACAGCGACGTTGCGCAACGTGCAAGGTGCCTGGGTCAAGGAGCAGAAGGTCGACGTCACCGACGGTGCGATCACGCACTATCAGGTCGTGCTGGAGATCACGTTCGTCCTCGAATGAGGCTCGTGTAGACTTCTGAGTCGGCACGCCCATCGGCGTGCCAGTCCCGTGTGCCCACGGACGCACCGCACTCGACCGCCGCGGCGGGCCGAGTTGCAGAACAAGACGGTGAACGACGCCGTGCGGCACGCCCAGACCAGGAGAGACGCAACATGGTTTACGCGATCGTCAAGGCCGGTGGCCGTCAGGAGAAGGTGTCCGTCGGCGACATCGTCGTGATGAACAGCATCGAGGCAAAGGCCGGCGACGTCGTCGAGCTGCCCGCGCTTCTGCTGGTCGACGGGGAGAAGGTGACCACCGACGCCGAGAAGCTGGCGAAGGTCAAGGTCACGGCTGAGGTCGTCCGGGACGAAAAGGGCCCGAAGATCGTCATCCTCAAGTACAAGAACAAGACCGGCTACCGCAAGCGCCAGGGTCACCGTCAGTCGCTGACCCGCCTCAAGGTCACCGGCATCAAGTGACTTCCGCTGCGGATGCCCCGGCGTCCGCGCGATCTTCTTCCCGTACGTCCTGAAAGCAGGTCCTGAGATGGCACACAAGAAGGGCGCGAGCTCCTCGCGCAACGGTCGTGACTCGAACGCCCAGTCGCTCGGCGTGAAGCGCTTCGGCGGCCAGGTCGTCAAGTCGGGCGAGATCATCGTCCGCCAGCGCGGCACCCACTTCCACCCGGGCGAGAACGTCGGCCGCGGTGGCGACGACACGCTCTTCGCGCTGTCCGCCGGTGCGGTCAAGTTCGCGACGCGTCGTGGCCGCAAGGTCGTGGACATCGTCACGGTCGAGGTCTGAGCTTGCACCGCTGATCGTTCTTTCGCAGAGGGGCGTGCCGCGAGCGGCACGCCCCTCTCGCTTTGCCTGAGAGGATTCACCCATGGCCAGCTTCGTCGACAGGGTCGTATTGCACGCCGCCGGCGGTGACGGCGGTCACGGCGTCGCCTCGATCCGCCGCGAGAAGTTCAAGCCGCTCGCCGGCCCCGACGGCGGCAACGGCGGCGACGGCGGCAGCGTCCGCCTCGTCGTCGACCCGCAGACGACGACGCTGCTCGCCTACCACCACTCGCCGCACCGCCGCGCGACCGGTGGCACGCAGGGCATGGGCGACGACCGCGACGGCGCCAAGGGCGAGGACCTGGTGCTGACCGTGCCCGACGGCACCGTGGTCAAGGACCTCGACGGCAACGTGCTGGCGGACCTCGTCGGCGCCGGCGCCGAGTACGTCGTCGCGGCCGGCGGTCGCGGCGGCCTGGGCAACCGGGCTCTGTCGTCGCCCAAGCGCAAGGCTCCGGGTTTCGCGCTGCTGGGCGAGCCGGGCGGGCTGGCCGACGTCGTCCTCGAGCTGAAGACCATCGCCGACGTCGCGCTCGTGGGATTCCCGAGCGCGGGCAAGTCCTCGCTCGTCGCGGCGGTCTCGGCCGCGCGCCCCAAGATCGCCGACTACCCGTTCACCACGCTGGTGCCGAACCTGGGCGTGGTCGAGGCGGGCGACATGCGCTTCACCGTCGCCGACGTGCCGGGACTCATCCCGGGCGCGAGCGAGGGCAAGGGCCTGGGCCTGGAGTTCCTCCGGCACATCGAGCGCACCGCCGTCATCGTGCACGTGCTCGACTGCGCGACGCTCGAGCCCGACCGCGACCCGATCAGCGACCTGGACGTCATCGAGAGCGAGCTCGCGGCGTACGCGGGCGATCTCGGCATCGAGGGTGGCCGCGTGCCGCTCACCGAGCGTCCGCGCCTGGTGGTGCTCAACAAGATCGACGTGCCCGAGGCGCGCGAGCTCGCCGAGTTCGTCAAGCCCGAGCTCGAGGCGCGCGGGCTGCCCGTCTTCGAGATCTCGACCGCCAGCCACGAAGGGCTGCGCCAGCTGACGTTCGCCCTCGGGGCGATCGTGGCCGAGGCCCGCGCGGCAGCGCCCGCCCCGGAGCCGACGCGCATCGTGCTGCGCCCCAAGGCCGTCGACGAGGCGGGCTTCACCGTCACGCGCAAGCAGGACGCCGACAGCGTGTACTTCGAGGTGCGCGGGTCCAAGCCGGAGCGCTGGGTGCGCCAGACGGACTTCAACAACGACGAGGCCGTGGGCTTCCTCGCCGACCGGCTCGCGAAGCTCGGCGTCGAGGAGCGGCTGTACAAGGTCGGCGCCGTCGCGGGCGACGAGGTGCGCATCGGCGACGAGCGCAACGCCGTCGTCTTCGACTGGGAGCCGACGCTCATGACCGGGCCGGAGCTGCTCGGCTCGCGCGGCACCGACCTGCGCCTCGAGGACCGCTCGCGCAAGACGCGCGCCGAGAAGCGCGAGGAGTTCACGGACCGCATGGACGCCAAGACCGAGGCGCGCCGCGAGCTCTGGACGGAGCGCGAGGCGGGGCACTGGACGAATCCGGACGCCGACTGAGAAATTGCTCGGCGCTCCTGATGGTAAGGAGCGTCACACCTCCCTACGCTTCGGGTCAGCCCCGGCATCACGCCGGGGTTTGACACGATGCAGGGAGGTAGCAGTGCGCAGAGTTTCAGCGGTTGCCGCGGGCTTGGCACTCGTCGGAGCGTGCCTGGCCGTGGCACCGGCTCAGGCGACACCCATCGTCAGCCCTCAGGGGTCCGAGATCGTCCCCTCCGACAACCTGCCCAACCCGCTTGCAGACAAGCAGGCGGCGTTGCGTGAGCAGGCGATCCAGCAGGTCCTGGCCGGGGATGCCCAGGTCCAGACGATCAACGGGTCGAAGGTCGTCGACATGAGTGCAGGCCTGGGCAAGGGCCGGACCCGTGGCGGCAAGGACTCCTACCAGTCGAAGTACGTCAAGGTTGCCAACGAGGGAACGGACCGCATCTTCGTCGTGCTCGTGCAGTTCGGGGACCAGGCGTCCCCGTACCCGCCGGACCCGGCGGCGCAGCGCACCGAGGGCCCGCTGCGCAACCAGATCCCGGAGCCGGACCGGTCGAAGGACAACTCGACCGTCTGGCGGTCGGACTACTCACAGTCTTATTTCCAGGACCTCTACTTCGGCAATAACGACGAGTCGCTCAAGGGCTACATGGAGACGCAGTCGTCGGGCCGCTACAGCGTCGACGGCACGGTGACGGACTGGGTCAAGGTGCCCTACACGGAGGGTCGCTACGGCACCGACGCCTGCGGCTCCACCGTGTGCAGCACGGTCAAGCTCCTCATCCGTGACGCCGCGAAGCAGTGGGTCGACGACCAGCTGGCCGCCGGCCGCACCATGGCCGACGTCAAGGCCGAGCTCGCCACGTTCGACGTCCAGGACCGCTACGACCTCGACGGCGACGGCAACTTCAACGAGCCCGACGGCTGGATCGACCACTTCCAGATCGTCCACGCCGGCGGTGACGAGGCCGACGGCGACCCGATCTACGGGACGGACGCCATCTGGAGCCACCGCTGGTACTCGAACCTTGCCTATGGTCCGTCGTGCTACGACGGCCGCGCCTGCAACACGGGTACGCCGATCGGCGGCACCATCAACGGCGACGGCAGCGTGACCGCGACCGACGACTACACCGGGTTCTACGTCGGCGACTACACGATCCAGCCGGAGAACGGCGGCCGGTCGGTGTTCGACCACGAGTACACGCACGACCTCGGGCTGCCCGACGACTACAACGTCAACTACAGCGTCGACAACAACAACGAGCACTGGACCCTCATGGCCCAGAGCCGCCTGGGATCCGCCACCGACCAGGGCATCGGCGAGCGTGCCGGCGACCTCGGCGCGTGGAACAAGCTCCAGCTCGGCTGGCTCGACTACTCCTACGTCCCCGCCGGCCAGAAGAAGACCCTGACCCTCGGTGCGAGCGAGTACAACTCGAAGGATCCGCAGGCGCTGATCGTCGGACTGCCCGAGAAGGCGGTCCAGCACTCGATGGACCCGCCGTACGAGGGCAACGGCCAGTACTACTCGGGATACCGCCCCAACGCCATCACCACCCTCACCAGGACGGTGACGGTCCCGGCCGGCAACCCGACGCTGACGTTCCAGGGCAAGTGGGACATCGAGACCGGGTACGACTACGTGCAGGTGCTCGCCAACGGCGCGCAGCTCGCGGTCTGGGACGGCACGCAGGCCACCTGGCTGCAGAAGTCGGTCGACCTGTCCGCGTACGCCGGGCAGACGATCACGCTGTCCTTCGCCTACGTCACCGACCCGGCCGTCGGCGGTAACGTCGAGTCGGTCCCGGACGGCATCGTGCTCGACGACATCAGGCTCGGCGGCGTCGTCATCGGCGACGCGGAGAACGGTCTCGGCGACTGGACCACGAACGCGACGGACGGGTTCATCGTCGCGGGCTCCCAGTACACGACCTACCACCCGGGGTACTACATCGCGGCCAACCGCACCTACGTCTCCCACGACAGGTACCTGCAGACCGGGCCGTACTTCTTCGGGTACGGGGCGGCGCTCCCGGACAAGGTCGACCACTACGCATACCAGCAAGGTCTGCTGATCTCGTACTGGGACACGTCGTACCAGGACAACGACACGGTGACCCACCCCGGCGCCGGCCGGAACCTGTACGTCGACGCGCACCCGCAGCCGTTCGCACAGACGTCGACCGGCAACCTGTGGCGGGCACGCGTGCAGATCTACGACGCCCCCTTCGGCCTCGCGCCGACGGACAAGGTGACGCTGCACGTCGACGGCGTCGCGAACACCTTCGGCGGCCTGCCCGGCAACCCGGTGTTCAACGACCGAGACAAGTACTTCTTCGACGAGCTGCCCAACCAGGGCGTCAAGCTGCCGGGGGTAGGCGTCAGCATCGCGGTCAAGACCCAGAACGGCACGAAGATGACGGTCAAGGTCTCCTGACCCCGCCTGACGACGGCCGGCGCCCGGGGAGGACCGCTCCCCGGGCGCCGCGCCCGTCGCCCCGCACGCGTCGGCGATGATGTCCCCGTGAACGCCGCCCTCACGCGCCAGGCCCTGCCCACGGCCCGCCGCGTCGTCGTCAAGATCGGCTCGTCGTCCCTCACCGGGGCGGACGGGCACCTCGACCTCGAGGCGTTGCGGGCGCTCGTCGACGTGCTCGCCGCGCGGCACGCCGCCGGAACCCAGGTGGTGCTGGTGACGTCGGGCGCCGTCGCGGCCGGCATCGGCCCGCTCGGGCTGGCGGCCCGGCCCAAGGACCTCGCGACCATGCAGGCCGCCGCGTCCGTGGGCCAGGGCATGCTCGTGGCGCGCTACGCGGAGTCGTTCGCGCACCACGGGCTGCGCGTCGGGCAGATCTTGCTGACGGCCGAGGACACGGTGCGCCGCCTGCGCTACAAGAACGCCCAGCGCTCGCTGTCCCGCCTGCTCGCGCTCGGCGTGGTCCCCGTCATCAACGAGAACGACGCCGTCACCACCGACGAGCTGAAGTTCGGCGACAACGACCGCCTCGCCGCGCTGGTCTCGCACCTGGTGAGCGCCGACGCGCTCGTGCTGCTTACCGACGTCGACGGCCTGCACGACCGGCCCCCGACACGCCCCGGAGCGCAGCGCATCGCCCACGTCGGCGACCTCGCCGAGGTCGCGGACGTCCCGGTCTCGAGCCGGGGGAGCGCCGTCGGGACGGGCGGCATGGTCACCAAGCTCGAGTCGGTGCGCATCGCGACCGGCTCCGGCATCCCCGTGGTGCTCACGGCCGCGCGCAACGCGGCGCCGGCGCTCGCCGGCGAGGACGTCGGCACGTTCTTCGCGGCGACCGGGCGGCGCGCCTCGGCGCGGCGCCTGTGGATCGCGCACGCCGCGCGCGTGCGCGGCCGCCTGCACGTGGACGACGGCGCGGCCCGCGCCCTCCTGGGCGGGCGCGCCTCCCTGCTGCCTGCCGGCATCACGCGCGTCGAGGGCGACTTCGACGCGGGCGACCCGGTCGAGCTCGTCGCGCCCGACGGCGCCGTGGTCGCGCGCGGCCTGGTCGCGTTCGACTCGCAGGAGCTGCCCGCGCTGCTGGGCCGCCAGACGGCCGAGCTGCGGGAAGAGCTGGGCGAGGGCTACGACCGCGAGGTCGTCCACCGCGACGACCTGGTGCTCCAGCGCGCCTAAAGCCTCAGTCGAGGCGGCGGCCCTTCAGCTCCGTCAGCATCGACGCGCCCACGATCGCCAGCACGAATGCGGCGGCGAACACGCCGCCCGTGCCGATGCGGTCATGCACAACAACCGTCGTGGGTCCCTGGGGCTCCGCTTCTGGCACCTCGGAACCGGAGCCGGAGAGTCCCGCAACGACCAGGGGGAGGTGATCGAGCCGTTCCGCGCGGGCGACGGCGATGGTCATGGACGGATTCTGCCCGGTCGCGACGCCGGACAGTAGGCTCTTCCGCATGACCGTCGTCACCCCCAGGCCCGCCGTTCCGACGCCCGACGCGACGCCCGCGGCCCCGGCACCGGACGTCGAGTCCGCGGTGCTCGACGTCGCCCGCCGGGCCAAGGTGGCGGCCCGGGCGCTCGCGACCGCGAACCGCGGCACCAAGGACGCCGCGCTGCACGCGATCGCCGACGCCCTGGTGGCCGCGACGGACGAGATCGTCACCGCGAACGCCGAGGACTCCGAGCGCGAGCGCGCGGGCGGCATGGACGCCGGCCTCCTTGACCGCCTGGCTCTCACGCCCGCCCGTGTCGACGCCATCGCGGACGCGCTGCGTGCCGTCGCGGCGCTGCCCGACCCGGTCGGCGACGTGGTGCGCGGCCAGACACTCCCCAACGGCCTGCGGCTGCAGCAGCTGCGTGTGCCCATGGGTGTCGTGGGAATGATCTACGAGGCCCGGCCCAACGTGACCGTCGACGCCGCGGGGCTCGCGCTCAAGAGCGGCAACGCCGTGATCCTGCGCGGCGGCTCGGCCGCGATCCGCTCCAACGAGCTGATCGTCGGTGTCCTGCGCGACGCCCTCGAGGCGCAGGGCCTACCCGCCGACCTGGTGCAGACCATCGACGCGTACGGCCGCCCCGGCGGAGTCGCGCTCATGCACGCGCGCGGCCTGGTCGACGTGCTGATCCCGCGCGGCGGGGCCAGCCTCATCCGCACGGTCGTGGCGGAGTCGACGGTGCCGGTCATCGAGACGGGCGTGGGCAACGTCCACGTGTACGTCGACGCGTCGGCGAACCTCGACCAGGCCGTCGAGATCGTCATGAACGCCAAGACGCAGCGCGTGGGGGTGTGCAACGCGGCCGAGACGCTGCTCGTGCACGCCGACGTCGCGGACGCGTTTCTGGGCCGGATGCTGACCGCCCTGGCCGGCGCCGGCGTGGTGCTGCACGGCGACGAGCGGACGGCGGCGGCCGCGCCCCGCGACGTCGTCGTGACGCCGGCGACCGAGGAGGACTGGGCCACCGAGTACCTCGCGCTCGAGCTCGCCGTGCGCGTCGTCGACTCGCTCGACGAGGCTATCGACCACATCCGCACGTTCTCCTCGGGCCACACCGAGGCGATCCTCACGAACGATCTGGCCGCGTCCGAGCGGTTCGTGGCCGAGGTCGACGCGGCCGCGGTGATGGTCAACGCCTCCACGCGGTTTACCGACGGCGGCGAGCTCGGGCTGGGCGCGGAGATCGGCATCTCGACGCAGAAGCTGCACGCCCGCGGGCCGATGGGCCTCGCCGAGCTCACCACCACAAAGTGGGTGGTCCACGGTCAGGGCCACGTGCGTCCGTGAGAGACTGACCCGACCACACGGGCCGCCGACGGCTGCCCACCACGACGAGCACGACCTTCTGGAGGATCCATGCCCCCCGCCGCCATCGGCCTGCTGGCTTTTGGTGCCCTTGCCTTCGCGCTGCTGGTGACCTACGCGTTCCGCAACGTGGGGAACCGCCACTGACGATGGGCCAGGGCACGAGCTCGGCGGTTCCCGCGCGCCGCGCGCGGATCGGAGTCATGGGCGGCACGTTCGACCCCATCCACCACGGTCACCTCGTGGCCGCGTCCGAGGTGGCGGAGAGTTATGCGCTCGACGAGGTCGTGTTCGTGCCGACGGGAAAGCCGACCTTCAAGCAGAACCAGAAGGTCACGCCGGCGGAGCACCGCTATCTGATGACGGTCATCGCGACCGCCTCCAACCCGCGGTTCACCGTGAGCCGGGTCGACATCGACCGTCCTGGCCTGACGTACACGGTCGACACGCTGCGCGACCTGCATGCCCAGCGCCCCGACGCCGACCTGTTCTTCATCACGGGAGCCGACGCCGTCGAGCAGATCCTGGCGTGGAAGAACGCGTCGGAGCTCTGGGAGATGGCCCATTTCGTGGCCGTCAACCGCCCAGGCCACAATCTGAGCATCGAGGGGATTCCCGAGGGTGCTGTGACCACGTTGGAGGTGCCCGCGATGGCCATCTCCTCCACGGACTGCCGCCGGCGGGCCGAGGCCGGCAAGCCAGTCTGGTACCTGGTGCCGGACGGCGTGGTGCAGTACATCGGAAAGCACGGCCTGTATCGAGGTCAGAGCGCCGAATCGAACATGGACAAGGCAGACGATGAGTGACAACAGCTCCTACCCGGGGCGCCCGCTGACGCGGCGGGAGATCCGCGAGCGAGAGCAGGCCGCGGCCGAAGCGCGCGCGGCAGCGGCTGGAGCTCCCGCTCCAGCGCCGGTTCCCGCGGCGGCACCGACGCCGCCGCTCACGCGCCGCTCGCTGCACGCGCCTCCAGCCCCCTCGGCGGCTCCGGTGGTGCGCCCGCCGTCGTCGACCGGCGGCGTGCGCGGGCTCGACGAGACCGGGCGCCTGACGCCGGTCCAGCGGCCGGTCGGCGGCACCGTCGCCGCGACCCCCGCCGCCCCCACGCCGGGGATGCCCACCCGCACCTCCGCGCGGATGCCTTCCGCGCCCAGCCCGACGCCACCCTCCGCGGCCGCGTTCCCGCGGCCGGCATCGGGCGGCCCGTCGCCGTTCGGCGGGCCCGCGACCCCGTCCTTCGGCCAGGCGCCGTCGTCCGCGCCGCGTCCTGCGACGGCCTCGCCGTTCGGCTCGGTAGCGGCTCCGCCGACGCCGTCCGGGTACTCCGCCCCGCCGACGCCGTCCGGCTACTCCACCCCGTCCGCGCCGCCCCCGGCCGCGCCGGCGTCGATCCCGACGCCGGCGCCGCGCTCACCGTGGGCTGCTGCGCCGACGTCGTCGCCCGTGCAGGGCGCCCGGGCCGGAGCGCCGGGGTCGGTCGTGCCCAGCAGCGCGGGCGCGCCCAGCGCGTCCGGTGCGCCGAGCTGGGGCTCGATCACCGCGGGTGGCACCGGCGCCACGGCCGCCGCGGGCGCGGCGCCGTCGGGTCTCCCCGGCTCGCTGCCGCCGGCGCGGCCGCAGCCATCACCGTTCGACTCGTTCGTCACCCCCGAGCAGCCGGTGCGTGCGCGCGCCGAGATGGTTGCCGTGGAGGAGGACGAGGAGCCGCACTCTTCGTACACCTGGCTGCACTACATCATCCTGGTCGTCGTCGCGTTCGTGCTGGGCCTGCTGCTGTGGAAGCTGCTGGACAACGAGGGGCCGAGCTTCTCGGCCCCCGACGCTTCCGCGAGCGTGACCGTCGTGACCGACACCACCCCAAGCCTCTCGAGAGGGATCCTGTGACTGCGACCGAGCGTGCCGTCGAGCTGGCGGTTGTCGCCGCCCGTGCCGCCTCCAACCTCAAGGCGGAGGAGATCATCGCCCTCGACGTCAGCGAGCAGCTCGTCCTGACGGACGTGTTCCTCATCGCCTCCGGCACCAACGAGCGCCAGGTGGCGGCGATCGTCGACGCGATCGAGGAGGCCATGTACAAGGCGGGCGCCAAGCCGATCCGGCGCGAGGGCAAGTCCGAGGGCCGGTGGGTCCTGCTCGACTTCGGCGAGGTGGTGGTGCACGTGCAGCACGCCGAGGACCGCGTCTACTACGCGCTCGAGCGCCTGTGGAAGGACTGCCCCGTGGTGCCGCTGCCCGCGGACGTCACGGCGCCTGCTTCCGAGCCGACCGCCTCCTGAGGCACCCGTGGGAGCCGGCACCGTCGTCCTGCTGCGCCACGGGCGCACCGAGTGGAACGTCGCCGAGCGCCTGCAGGGCCAGACGGACGTCGCGCTCGACGACGTCGGCCGCTGGCAGGCGCGCGAGGCCGCCCGCGCGCTGGTGCGCACGCACCGTGCCGCGCGCGTGATCACCTCCGACCTCGGCCGTGCGACCGACACCGCCGGAGCGTACGCGCGCCTCGTGGGGCTCGACGTCGTCCCGGACCCGCGGCTGCGGGAGCGCGGCTTCGGGGAGTGGGAGGGACTGACGGGCAGCGAGATCGCCGACGGCTGGCCCGAGCGGCACGCCGCCTGGCGCCGGGGCGACGACGACGAGGGGCTCCCGCCCGGCGGCGAGACGCGTGCGCAGGTCGCCGAGCGCGTGCGTGCGGCGATCGAGGAGCACGCCTCGGGCCTCGACCGGGGGGACACCCTCGTGGTGGTGTCGCACGGCGCGGCCATCACCCTCGCCATCACCGCGATGCTCGGGCTCGAGCCGGGCTGGCGGGGCGTCGTCGGGCTGACGAACGCCCACTGGTCGCAGCTCACACGGGCGCGCGGAGGATCGCAGCCGCCGTGGCGCGTCGTCGCGCACAACGTCGGCGCGGCCTACGCGCCGGAGGCCTGGCGGGCGGGACCTGAGACGGGTGCTGAGCAGGAGTCCGACACCGCCGGGATGCCGGCCGGCTGAGCGCCCGCCGCTGGCCGCGGGCGGTCCATCGATTTGGACGAGGCGGTCGTCAGAGCATAGGATCACGGACGTTCCTGAGGGTCTGAGCCCGATCAGGGAGCAAGAACGGGGCTGTGGCGCAGCTGGTAGCGCACCTGCATGGCATGCAGGGGGTCAGGGGTTCGAGTCCCCTCAGCTCCACCGGAGTCAGAAGTGAATCCGACGGGCGGTTCGCCGTCCTCGGGGCTGTGGCGCAGCTGGTAGCGCACCTGCATGGCATGCAGGGGGTCAGGGGTTCGAGTCCCCTCAGCTCCACCGACAGACCAGATCAAGGGCCGTTTCTCCGTCTCGGAGGAGCGGCCCTTTTCTCGTGTCGTCGCTTGGTCGTCGCTCTGACGGCTCGTCCGAACGACCCCTTGTCATGTGGAGAATAAATCTGATAAAAATCATTTATCCAACCCCAGCCAGGAGGCTGTAGTGCGAGAAAACAGGTATCTCATCGGAGCGGTGGCCTTCGCGGTCGCCGCGGCCGTTCCCCTGTGGGGCCCGTCGCTGGGCGGCGACGCATCCACGGGCACGACTGACGTGCACGGCGCGGCCGCCGCGGAAGCGCACGGGGCTGCCGGCATGGCGTCCCCGGCGACGACCGGCAACGCATCGGGCGCGGACTTGGACTGGCAGGCCATGGATCGCGCGATGGCCGAGCGCGCCAAGGCGTTCCCTGCGAAGACCGCGGGAGAGGGCGCTCAGGTCCTGAAGCCCACGATCCTCGAGGACGGGACGAAGCAGTTCACGCTCACCGCCGGCCTCGTCGACTGGGAGGTCGAGCCGGGCAAGGTCGTCAAGGCCATGGCGTACAACGGCATGGTGCCTGGGCCCACCCTGCGCGTGGACGTCGGCGACAAGGTCGAGGTGGTGCTGAAGAACGAGCTGCCGCAGTCCACCGTCATCCACTGGCACGGCATCCCCGTCACCAACGAGATGGACGGCGTCGCCGACATCACCCAGCCTCCGGTACCGCCGGGCGGGTCCTTCACCTACAAGATCAACGCGGACCGACAGTCGGTCGGGTGGTACCACTCCCACCACAACGGCAGCGAGCAGGTCGGCGCCGGCCTGTGGGGCGCGTTCGTGATCGGCGACCTACCACTGCCTGGCGGCGCCAAGGCGGATCACGAGGCGATCATGCAGCTCCAGGACTCGGGCGCCATCGGGCTCACCCTGAACGGCAAGTCCTTCCCGGCGACCAAGCCGCTGGAGATGAAGCTCGGCGAGTCGATGCTGATCCACTACATCAACGCCGGCTCTACCCCGCACCCGATGCACCTGCACGGAGTCGACCAGCTCGTCGTCGCCAAGGACGGCTTCCCCCTGGCGCAGCCATACAAGGCCGACACGGTCCTGGTGGCGCCGGGCGAGCGGTACAGCGTCCTCGTGGTCGGCACCAAGCGGGGCAGCTGGGGCTTCCACTGCCACATCTTCCCGCACTCCGAAGGCTCCGACGGCATGTTCGGCATGTTCACCGAGCTGCGGATCTCGTGACCGGAACGCGCCGAACCCCCCTCGACTCCCTCTCACCTACCCCTGGAGCAGCCATGTCCCTCACCCTCCAGCCACCACCCTCTGACAAGCGGCGCCCCGGTGCCCAGTCGTCCGTCCTCCACACGATCGGCACGGCAGTGGCCTTCGGCCTGCTCGTCGGCTTCGTGATCATCGCGCTCGTCCGCCCCACCGCGGCGACCGCTTCCGCGCACGAGTCAGGCTCGGGCACCGAGTCCGTGGCGGAGGCGGCCGGGCCGGTCACCTTCGACATCGAGCTCGGCGACCTGTACGTCAAGCCCGCCGCCATCGCCGTCCCGGCCGGCGCACAGGTGACCCTCAACGTCACCAACGCCGGCAGCATGGAGCACACCCTCGCCCTGGGAGGCAACAACCCGGCCACGGTCAAGCCTGGTGGCTCTGCGGTCGTGAAGTGGGCGCCGCTCACCGAGTCCACCCAGGCGTGGTGCACCGTGCCGGGCCACAAGGACGCCGGCATGATCCTCGACGTCAACGTCACCGGCGGGCACGCCGGCGACTCCGCGACCCAGGCCGACGCCGGTGGGAGCTCCGCGGCGGCTGCAGAGCCGGCCGACGCCAAGATCGACCCGACGGCCGAGCCGGCGGCCGACTGGAAGCCCTACGACGCCACCCTGAAGCCGGCCCCCGGAGGCACGACCCACGAGGTCACCCTGCACGTCACCGAGAAGAACATCGAGGTGGCCCCCGGCGTCAAGCAGCAGCTGTGGACCTACAACGGCACCGCACCCGGACCGGTGCTGCGCGGCAAGGTCGGCGACATCTTCAAGGTCACCGTCGTCAACGACGCCAGCATGCAGCACTCCATCGACTTCCATGCCTCGAAGGTCGCGCCGAACGTCCAGATGCGCCCCATCGACCCGGGCAAGTCGCTGGTGTACCAGTTCAAGGCCGAGTACGCGGGCGCCTTCGCCTACCACTGCGGCGTCGCACCGATGATCCAGCACATGGGCAACGGCATGTTCGGCGCGGTGATCATCGACCCACCGGGGCTGCCCAAGGTCGACAAGGAGTTCGTCTTCATCCAGTCCGAGCTCAACCTCGGCCCCCAGGGCAAGCCGATGGACCTCTCGAAGATGATGTCCGGGCAGAACGACGCGGTGGTGTTCAACGGCTACTACAACCAGTACGTCCACGCGCCGCTCCACGTCGAGCCCACCGACCGGGTCCGCGCCTGGGTCGTGAACATGGCCGTGAACGAGGACCTTGCCTTCCACGTCGTCGGCTCGATCTTCGACACCGTCTGGAAGGAGGGTGCGTACACCCTCCGCCGCGACAACCCGGAGCACGGCGGGTCGCAGGCGCTCGACCTGGGCAGCACCCAGGGCGGTTTCGTCGAGTTCACCCTCGAGACCCCCGGCACCTACACCTTCGTCGGGCACCAGATGCGCAACCTCTCTCGGGGCGATGCCGGTCTTATCGTCTCGGGCGACGGCGGAGAAGGGAGCGCGCACTGATGAGCACGACCATCAGCGTGGAGGTCCTCGAGACCGACGAGAGCCGCAACGTCACCGTGGCGCAGGCGGGGACTGAGCCGCTCGCCGCGGTCGCCGCCACCACGCTCGGCCCGGTAGCCGCCATTGCCGCGGTCGCCTCGGTGGCTGCTGGGCTGGCGCACTACGCCGCGACCGGTCTCCATCTGCCCGACGAGTTGATCGAAGCCATCCTGTTCACCCTGCTCGGGGGCGCCCAGATCGTCTGGCCGACGCTGCTGCGCAACGGCAGGCGCTGGGTGCTGGTCGCCGGGATCGTCATCAACGCCCTGACGGTGATCGGCTGGGCCGTCAGCCGCACGGTCGGCCTGCCGTTCGGGGATGACGCCGGGACCGTCGAACCTGTCGGGCTGCTCGACGTCGGGTCGGTGCTGGCCGAGCTCGTCGTCGTGACCGCCGCAGTGGTCCTGCTGCGCCGACGTCCGCCCAGCATGGCCGACCCGGCAGCGCCGGCGGACATGCCGTGACAGCCCCGGGCTACCCGGCGCGGATCCTCCGCGTCGGGTAGCCCGGCGGGATGCGGGAGGATGGAGATATGGGAACCACGGCACGACCCCGGGCCGGCGACGCGGCCCCAGGGGACTCCAGTGCGTCCCGCGCCGCACTCCTGACGACGCTGCGAGCGGCGTCGCAACCCCTGACCGTGCAGGAGCTCGCCGCCGCGCTCGGCCTGCACCAGAACTCCGTCCGGTTCCACCTCGCGAGGCTCGTTCGTCACGGTCTCGTGACCGAGCGCCAGGCCAGCCCGACCGGACCGGGGCGGCCGAGCCTCGTCTACACGGCGGTCGACAGCACCACGGCAACCCGGCCCAGCGGATTCCAGCTTCTCGCCAGCGCCCTGTCCGAGCACATCGTGCGAGCGTTCCCGGAGCCCAGCGAGCTCGCCCTCGAGGCGGGGCGGGAGCAGGGCCGCACGATGGTCTCCCGTGACCCCGGCGCGCCACCGGCAGGCGCCGAGGAAGGCAAGCAGCTGCTGACCGCCCTCATGCGAGATCAGGGATTCGATCCGGAGTGGGACGCCGACGATCGTCGCCTGTGGCTGCGCACCTGCCCGTTTCGACCGGTGTCCGACGAGCAGCCCGATATCGTGTGCCGGCTTCACCTCGGCCTCATGCGCGGCGCCCTGGACGCCGCCGGCGCGCCCCTGGAAGTCACGTCCCTGGACCGAGCGCCCGCCCCCCACCCGTGCCTCGCCGTGGTTCAGCCACAGCGCTGAGGGGTGGGTGCGAGGCGGCTCGATGCGCCGATCGACGTCTGCAACTTCAAGTGCGCCGTGTGGGCATGGTAAGAGGGGGACCGTGATCGACCTTGCCGACGGCGCCGTGCTGCGCCCTGCCCGCCCTGGTGACGAGCCCGGGATCCTCGCCTGCATCCAGGCGCTCGCGGCCTACGAGCGCGAGCCCGACGCCGTCGAGGCGACGACCGCGGACCTGACGGCGACGCTGTTCGGGCCGTCGCCCGCGACGTTCGCGCACGTCGTCGAGCACGACGGGCGGGTCGTCGGCATCGCCGTCTGGTTCCTGACGTTCTCGACGTGGACGGGACGGCACGGCATCTGGCTCGAGGACCTGTTCGTCGTCCCGGAGCAGCGGGGCAAGGGGTACGGCCTGACGCTGCTGCGCGCGCTGGCCGCAGTCGCCGCCGAGCGCGGGTACCGCAGGCTCGAATGGTCCGTCCTGAAGTGGAACACGCCGTCGATCGCGCTGTACGACGCTGTGGGCGGTCGGCCGCAGGACGAGTGGGTGACCTACCGGCTCGCCGGTGAGGCGCTCGACGCCTTCGCCCTCGGGGAGCGGGAGCTCCGGGCCTGATGTGTCACGCTGTAACGCCGGGACCCCCTGCGCAGGGGGCAGTGGGTCCGAGGTTCACCCTCGCGCGGAGGGGCTGCGCCCGCGGGCGCGGCTCCTCCGCTGCAGTGTGGTGACGAAAAGGCGCGTTCGGCGCCAGAATTTGTGTGGTCTGTCCGCTCAGTCGATAGGTTGCGTCTGTCCCTACCGACCTGTGGAGGTTCCATGCGCATCGGCGTGCCCCGGGAGTCCCGGGGGGGTCAGCGGCTCGTGGCCGCGACCCCTGCCACCGTCGCGAAGCTGAAGAAGCTCGGGTACGACGTCGTCGTCGAGCACGACGCCGGTGCCTCGGCCAACTTCTCCGACGACGCGTTCATCGAGGCGGGTGCCGCCACCGGCACCACCGAGGAGGTCTGGGGCAGCGACGTCGTCGTGGCCGTCGACGCCCCGGCGGACGACCGGCTCGCGCTCCTGCGGCCGGGTGCGGTGCTGGTCGCGCAGCTCTTCCCGGGGGCCGACCCTGAGAGCGTGCAGGCGTTCGCCGACCGGCAGATCACAGCGATGGCCCTCGACGCGGTGCCGCGCATCTCGCGCGCCCAGGCGCTCGACACGCTCTCGACCATGTCGAACGTCTCGGGCTACCGTGCCGTCATCGAGGCGGCCGCCGAGTTCCAGGGCATGTTCACCGGGCAGGTGACCGCCGCGGGCAAGACGTCGCCGGCCACCGTGTTCGTCATCGGCGGTGGCGTCGCCGGGCTCGCCGCGATCGGCACGGCCTCCAGCCTGGGCGCCGACGTGCGCGCATTCGACGTCCGCCCCGAGGCGGGCGAGCAGATCGAGTCGATGGGCGCGACGTTCGTGCAGGCCGCCGCGGCCCAGCAGGAGGTCAGCACCGACGGCTACGCGCGCGCGCTGACCGCCGACCAGGAGGCCGCGACCGCCCGCATGTACGCGCAGGAGTCCGCGCGGGCCGACATCGTCATCACCACCGCGCTCGTGCGCGGCAAGGCTCCGCGCACGCTCACGAACGAGATGATCGCCGCGATGAAGCCGGGCTCGGTGATCGTCGACCTCGCCGCGTCCGGCGGCGGGAACGCCGAGGCCACCGTGCCGGGCCAGCGCGTGGTGACGGAGAACGGCGTCGTCGTGCTGGGCTACACCGACCTGCCCGGCCGCATGCCGGCGCAGACCTCGCAGCTGTACGGCACGAACATCGTCAACCTTCTGGCCCTGCTCACGCCGGGCAAGGACGGCGAGCTGGTGCTCGACCTCGAGGACCCGGTGCAGCGCGGCATGACCGTCGCGAGGGCCGGCGAGATCCTCTGGCCGCCGCCGCCCGTCCAGGTGTCCGCGGCCGTCGCGTCCTCGGACACGTCGGCCGGCCCGACGCCCCAGGAGCAGGCCGCCGCGCTCCACGCCGCCGCGGAGGACGCCAAGGCCAAGGCCAAGCTCCGCACGCAGCGCCTGACGTTCGGCGGGGCGCTCGCCGCGGTGCTCGTCATCCTCGGCCTCACGTTCGGGCCGCAGTCGTTCCTCGGGCACTTCACCGTGTTCGCGCTGGCCGTCGTCATCGGGTTCTACGTGATCTCGAACGTGAGCCACTCGCTGCACACGCCGCTCATGGCCCAGACGAACGCCATCTCCGGCATCATCCTGGTCGGCGCGCTCCTGCAGCTCGGCAACGACAACCTTGCGGTCACGATCCTGGCGTTCGTGGCGGCCACCGTCGCGAGCATCAACATCTTCGGTGGCTTCCTGGTCTCGCGCCGGATGATCGCCATGTTCCGGAAGGACGTGTGACCACGTGCTGACCCAGCTCGCCCAGGCCGTGTACGTCGTCGCGGCCATCCTGTTCATCCTGTCCCTCGCCGGGCTGTCCAAGCAGACCTCCGCCCGCCGGGGTGTCACGCTCGGCATGGTCGGCATGGGTCTCGCCCTCGGCGCGACCGTGATGCTCGCCGCGGACCAGTCGGAACGCCCCGTCCCGCTGACGCTCGTGCTCATCCTCGTCGTCCTCGTCGTCGGCGCGACGGTCGGCGCCTGGCGCGCCCGCAGCGTCGAGATGACGCAGATGCCGGAGCTCATCGCGATCCTGCACTCGTTCGTGGGTCTCGCGGCCGTCGCGGTGGGCTACGACTCGTACCTCACCGAGCGCGCCACGGCCGGCGCGGGCGGGTCCGTGCACCTGATCGAGGTGTTCCTCGGCGTGCTCATCGGTGCGGTGACCTTCACCGGCTCGATCGTGGCCTACCTCAAGCTCAGCGCGAGGATGCGGTCGGCCCCGCTGACGCTTCCGGGCCGCAACTGGCTCAACCTCGGCGCGCTCGTCGCGTCGCTCGGCCTCCTGGTCTGGTTCGTCGTCGACCCGGCGTCGGGACTGGTCGCGCTCGGGATCATGACCGTCATCGCCCTGCTGCTCGGGTTCCACATGGTCGCGGCGATCGGCGGCGGCGACATGCCGGTCGTCGTGTCGATGCTCAACTCGTACTCCGGCTGGGCCGCGGCCGCCGCGGGCTTCATGCTCGGCAACGACCTGCTCATCGTCACCGGCGCCCTCGTCGGCTCCTCCGGTGCGATCCTCAGCTACATCATGTGCAAGGCCATGAACCGCTCGTTCGTCTCGGTGATCCTGGGCGGGTTCGGGTCCGCGGGCGGTCAGGTCGCCGCGAGCGGCGACGTCGAGCAGGGCGAGCACCGCGAGATCCTGGCCGACGGCGTCGCGGACATGCTGCGCGCCGCCCGGTCCGTGGTCATCACGCCGGGCTACGGCATGGCCGTGGCGAAGGCGCAGTACCCCGTCGCGGAGCTGGTCTCCCGGTTGCGCGCGCAGGGCGTGAACGTCCGGTTCGGCGTGCACCCGGTGGCCGGCCGCCTGCCGGGGCACATGAACGTGCTCCTGGCCGAGGCCAAGGTGCCTTACGACATCGTGCTCGAGATGGACGAGATCAACGACGACTTCACGGACACCGACGTCGTCCTCGTCATCGGCGCGAACGACACGGTCAACCCGGCCGCGCTCGAGGACCCGAACAGCCCGATCGCGGGCATGCCGGTGCTCGAGGTGTGGCACGCCGGCCAGGTCATCGTGTTCAAGCGCTCGATGGCCACGGGCTATGCCGGCGTGCAGAACCCGCTGTTCTTCCGCGACAACACGCAGATGCTGTTCGGCGACGCGAAGGACCAGGTCGAGAAGATCGTCCAGGCGCTGTAGCGGTCTGCCGAGCGCACTGGAACTCGGCACTCTGTCGAGACTGCGGTAGCCCGGGCTGCCGCAGTCTCGACAAGCTGCGCACACGGCCCGCGGCGCGGGCGTGCCAGGATCCCCGCATGACTGACACTCCGCTCGTCGTGATCGGGCCCGGGGCCATCGGCGGGCTCGTCGCCGCCCTGCTCGAGAAGGCGGGGCATCCCGTCACCGTCGTCGGGCGTCCGACGACGATCGCCCAGGTCGCGGAGCACGGGATCGCCGTCGAGTCCGACCGGGTCGGGGCCTGGGACGTCCGGCCCGCGGCGAGCACCGAGGTGCCACAGCTCGCGAGCGTCGTCGTGGCCGTGAAGGCGGAAGGGCTGGCAGCAGCCGCCGCGCAGCTCGCCGTCGCCGAGCCGATCGAGGTGCTGTCGCTGCTCAACGGCGTCGAGCACCTCGACGCGCTGCGAGCCGCGGCGCCCTCGGCGCGCGTCGTCGGCGGCACGATCGCGGGCGAGGTGCTGCGGACGTCGGCCGCCGGGGACGGGCCGCTGACCGTCCGGCACAAGGGGCAGCTCCTGCGGGTCACCGCGCCCGCCGATGCAGCCGATCTGGCCGCCGTCCGCGCGCTCCAGGACACCGCTGCCGACGTCGCCCTCGGCGGCACGCAGGCGCAGGTGCTCTGGCTCAAGCTGCGGTTCCTCGCCCCGCTGGCGCTGCTGACCTCGCGCGCCGAGGCCGGGATCGGCGCCGCGCTGACCCGGGACCCCGCCGACGCCGACGCCCTGCTCGCCGAGATCGGGGCCGTGGCGACCGCCGAGGGCGTGCCCACGACCGGGGCCGAGCTGCACGGCATCCTCGCCGGCTTCCCGCCGGCGATGCGGTCCTCGCTCCAGGCCGACGTCGAAGCCGGCAGCCCCGGCGAGCTCGACGCGATCGGCGGCGCCGTGCTGCGACGCGGGCGCGCCCACGGCCTCGCCTCGCCGGTCCTGGCGCGCACGATCGAGGAGATCGCCGCGATCGCCACCCAGCGCGCCTGAGTCCCTCAGCCCTGCCGGCACCCGCGTTCGGTGAAGTCCGCGGGGTCGTAGGGGCGGCGTCGGTCCATCGTGCCAGCGTGGGCGTCGCATGGTTTCGACAAGCTCAACCAGCGGCGGCGGCGAGCAGGCCGACCGCGATCGCCGTCATCACCGCGGCGACCACGCCGTCCAGCACACGCCAGGCGCCAGGCCGGGCGAACAGCGGCCGCAGCAACCGCGCGCCGTAGCCGAGGCCCGTGAACCAGGCGACGCTCGCGACGACGGCGCCGACCGCGAACCACCACCGTCCGTCCCCTTGCCCTGACGCGACAGACCCCATGAGCACGAGCGTGTCGAGGTACACGTGCGGGTTGAGCCACGTCAGCGCCGCCGTGGTCGCGACGACGGAGGCGAGGCTCGCACGCATCCCCGCGTCGTCGGCGCGCAGGGCGTCGCCGGTCGGCCGCAGCGCTCTCCGCGCGGCGAGGGCGGCGTACGCGAGGAGGAACGCCGCGCCGCCCCAGCGCATCGCCGTCCCGAGCCAGGGAACCGTGTCCAGCAGCGCGCCGGCGCCGGTCACACCGGCCGAGATGAGCACGGCGTCGGAGGCCGCGCAGATCGCCACGACCGCGCCTACGTGCTCGCGGCGCAGACCCTGCCGCAGCACGAAAAGGTTCTGCGCGCCGATCGCGACGATGAGGGACAGGCCGAACCCGAGGCCGGAGGCCGCGGCGAGGAGGGCGGGGGAGGAGAGCACGGCGACGACGGTAGGCGGCGAGACGTCCTGCAGTCCAGCGAAGGTTTCTGCACCGGCAACAGGTCTGCTTAGGTTGGTCCCATGGAGCTCGCTCAGCTCGAGGCGCTCGTCGCCGTCGTCGACGAAGGCTCGTTCGACGCCGCCGCCCGCGTCCTGCACGTCACGCCCTCGGCGATCAGCCAGCGGATCAAGTCCCTGGAGACCTCGGCAGGCACCGTGCTGCTGCGGCGCTCGCGGCCCGTCACGGCGACGACGGCAGGCGCCGACGTCGTGCGCTCCGCCCGGCAGGTGCTCGCCGTCGTGCGCGAGTCAGGGCTGCCGCGGCCGCGAGGCGCGAGCGGAGGGCTGCCGCTCGTCCCGATCGCGATCAACGGGGACTCGCTCCACACCTGGGCGCTGCCCGCGCTGGCCGACGTCGCGCACCTCGCGGTGTTCGACGTGCACCGCGAGGACCAGGACCACTCGGCCGAGCTGCTGCGCCAGGGCGAGGTCATGGCCGCCGTCACCACGCAGGCGACGCCGGTGCAGGGCTGCGTCGCCGTGCGGCTCGGCGTCATGCGCTACCGGCCGTTCGCGACGCCGGCGTTCGTCGCGCGCTGGTTCCCCGACGGCGTCACGCCCGAGGCGCTGGCCGCGGCGCCCGTCATGATGTTCGACCGCAAGGACGACCTGCAAGACCGGTACCTGCGTGGCCGGATCGGGGGCGCCGGCGGCCGTGCCGCCGAGCCGCCGCGGCACTACGTGCCGTCGTCGGACGACTTCGGGCGCGCGGTGCGCCTCGGACTGGGCTGGGGGCTGCTGCCGGCCGAAGACTCCGAGGCGGCCGAGGCCGCGGGAGAGCTCGTGGACCTCGACCCGGGCCTGCACGTCGACGTCGAGCTGCACTGGCAGCAGTGGTCGCTGCGTACGCCGGTGCTGGACGCAGTAGCGACGGCGATCAGGGCGGCGGCGCGGGCGGCGCTCCTGCCCTGAGGGGCGCCCAACCTCCCCTTTGTGGGAGGGGGCGTCAGGCGCGGGCGTCCGTCTCGTAGGCCTCCTGGTCGAGGACCAGGCCGTGCGCGTCCGCGTGGCTCTCGCCCGCAAGCGAGCCGGTGTCGGCCGGGGCGCCGTCGAGGCTCGGCATCATCCGCGCGAGGCGCGGGCGCCAGGCCTCGGCCTCGGCCGGAAAGCAGCGGCCCAGCAGCTCGACCATGGCCGAGACGGCCGTCGAGGCGCCCGGGGACGCGCCGAGCAGGCCGGCGATCGAACCGTCCGCGGCCGCCACCACCTCGGTGCCGAACTCGAGCACGCCCTTGCCGTCCTTGTCGCGCTTGATGACCTGGACGCGCTGACCCGCGGTGATGCGCTCCCAGTCCTTGGGCTGCGCCTCGGGGAAGAACGTCTGCAGCGTGCGGAACTTGGTCTCCGGGCGGGCGACGAGCTCGCCGACCAGGTACTGCGTGAGGTCGATGTTCTTGACGCCGGCGCCCACCATCGAGGTGAGGTTGTGCAGGCGCAGCGAGGTGACCAGACCCAGGTACTTGCCCTTCTTGAGGTACTTGGGGCTGAACCCGGCGTAGGGCCCGAACATGAGGTAGCTCCGGCCGTCGACCACGCGGGTGTCGAGGTGCGGCACCGACATGGGCGGGGCGCCGACGTCGGCCTTGCCGTAGACCTTGGCCTGGTGGCGGGCCACGAGCTCGGGGTTGGACGTGCGCAGGAACTCGCCCGAGATGGGGAAGCCGCCGAAGCCCTGGATCTCCGGGATCCCGGCCGACTGCAGCAGCGGCAGGGCACCGCCGCCGGCGCCCACGAACACGAAGCGGGCGGTCACGGTGTGGGTGCGGTCGACGGCGTTCCAGCTGCGGTCCTTGACCTTGAGACGCCAGCGGCCGTCCTTGGTGCGGCGGATGCGCTTGACCTCGTGCTGGAGCCGGACGTCGGCCCCGCGCGCGACCATCGACGCGACGAGCTGGTGCGTGAGCGCCCCGAAGTCGACGTCGGTGCCGGCCGTGTTGCGGGTGGCGGCGACCGGCTCGGCCTCGTCGCGGCCCTCGACCAGGAGCGGGGCCCAGCCCGCGATCCGGGTGCGGTCCGTCGAGAACTCCATGTCCCGGAACAGGGGGTGCGCGGTCAGCGACTCGTGGCGGCGGCGCAGGTAGTCGACGTTCTTCTCGCCGCGGACGAACGTCATGTGCGGGGTGCGCTGGAGGAAGTCGGTGCTGGTCAGCGCGCCCTGCGCCAGCAGGTGGTACCAGTACTCGCGGGAGATCTCGAACTGCTCGTTGATCTTCACCGCCTTGGAGATGTCGATCGAGCCGTCTTTGCGCTCGGGGGTGTAGTTGAGCTCGCACAGGGCGGCGTGCCCGGTCCCGGCGTTGTTCCACGGGTTGCTCGACTCGAGCGCGACGTCGTCGAGGCGCTCGTAGAGGCGGATGGTCCACGTCGGCTCGAGCTGCTGCAGCAGCGTGCCGAGGGTGGCGCTCATGATGCCGCCGCCGATCAGGACGACGTCGACCTGGTCCGTGGCGTGAGGGGTAACGGCAGTCATGAATCGCGAGTGTATGACTGCGTGAAAACCGTCACGAAACTGTTGAAGCGTCTATGACCCACATCACAACGGGCCGTCAGAATGCGCGTGAGGTCGCTCACAGCGCGCTCTTCGCCGCGCGCCCGTACCGTCGTCTGGGTGGCTGCTGACCTTACCTTGCGGGACGAAGGCGCGGTGCAGCGGCGGGTGCTGCTGGTCGCGATCCTCGCCACGTTCGTCGCCTTCCTCGACGGGACCGTGGTCATCGTGGCGCTCCCCGCCATCGGACGCGACCTCGGCGGCGGGGGCGAGGCGGCGCTGGGGCTGCAGCAGTGGGTGGTCGACGCCTACCTCGTCACGCTCGGGTCGCTCATCCTCCTCGCCGGGTCGCTGAGCGACGTGTTCGGGCGCCGGCGCGTGCTCGCCGCTGGGCTCGCAGGGTTCGCCGCCGCGTCTGCGCTGTGCGCGCTCGCGCCCACCGGGCCGGTGCTCGTGGGGGCGCGTGCCCTGCAGGGCGTGGCGGGAGCGCTGCTGGTGCCGAGCTCGCTCGCCATGATCGTCTCGACGTTCCAGGGCGAGGCCCAAGGCCGCGCGATCGGGCGGTGGACCGCATGGACCGGCACCGCCGCGATCGTCGGGCCGCTCATCGGCGGGGCCCTGGTCGACACCCTGTCGTGGCGGTACGTGTTCTGGCTGACCGTGCCCGCGTGCCTGCTGACGCTCGTCCTGCTTCGCCGGCTCGCGCGCGGCACACGGGCGCCCGGCCGGCGGATCGACGTGGGCGGGGCGGTGCTGGCCGGCGTCGGGCTCGCGGCGACCGTGAGCGCGCTCATCGAGGCCGGGCGGCTCGGATGGGGGCACCCCCTCGTGGTCGGCGGGCTCGTCGTCGGGGCCGTCGGTCTCGGCGCCTTCCTCGTGCTGGAGCGGCGCTCGGCCGACCCGATGCTGCCGCTGCGCCTGTTCTCCATCCGCAACTTCGCGTGGGGCAATGCCGCCACCGCCGCGATCTACGGTGCGCTGGCGTTCGGTGGGTTCCTCGTGACGCTGTTCCTCCAGCAGGTCGCCGGGTACCCGGCCACCCTGGCCGGGCTGGCCCAGCTCCCCGCGATCTTCGCGTTGCTCTTCCTCTCGGGCCGGTTCGGGGCGCTCGCGGGGCGTATGGGCGCGCGGTGGTTCATGACCGTGGGACCGCTGCTGGCCGCCGTCGGCTTCCTGCTCATGCTGGCCACCGACGCGCACGCCACGTACTGGACGCAGGTGCTGCCCGGGCAGCTGGTGTTCGGGCTGGGGCTCGCGGTGACCGTCGCGCCGCTCACCTCCGCCATCCTGGGCGCGGCCCCGACCGCCGACGCCGGCATCGCCTCGGCGATCAACAACGCCGTCGCGCGCGTCGCCGGGCTCGTGACGGTGGCGTTCGCGGGCGTGATCCTCGCCGGGGCGCTCGACGTCGCGACGTTCCACCGCGGGCTCGTCGTGACAGCGGTGATGTTCGCCGTCGGCGGCCTGCTCAGCTTCGCCGGGATCCGTGGGAGGCTCGGCGCGTGACCAGCGAGCGCTGAGCGTCAGGCGGGCTTGCGCCAGACCGAGACGTGCGACCGGCTCTCGGACGTGAACGGGCTGCGGTCCCAGCCGGCCCAGCGGTGCTCGCGCTCGAGCCCGGCGAGCCGGGCCATCAGGTCGAGCTCGGAGGGCCACACGAAGCGGAAGTTCAGGAACCCGTAGCGGAACCGGCCGTCCGGCTCGCGCGTGTAGTGGTGCGACACCGCCTGCTGGGTGACGAGGTCGAAGGTGTCGAACCCGACGTGCTTCGCGGAGACGTCGAAGGGCACCGCCGACGACGTCGGGGGCAGGCGGCGCAGCGACGGCACGCCGACCTCGATCAGGAACCGCCCGCCCGGGGCCAGGTGCCGGGCCGCGTTGGCGAAGCACTCGACCTGCGCATCCTGCGTGACGAGGTTCCCGATGGTGTTGAACACGAGGTAGACGAGGCGGAACGTCCCGGCGCCCGGGGCCTCGGCCGTCGCCATGTCGCCGACGACGACGGGGATCGTCGCGTCGTCGGCCTTGGTGCGCAGCACGGCGACCATGGGCGGGGACAGCTCGATGCCGGCGACCGGGACGCCGCGCCGGTGCAGCGGCACGGCGACACGGCCGGTGCCGATCGCCAGCTCGAGCGCCGGACCGGCGCCCGCCAGCTCGGCGAGCAGGTCGACCGTCGGGTCGAGCACCTCGGGGGAGAACATCGGGTCCGACGCGTCGTCGTAGCGGCTCGCGACGTCGTCGTCCCACAGGTCGCTGGAGGTCATGGCCGCCAGCGTGCGCCTATCACGGCGCGGCAGTCGACCGGATTCCGCTCGACCTTTGTCGGGGGGCCGGGTGAGGATCGATCCATGCCCGCCCACCTCGCCCGCTCGGGCGCCGCCACGTTCTGGTCCGAGCTGCCGCGCGACGGGCGGTGGCTCCTGTCCACCGTCGTCGTCCAGTTCTTCGGGCGCGGGCTCACGCTGCCGTTCACGATCATCTACCTGCACGAGGTGCGCGGCTTCTCGCTCGGCCTCGCGGGCACGCTCATGGGCCTCATCGCCGTGGTCGGGTTCGCCGTCACCGGGCCGGCCGGCGTTCTCGTGGACAGGTTCGGAGCGCGCATCGTGGTCGTGGCCGGGCTGGTCGCGGCGATGGCGGGGCTCGGGCTGCTGGCGTTCGCCACGGCGCCGTGGGTCGCGGCGGTGGCGCTGTGCCTGTTCGGGATCCAGCTCGGGGTGGCGTGGCCGGCCATCAACGCTCTCGTCGCGTCCGTCGTCACCGGCGACCTGCGGCAGCGCTACTACGGCGTCAACTTCGCGCTGCTCAACCTCGGCATCGGGGTGGGCGGGGTGTTCGGCGGGCTCCTGGTCGACGTCGAGCGGCCGGGTACGTTCGTCGTTGCGTTCCTGGTCAACGCCGCGACGTTCGTGCCGCCGTTGTTCGTGCTGCTCGGCCCGCTGCGGCACCTGCACGGCCGTGCGCCGCGCCCGGCGCACGACGACGGCGCTCCGGCCCCGGGCTACCTGACGATCCTGCGGCGGCCCGAGGTCGCGTGGCTCACGCTGCTCGCGCTGCTCGCCTCGTTCGTCGGGTACGGGCAGATGGAGGGCGGCTTCCCGGCGTTCGCCCGGCAGGCGTCGCAGGTGTCGACACGCGTGGTCGGCTTCGCCTTCGTGGTGAACACGGTGGTGATCGTCTGCACGCAGTTCTGGGTGATGAACCGGGCGCGCGGGCACCGGCGCACGCGCGTGCTCATGGTCATGGCCCTCACCTGGGCCCTCTCGTGGGTGGTGCTCGGCGCGACCGGGCTCGTGCCCGGGACCGCGGCCGCCGTCGTCGGGGTGCTGGCGTTCCACGCGCTCTTCGGGTTCGGCGAGACCATGCTGCAGTCCGCGATGCCGGCCATCACCAACGACATGGCGCCGGACCACCTGCGCGGGCGGTACAACGCGCTGAACTCGGGCGCGTTCCAAGCCGGGACCATCGCCGGGCCGGTGGTCGCAGGGCTTTTGCTCGAGCATGACCTGAGCGGGGGCTTCATCGTCGTCGTGGTGGCGGGGTCGCTGGCGATGCTGGGCGTCCTGGCGGCGCTGGGGCGGCGGGTGACGCCGGAGGTCGACGGCGTCGAGGCGGTCCCGGCGGAGACGCCGGCCTGATGATCAGCCGACGACGACCAGCTCCCGGGGCGACTCGTTGAGGCGGCGCGCGCCCTGCGGGGCGTCCTCCGGGAACGCCACGACGATGTCCTCGATCCGCACGCCGAACCGGCCGGGTAGGTAGATGCCGGGCTCGACCGAGAAGCACATGCCCGCCTCGATCGGCAGTCCCTCGCCCTCGACCATGTACGGCGGCTCGTGCGTGGTGAGCCCGATGCCGTGGCCGGTGCGGTGGATGAAGTGCTCGCCGTACCCGGCGTCGTCGATCACGCGTCGGGCGGCGCGGTCGACGTCCTGGCAGGCCGCGCCCGGGCGCACGGCCTCGAAGCCGGCCTGCTGGGCCGCGCGGACGACGTCGTGCACCTCGCGCTCCTCGACCGTCGGTTCGCCGACGTGGACGGTGCGCGTGGTGTCGGAGCCGTAGCCGTCGGCGAGGCCGCCGAAGTCGAGCACCACCAGGTCGCCCTCGTGGATCAGGGTCGGGCCGGCGTCGTGGTGCGGGTCGGCGCCGTTGGCGCCCGCGCACACCAGCGTGAAGTCCACCTGCTCGTGGCCGTGCTCGCGCAGCAGGGCGTCGAGCTCTGCGGCGACGTCGGACTCGCGACGGCCCGCGAACGGGCGCTGGACGATCTCGGCGAAGACGGCGTCGGCGCCCGCGCCCGCGGCGGCCAGGCGTGCGATCTCCTCCGACGACTTGACCGCGCGCAGCATGGGCAGCGCGAGCGTGAACGGCTCGTACGAGGTGCCGGGCAGTGAGCGCTGGAGCGCGAGCACGTGCAGAGCCCACGCCGAGTCGCTGATGGCGTACCGCCCGCCCGCGCGCATCTGGCGGCCGGCGGCCGCGTGCTCGTCGTCGCCGTCGGACCACGCGAGCACCTCGACCGGCCCGACGGCGTTCCGCTCGAGGTCGTGCGCCTCCAGGCGCGGCACGACGGCGAGTGCCTCGGTGATGCCGTCGGGAGCGCTCTCGGAAACGGTGCCCGCGGCCGGGACCACCAGCAGGGTGAGGCGTTCGGCGGCAGTGTCCGAGGTGTAGCCCAGGAAGTAGGTCATGTCCGGTCCGGGCGTGACGAGGATCCCGTCGAGCCCGGCGCGCGCGGCCTGCTCGGCGGCGCGGCGGCGGCGGTCGGCATAGACGTGCGGCGCGAACGGCGTCATATGGCCAGCGTAGGGCGGGCTCTCGGACGGCGCCGCGGCCGGACCCGTGCGACCCTGTGGTCGCCGCGGCGATGCGACTTTTCGTCACACTTCGGGCGTCTCGACGACGAGGCCCGGTCGCGGCTGCACGTTCCACCACTCGACGAGGAGGGGTACGAATGTCTGCACCATCACGACGACGAACGGCGATGGGACTGGTGTCCGCGGCGGTCCTCGCGGCTGCGGCGATGGTCGGGGTCACGGTCCCCGCGTCCGCCGCTGCCGGGTCCACCCCGGACCACGGCCTGCGCGCCGACTGGTTCACCGCGTCCGGCTCCGACGGCTGGGCCCTGCACGAGCAGAACCTCACGTTCACCACCGTCCAGGACGACCTCGACCTGGGCGACATGCTCGCGTCCTACCGCGCGCTTGCCGGCCGGACCGACGACGTGGGCGCGCGGTTCACCGGATTCGTCACCGCGCCTGCGACGGGCGACTACACGTTCTCGGTCATCGGGGACAACGGGTTCCGCCTGTGGGTGGGCGACGAGCAGGCGCCCGACATCGACTTCTGGGTGGACCGCTGGGACACCGAGCAGACGGCCGCGCCCGTGCACCTCGAGGCGGGACAGCCGGTGCCGTTCCGGTTCGAGATCTTCCAGCACAACGGCGGCGCCAACGCGCACGTACGCTGGGCCTCCGCGGACGCGGGCGTGGCCAAGCAGGCCGTGCCGGCGTCGGCGTTCACGCCGCCGGACGGGTTCACGCTGCCCGACGTCACCGGGGCGCTCGGCGCGTCCGGGGACGACCTCACGCTGACGTTCGGCGGAGCCGCCACCGGCACCGCGGCGGGCCTCGCCGGCCACCTGCGTGTCCTCGTCGACGGGACGGCGTACCCGCTCGCCGCCGTCGCGGCGTCCGGCGCCACGCTCGCCGTGACGCTCGGCGCCCAGGCCCTCCAGGGCAGCCAGCTCTTCGTCGTGTACGACGGCGCGGGCGACCTCGCCGTCGACGGGCAGGCCGTGGACGCGTTCGCCGTCGGGGCGAGCAACGCCTCGACGTACGTGCTCACGACGCCGTGGGCCGACAAGGTGGGCGCGACGCCGCTGCCCGAGTACCCGCGCCCGCAGCTCGAGCGCCGGGACTGGCAGAACCTCGACGGCACGTGGGACCTCGTTGCCCTCGACGCCGCGGACAGCGCGCTGCCGAGCGCGTGGTCCGACGCCGAGGACGTGCTGGTGCCGTTCCCGATCGAGTCGAGGTTGTCCGGCATCGGCCGGCACGAGGACCACGTCGCGTACCACCGCACGTTCACCGTCCCCGCCGCATGGCACATCGGCGAAGGCACCGGGAAGCAGCGGCTGATGCTCAACTTCGGCGCGGTCGACTTCGACGCCACCGTGATCGTCAACGGAACCGTCGTGACCCGGCACCTGGGCGGCTACGACGCGTTCTCGGCAGACATCACCTCGGCGCTGAAGCCGGGCGCCAACGACCTGGTGGTACGGGTCAGCGACACGACAGGCCTGACCCCGAAGGGCAAGCAGTCGAGCTCGCCGGGCGGCATCTTCTACACCGCCTCGTCGGGCATCTGGCAGACGGTGTGGCTCGAGCCGGTGGCCCGTGCGCACGCCACGGCGCTCGACATCACGCCCGTGCTGGGCGACGTCGCGGGCGACCGCGGCGCGGCGGGCGCGGGCGCCGACGCCCTGCAGGTCGTGGCGCACACCGCCGGGGCCTCGGCCGACACGCGCGTCACCGTCACGGTGCTCGACAAGGGCGGCGAGGAGGTCGCTCACGCCAACGGCCGTCCCGAGGCGCCGCTCACCCTGACGATCGACCGCGCGCACCGCTGGTCGCCCGACGACCCGTACCTCTATGACCTCGACGTCAAGGTGTCCGACAAGGGCTCGCTCGACGCGATCAGCTCGTACGCCGGCGTGCGCTCGATCGGCGTGAAGCAGATCGGCGGCGCCAACCGCATCGTCCTCAGCGGCGAGCGGACGTTCCTGCTCTCCACGCTCGACCAGGGCTTCTGGCCCGACGGCATCTACACGGCCCCGACGGACGAGGCGCTGGCGTGGGACATCCAGCAGACCAAGGACCTGGGCTTCAACACCATCCGCAAGCACATCAAGGTGGAGCCCGCCCGCTGGTACTACCACGCCGACCAGATCGGCATGCTGGTGTGGCAGGACATGCCGTCCGCGTTCACCAGCCGCAACGCCCAGGCGACCGCCCCGGCGGTGACGGACGAGTGGGAGGACGAGCTGCAGGCGATGGTCGAGCAGCACCGCTCGGTGACGTCGATCATCGGGTGGATCCCGTTCAACGAGGGCTGGAGCGAGTGGGACCTCGCGGCCACCCGCCGGGTCGCGCAGGAGGTGAAGGCGCTCGACCCGAGCCGCCTGGTCAACACCCACAGCGGCCAGAACTGCTGCCAGTCGCTCGGCGACGCCGGTGCCGGAGACATCATCGACTGGCACCAGTACACCGGCCCCGCCTCGCCGACGCCCGACGCCACCCGCGCCGCGATCGACGGTGAGCACGGCGGCTTCTCGCTGAGCGTGCTCGGTCACGTGTGGCCCGGCGGGTCCGTCAACCCGTACGGCGAGGTCGCGACGTCGCAGGCCCTCACGGACGCCTACGTGGGAAATACCGCGCACCTGGTGGGCCTGGCCCGCCAGAAGCTCTCGGGCTCGATCTACACGCAGCTCACCGACGTCGAGGGCGAGGTCAACGGGTTCTGGACCTACGACCGGCGTGTGCTCAAGATGGATGCCGCCGCAGTGCGCAGGGCGAACGAGGCGGTCATCGCGGCCGGGTCGGGTCAGCCGGTGCCGCCCGGGACGCCGGGCCTCGGCGGCATCGCGTCCTGGGCCTTCGACACCGCCGACGGCGGCGTGAGCCCCGACGGCGTCGGCGCGAGCGGGGCGACGCTGCGCGGCGGCGCCACGCTCGGTGCGGGCCACGACGGTCAGGCCCTGCTCACCGACGGCGTCGACGACCACGCGACGGCATCCGTGCCGTCGCTCGACACGACCGGCAGCTACTCCGTGGCGGCATGGGTGCGCCTCGACGCCAAGCCGGGCAGCGGCGGGTACGCGACCGCGCTCGGCGCCGACGGCATGGACGGCCAGAGCGCGTTCTTCCTGCAGTACAGCGGGGTCGCGAACGGGTGGGCGTTCAGCTACCCGGGCGGGCCGCGGGCCATCGCGCCCACGCCGACGAACGCCGGCGAGTGGCACCACGTCACCGGCGTCCGGGACGCCCAGGCGGGCACCATCGCGCTCTACCTGGACGGCGTGCGCGTCGCCCAGGGGACGACGTTCGACACGCCCGCCACCACCGGCACGGTCACCGTGGGGCGCGCGCAGTGGGAGCACAACCCGGTCGACTTCCTGCACGGCGCCGTCGACGACGTGCGTCTGTTCGACCGTGCGCTGACGAACCAGGAGGTGGCGCAGCTGGCCGGGTGACGTCGGGCGTGGCGCCTCACGTCGGGTTGCAGCGGGCGGCCAGCACCGCGGCCAGCCCGACGTCGGGGCGCCACGGCTCGAGGTTCCACGTCGCCTTGTCCGGCGCGCCGATCCCGTGGCACACCAGCTGGTCGTGCATGCCGGCGGTGCCGGCGTCGGGGTGGGCGGCGACCACCTCGGCCCAGACCAGCGCCCAGCCCGCGGCACCCGACCGGCGCGCCCACCGCGTGGGATCGACGGCGAGGGAGCGGCCGCCCTCGCGGTCGCCCCACGTGGCCGAGACGAGGCCGTGCGTGCCGAGGGTGAGCGCGACCGGCGTCGCTCTCGCCGCGGCGTCGGCCGGCTCCGGGACCGTGAGTGCGGCGTGGGTCGCGTCGGTCACCGCGAGAGTCACATCGGCTCCCGGTGCGGGGATGCCGCCGACGACGGTGCCCGCGGCGTCTAGCACGCTCACGCCGCCGTCCCCCGCGGCCTCGAGGCTGCCGGGCGGGTCGAGCGTGAGCACGACCGGGACGTCGCGCGACAGCCCGTCCGGGTCGACGGTCAGGGCGGCGACGCCGTCGGACTCGGGCGTCGCCTCGACGGGGGAGGAACCGTCGTCGAGCCGTGCCGCAGCAGCAGCGACCTGGAGGCTCACGGGGCCGGCGGCGAGGACGACCCGCCACGTCCCGTCCGGCGCGAGCACGGGCGTGCCCGGTGCGGCCGCGGTGGGCGACGGGCTCGGCGAGGGATCCACGGCCGGGGCGCGCGTGCAGCCGCCCAGCAGGAGGAAGCCGAGCGTCGCGACGACGAGCGCGGCGCGGACGGCCGCGGCGAGGCGCGTCATCCTGCCGGCGTCGGGAGAGCGCCGGTCAAGGGCGGGCGGGCCGGCGTGCTCACGTCTCGATGTTGACGTCGCCAGGATCCTTGTCCGGCCGCCAGCCCTTCCAGCGCGCAGCGCGGAGGCGCGCGTCGGGGTCGTCGGTCGGGTCGGCGGTCCACTCGGCGTACTCGACCTCGCCCACGAGGCTCGGCGTGGCCCAGCGGGCGTGGGCGGCGTCGAGGCGGGGGACGCCGTCGAGCGGGGGTGTCTTGCGCTCGAGTGCCGTGAGACGCGCGGCGATGTCCTTGCGCTCGGCGTCGGTGAAGCCGGTGCCGACCTTGCCCGCGTAGCGCAGCCCTCCGTCGCTCGACCCGGTCGAGGCCACGGGCACCGCCAGCAGCAGCGCGCCCGCATACCGAGGGTCCTCGCGCTGCTCGCCCGCATGCAGCGGCCGCCAGCCGACGACGACGACCTCCTGGGCGCGCGTGTGCTTGAGCTTGAGCCACTGCCGGGAGCGCCGGCCGGGCTGGTAGGTGGACTCGCGGCGCTTGGCCATGACGCCCTCGAGCCGGAGCCGCCGCGACGTGGCGAGCGCGGCGTCGAGGTCGCCGTCGAACGCCGGGGGGACGTGCATGGGGCGCTGCGCGTCCAGCACGTCCTCGAGCGCGGCCCGGCGCTCGTCGTAGGGCGCGTGCAGCAGCGACCGGGCCCCGGCCTGGAGGATGTCGAACACCATGAGGTCCACCGGGCCGGCGTGCTGCTGAAGCCGGCGAAAGTCAGGTCGGCCGCTGCCGTCGAGGGCGACGACCTCGGCGTCCAGGACGACGGGAAGGTCGCCGCGCACCTGGGCCGCGAGGGGGCTCAGCTCCGGGTAGGTGCGCGTCAGGTCCTGGCCCTTGCGGGACAGCAGGCGGGCCGTCGGGGTGCCGTCCGGCCCCGGTTCGACAACCGCGAGCGCCCGGTAGCCGTCCCATTTCATCTCGAAGGCCCACTCGTGGTCCGCTGCCTGGCCGTCGGCCTCCAGGGCGCGGATCTCGGCCGGGTCCGCGGCCGAGGCCAGCATCGGGGTCAGGGACACGGTGACGCCCGGGGCCTCCGCCGGCTCCGTTGCCGCCGCCTCCGCCGCCTCCGCCTCCGTCGCGTCGGCGGTGCCCTCGGCGGCCGGGGCGTCCGCGGCGGAGGCGGCGGCGTCGTCGGGCTGCGCCTTGGTGCGGTGGATCAGCCAGGAGTTCTCGTCGTCCCCGCGGCCCGTGCGGATGAGCGCCAGGCGGCGCGAGCCGCGGCGCTCGCTGCGGAGGGTGACGATGACCTCCTTGCCGTCGCGCCACTTCTCCTCCTCGTAGGTGCCCTCGTCCCAGATGGTCACCTCGCCGCCGCCGTACTCGCCCGGGGGGATGGTGCCCTCGAAGGCGCCGTACGCCATGGGGTGGTCCTCGGTCTGCACCGCGAGGTGGTTCTGGCTCGGGTCGGTGGGCTCGCCCTTGGGCAGCGCCCAGCTGACCAGCACGCCCTCGTGCTCCAGGCGGAAGTCCCAGTGCAGGCGGCGGGCGTGGTGCTCCTGGATCACGAAGGTGGGGGCGGCGGTGGTCTCGGCCGCCGGGGAACCGGCGTCGAAAGGCTCTGGGGTCTTGGCCGGGTCGCGCTTGGCGTTGTACGTCTGCAGGCGCTCGAGCCGGGCCAGGTGGGCCGGCGTGGGCTCGAGCTGCGACAGGTGCCCGGCCGCGAGGCCTTCGAGCAGGTCGCCGTCACGGTCGACGCGCTCCAGCACCTCCTGGAAGCCGAGGTGCCGCAGGTCTGGGTCCTCGAGCTCGTCCCACGTGCGCGGGGCAGCGACCATGGGGTGCTCGCGGCCACGGAGGGAGTAGGGCGCGATCGTGGTCTTGTTGCCGTTGTTCTGCGACCAGTCGACCAGCACCTTGCCGCCACGCAGCGACTTCTTCATGTCGCTGACCACGAGGTCGGGGTGCTCGGCCTCGAGGTAGAGCGCGAGCTCGTGCGCGACCGTGGAGATCTGGTCCGCGGTGGCGGGCTTGCCTTCGTCGGTGTCGGCGTCGAGCGCGGCGTACAGGTGGATGCCCTTGGAGCCGCTCGTGACGGGGAGCGGGTCCAGGCCCATGCCCTGGAGGATCGCCCGGGCGAGCCGCGCGACCTCCGCGCACTCGGGCAGTCCCGCACCCTCGCCGGGGTCGAGGTCGAGCACCAGGCGGTCCGGCGGCAGGTGCGCGCCCGTGCGGCCGAACTGCCACTGCGGCACGTGGATCTCGAGCGTCGCCGTCTGGCCCAGCCAGGTCAGCGTGGCGAGGTCGTCGACCAGCACGTAGTCGTTCGTCGAGCTCTTGTGCTGGATGCGGCGGGTGCGCACCCACGACGGCGTGGAGGACTCGGCGTTCTTCTGGAAGAACACCTGCCCGTCGACGCCGTTCGGCCAGCGCTTGCGCGTCGCCGGGCGATGGCGCGCGTGCGGGACGAGCACGGGCGCGATCCGGGCGAGGTAGTCGAGCACCTCGCCCTTGGTGGTGCCCGTGGCGGGGTAGAGCACCTTGTCCAGGTTGGTGAGCTGGATCCGGTGCCCGTCGACGGTCACGGTCTGCGGGGCGGCCACCGTGCCATCGTCGTGCGCTCCGGCCGGACCCGCAGCCGGGGCCGGTCAGCCGGCCGCGAGCCTGGCCAGCGGCGACGGGAACCGGGGGAGCACCACCCGTCCGTCGAGCCAGGCCGTGAGCCGCTCCGCGACGGCGTCGATCGCGACCGCGGCCTCCCGGCCGACGTCGTCCAGCAGCCTGACGACGACGGCGCCCTCCGGGTCCTGCCACCATCCGCCGACGATCCGTCCGTCGGACCAGACCGTCGGCCCGGCGTTGCCGGCGCTGTCGTAGACGAGCCGTCCGTGCTCGCCGACATACCAGTCGCGGTCCGTCCAGCCCATCGGGCTCGGGTCGAGGGCGGGGAGCAGCGCGACCCACGGCTCGGGCGGCGCGTCATCGGGGCTCTCGACGTCGTCGGGCAGGACGTAGCCGGTGCGCCCGTCCATGCCGACCTCGACCGCGCCGAGGTCGGCCAGCGAGCGCCGGACGGCGGTGACCGTCGATCCCAGCCACCAGCGCAGGTCGTCGGCGGTGCCCGGGCCGAACCGGCGCAGCCAGCGCTCGACCATCCGCCGGTGCGCGAGCGCAGGCTCGGCCGCCGGCACGGGCGACCCGAGCCAGGACTCCGCGGTGGCCCAGCGCGGGCGGGAGGTCGCCCAGTCGCCACGGTTGGTCGCGCGGACGACGCGGCCCTGGGCCGACAGGATGGTGAGGACCCGGGGTGCGATCGCCAGGTCCGCGGACCAGCGGCCGGCGCCGTAGCGCACCGTGCCCTGGAGGATCGGCAGCTCGGCCTTGAGCTCGGTCGACGCGGCCTGCCGGCCGTCGGCCAGCGCCGCGAGCACCGCCGCCTCCGCCCGGCGAAGCCATGCGGCGCCGTCGGCGGCGATCCCGTCGGCCTCGACCATCCTGATCATCTTGCGGGCCTCGGCCCCGGCGACCCGGTCGCTCGCGGCCGCCTGGACGTCGGGCAGGTCCTCGCGGTCGACCAAAAATAGGGTGCGGCGCATGGCCAGATGCTTCACGAGGGTGCGCTCGACGTAGAGCGCCCGGTCGAGCTGGTCCGTCGTGAAGCCGGGCAGGCGCGCACACGCCGACAGGTAGACGGTCGCCGGGTCGGTGGCGTGCAGGCACACGAGCGCCCGGTTGACCTGCTCGACGCTCGTCGCCGTGCCGGCCGCGAGGAGGTGCCGCCGTGCCAGCCGGGTGCGACGTCGTCCCACCGGGAAATGCTCCACAGGCCCCATGCTCGCCGAGCGGCCGCTCGGGACGCACCTCACAGGGAGTCGCACGCGCTCTTTCCAGAGCGGCGGCCTACGGTGAAGGCGTGACACATCCGGTCGCCCTGCCACCTGCCTGGTCCGTCGAGCCGGCCCAGGTGCGCCGGCTCATGCATGACCTGCGCCGCATGATGCTCAGCTACAAGTTCGGCATCGACGAGGTCATGACCAAGATCTCGATCCTGCGCGACGAGTTCCGGCACATCCACGACTACAACCCGATCGAGCACGCGGGCTCGCGCCTGAAGTCGTTCGAGTCGATCCTCGCCAAGGCGCAGCGCAAGAACATCCCGCTCACGCTCGCGGGCATCCGCGGCGAGATGTTCGACGTCGCGGGGGTACGCGTGACCTGCAGCTTCGTCTCCGACATCTACCGCGTCCGCGACATGCTGGTGGCCCAGAACGACCTCACCGTCGTCGAGGAGCGCGACTACATCGCGCACCCGAAGGCGAACGGCTACAAGTCGCTGCACCTCATCGTGCGGATCCCGGTGTACCTGTCCGACCGGGTCGAGGACGTGATCGTCGAGATCCAGCTGCGCACCATCGCGATGGACTTCTGGGCGAGCCTCGAGCACAAGATCTACTACAAGTACGGCCAGGCGGTCCCCCGGCACCTGACCGACTCGCTCAAGCTCGCTGCCGACGTCGCATGGTCGCTCGACAGCTCGATGGAGCGCATCCACGACGAGGTCAAGGCCATCGCCGTCGACCCCGACCTGGTCGTCCACAACGACACGCGGCTGCGCCCGGAGGAGATGCTCGAGGCGTTCATGCGCACGGTCGACGTCACGGACGCGGCCTACCAGCCGTTCGGAGGCAAGTAGCGCTGCCCGAGCGCGGGTTCGCGGCCCGGGTGACCATGGACGGATGCGGGCCATCTGGAAGGGCGCGGTGACGTTCGGTCTCGTGAACGTCCCCATCAAGCTGTACAGCGCGACCGAGGACCACGACGTGCCCCTGCACCAGGTGCACGACGCCGACGGCGGGCGCATCCGTTACCAGCGCGTGTGCGAGATCGACGGCAAGACGGTGCCGTACGAGCACATCGACAAGGCGTACGACGACGGCGAGCACACCGTCGTGCTCACGAAGGACGACCTCGCCGACCTGCCCGCCGAGCGTGACCGCGAGATCGAGGTCGTGGAGTTCGTGCCGTCGGACCAGATCGACCCGATCATGCTCGACCGCACCTACTACCTGGAGCCCGACTCGAAGTCGACCAAGGCGTACGTGCTGCTGCGCCGCACCCTCGAGGAGTCCGACCGCATCGCCGTCGTGAAGTTCGCGCTGCGGCAGCGCACACGCCTCGCCGCGCTCCGCGTGCGCGGCGACGTGCTGGTGCTGCAGACCTTGCTGTGGTCGGACGAGGTGCGCGAGGCCGAGTTCCCGTCGCTGGAGGAGACGGTCAAGGTCTCCAGCAAGGAGCTGGCGATGTCGCAGCAGCTCGTCACGAGCTTCGAGGCCGACTTCGCCCCCGACCAGTTCGAGGACGAGTACCAGGCCCAGCTGCGCAAGCTCATCGAGGCCAAGATCGAGAAGGGCGAGGCGGTCAGCAGCGCCGAGACCTTCGGCGAGGCGGCCGAGGGCGAGGGCGCCGAGGTCATCGACCTCATGGAGGCCCTCAGGAAGAGCGTGGAGGAAGCGAAGAAGACTCGCCGGAAGAGCGGCTGAGCCAGGCCGCCAGGCCACGCTCGCCAGAGCGCATGACGGCCGCGTGCGCGGCCGTCAGCGCCCGGCGCGGCAGCAGGCGCAGCAGCCGGCCGACGGCGTCGGAGCGGGCGAGCGCGACCACCCACGTCAGCGTCACCAGAGTCCCGCCCGGGACGGCCATGACACGGACGTCGGCCGTGCCCACGAGGTCGCCCGACGCGCGCATCAGAGCCCGCCCCGGGACCACCGGCCGGCCCGGCGACGGCTCGGTCCTGGACTCGAGCACCAGCCCGAACCGCAGCGACCAGCCGAGCGGGCTGCGCACGCGCACCCGCACGCGCGACCAGCGCTCGGCGGTCCGCCCGCCCGAGGACGCCACCTCCTCGGCGACCAGGTGCGGCCACCAGCGCGGCCACGTGAACGCCGGGTCGGCGAGCTCGTCCCAGACGGCGTCGACGTCGGCGGGGATGTGCCAGCGCGACTCGAGCCGGAATCTGCGCACGGCACCATCCTGCGCGCCAGGACCGAGCACAGCGCGCCACCACACGGTTGGCGTCCACCCTGCCGGTCGGCGAAGGTGGGGAGCGATGAACAACGTGTCTCGCCGCACGCCGCCCCGCTGGGTCCGCTGGACCCTCGTGTGCACGGGGGCATTTCTCGCGTGCGTGGTCTTCGGCGTCACGACGGCGTCCGCAGACCTGTCCCTCGGCCCGCACGAGGCGCGCTACGAGGTGACCACCGACAGCGAGGTCACCGCGGACTTCGGCCCGCTCGGCACCCTCAAGATCGACTCGCCGGTCCGCCCGCTGGGCGTCGACGTGACGATCAAGGAGATCCCCGCGGACCTCACCGAGATCAGCCAGGCCACGACGCTCGCGGGGCTGAGCGGCGACCTGCACTCGTACCTGCAGTTCTTCGGCAGCCCGCAGGTCGCCATCGCGGCCGTCACCCACGCTCTCGTGCTGGACGCGGTGCGCCGCACGGTCATCGCCATCGTGGCGGTCACGCTCGTCGGGGCCGGTGTCTGGTTCCTGCTGGGCGGGCCGCGGCGGCGTGAGCTGACGGCGGTGGTCGCGCCGCGCACCTGGGGCATCACCGCGGGCGTGGTGGTGCTCGTGCTCGTCGGTGGCATCACCTCCGACGTCGTCGAGAGGCCCGAGAAGGAGGCGCCCACGTCACCGGTGTTCGCCGGGACCGCGCTCGAGGGCGCGCGCCTCACCGGCCGGCTCGCCGGCGTCATCGACACCTACGGCGCGCAGCTCGTCGGCATCTACCGGCAGAACGAGGACTTCTACGCGGACGCCCGGACCTCCCTCCAGGCGGCATGGGACAAGGAGGCGGCGATCGACGCGCGGCTCGCTGCCGCCGCGGCCTCCCAGGGGACGGCCGGCATCCACGACGGCACTCCCAGTCCGTCGCCGGACGGGACGCCATCGGGGTCACCGTCCGCGGCGGCAGGTGCGGGTGCCGGGGCGAAGTCGTCCGAGACGGCCCCCGTGACGTTGCTCGTCGTCTCTGACCTGCACTGCAACATGAGCATGACGCCGCTCATCCGCGACATCGCCGAGCGCAGTCACGCCGACGTCATGCTCGACGCCGGCGACACCACCGTGAACGGCACCGCCGTCGAGAAGGTGTGCATCGACTCGTTCGCGACGGCCCGGCCCAAGGGCGTCGAGATGGCCGTCTCGGACGGGAACCACGACTCGGCGCTCATCGTCGCGGCCGAGAAGTCCCACGGCATCAAGGTGCTCGACGGGAGCGTCATCGAGCTGGACGGCGTGCACATCCTCGGCGACCGCGACCCCAACGAGACCCGGGTCGGCGGCGGGACGTCGTCGCGGGGCGAGACGGCCAACGAGGTCTCCGAGCGTCTGGCGGAGACCGCGTGCGAGGCCGGGGACGTGGACCTGCTCCTCATCCACACGCCCGCCGTCGGCGACCGGCCGCTCGAGTCCGGCTGTGTCCCGTTCCAGGTCTCGGGCCACACGCACAAGCGGCACGACCCGTTCGCGAAGGGTCAGGGCATCCGGTACGTCAACGGGTCGACGGCCGGCGCCAAGTCCGGCCAGCCGACCGTCGGGCCGCTGCACGGGATCGCGGAGATGACGCTGCTGCGCTTCGACCCCGTCGAGCACCGGTTCACCGCCTGGAAGCTGGTCGAGGTCTTCCCCGACGCGACGGCCAAGGTGAGCCCGTGGCAGCCCGTCCCGCCGCGGCCCGAGCCGGTCGTCGAGGGGCTGGGGCTTCCGCACGACGGGGTCGCGACCCCGACGCCGAGCCCGACTCCGCAGCCGTAGGCTCCGGGAGTGGACCCCGCGGAACTCACCCCCGTCGCCCAGGACTACCTCAAAGCCGTCTGGTCGGCGCTCGAGTGGGCGTCCGAGGGCACCAAGGTCTCCACGGGGCAGCTCGCCGACCGGCTCGGCGTCGGGCCGTCGACCGTTTCCGAGACGGTGCAGCGCCTCTCCGAGCAGGGGCTCCTGGCCCACGAGCCGTACCGCGGCGTCGGGCTCACCGAGCGCGGGCGCGCGTACGCCCTCGTCATGGTGCGACGCCACCGGCTCCTGGAGACGTGGCTCGTCCAGCAGCTCGGCTACGCGTGGGACGAGGTGCACGACGAGGCCGAGCACCTCGAGCACGCCGTCTCGGACCGCCTCGTGGAGCGCCTCGACGCGCTGCTCGGACATCCGGCACGGGACCCGCACGGCGACCCGATCCCCGCCGCGGACGGCCGTGTCGTGCGGCCCGACGCCGTGCCGCTCGCGGAGCTCGCGGCCGGGGAGTCCGGCGTGGTCGCCCGGATCTCCGACGCCGACGCCGGGGACCTGCGGCTCCTGGCTGGGCTCGGGATCGCGCTCGACGTCGCCGTGACGGTCACCGCGCTGCTGCCGCGGCGGGACGCCGTCGCGCTCGCGTGGTCGCACGACGGCGGCCGGGCGGCTGCGGAGGTCGAGGGGCGGCTGGCTTCGAGGGTGTGGGTGACGAGGGCGTAGGCTGCGGTCCCGAATCGATTCGAGACCTCAGGCCGGAGGGCCCGCTTGTCCACGACCCAGACGGTCCGCTTGTCCACGACCCGGAGGCCGTACGTCGGTGCCGCCCTGTTCGCGCTCTCCCTGGGCGGCTTCACCATCGGCACCACCGAGTTCGCCACGATGGGCCTGCTGCCGCAGATCGGTGCCGACCTCTCGGTGAGCGACCCCGTGGCCGGGCAGGCGATCACCGCGTACGCGCTCGGCGTCGTCGTCGGCGCCCCGCTGCTGACCGTCGCGGCCGCCCGGATGAGCCGGAAGCGGCTGCTCCTGGTGCTCATGGGCGCCTACGCGCTGGCGAACCTCGTCTCCGCGGCCGCGCCGACCATCGGGCTGCTCGTCGCCGGGCGGTTCCTCGCCGGGCTCCCGCACGGCGCGTTCTTCGGTGTCGGGGCGGCGGTCGGTGCCGCGGTGGCCGGGCCGGGCAAGCGCGGGCACGCGGTGTCGATGATGATGACCGGCCTGACCGTCGCCAACGTCGTCGGCGTGCCGCTGTCGACGTTCGTGGGGCAGCAGCTCGGGTGGCGGATCGCGTTCCTGCTCATCGGCGTGCTCGGGGCGGCAACCCTCGCCGGGCTGGTGGCCTTCGTGCCGCACGACGGGCCCGTGGACTCCTCCGTGGCGCGGGAGGTGCGGTCGCTGCGCAACGGGCCGCTGTGGATCGGGTTCCTCAGCGGGGCGGTCGGGTTCGGCGGGATGTTCGCCGTGTACTCCTACGTGGCGCCGACCATGACGAAGGTCGCCGGGCTCGACCCGCGGCACGTGCCTTGGGTGCTCGCGGTGTTCGGCGTCGGCATGACGGTGGGCACGCTGCTCGGCGGGCGCCTGGCCGACCGGAACGTGCTCGGGACCATGATCGGCGGGTTCGTGGCCACGGGTGCGGCACTGCTGCTGTTCGCGCTCGTCGGGCACTGGGTGGTGCCCGCGATCGCGGCACTGTTCCTGCTGGGCGTGACCTCGCAGGTGCTGGGGCTGTCCATGCAGACGCGGCTCATGGACCTGTCGCCGCACGCGCAGTCGCTCGGGGCGGCGCTGTGTCACTCGGCGCTCAACGTGGGCAACGCTTCCGGGGCCTTCTTTGGTGGGCTCGTCATCGCCGCGGGGTGGGGGTACCTCGCGCCGGCGTGGACCGGCGTCGTGCTGACCGCGCTCGGGCTGGGGCTGGTGCTGGCGTTCGGGCGGCAGCGGGTGCTGCACGTACTCCAGGTGTGAGCGTGGGGGCGCGTCGCGCTTCGTGCGCAGCGCATAGCATCGTCGCCGTGACGACGCTGCCACTCGCCCCGCTCGGCTCCACCGGACTCCTTGTGACGTCCGTGACGCTCGGCGGAGGCCCGCTCGGGTCCATGCCCGCCCTGTTCGGCAACGACGTGCCCGAGCGCGACGCCATCGATCTGGTGGGCGCCGCGCTCGACGCCGGGATCCGGACGATCGACACCTCCAACGGATACAGCGCCGGGGCCAGCGAGGTGCGCATCGGCAAGGCGCTGCGGGCCTACGGCACCCTGCCCGAGCGCACGCTCGTCATCACCAAGGTCGACCCGTTCGGGTCCGACTACTCGGGCGAGCGGGTGCGCCGATCCCTGGCGGAGTCCAGCGAGCGGCTGGGCATCCAGCCGCTGCCCGTGGTGCACCTGCACGACCCGGAGTTCCACGACTTCGACGCCATGACGGCGCCCGGTGGCGCCGTCGAGCAGCTCGTGGCGGCGCGGGAGCGTGGCGAGGTGGGGCACATCGGCCTGGCGGGCGGCGACACGCGCGTCACGTCGCGCTACTGGGACCTGGGCGTGTTCGAGCTGCTGCTGGTGCACAACCGGTGGACCCTCGCGGACCGCAGCGCCGGCGACCTGCTCGCCCGTGCCGAGGCCGACGGTGCCGGGCTCATCAACGCGGCCGTGCTGGGCGGTGGCGCGCTCACCGACCCGGTGCGCGTGCCGGGCAAGTACGGGTACGGGCCGGCGCCGACCGCGGTGCTCGACGCGATCGAGGCGATGCGGACGGTGTGCCGCCGGTACGGCACGACGCTCGACGTCGCCGCGGTGCGGTTCTCGACGCGGGACCCGCGGTTCGCCACGACGGTCATCGGGATGTCGTCGGCGGTGCGCGTCGCCCCGAACGTCGCCGCGGCGACGGCGGACCTGCCCGACTCGCTCTTCGCGGAGCTCGAGGCGCTGCTCCCGGCGGCCGAGCACTGGCTCGACCGCCGCTGACGTCGTCGGCCCGCTCGGTTCGTGGATCCGGGTGCGGTTCGTGGGATGGATTCCACGAACCGCACTCAAACCGTCGAACCGTGCGGCGGGCCCGGCATCTCAGGCGACGACTTGAGCGGCAGCGGGCCGTGCCGCCGGACAAAGGACCGGAGCCGATCCGCGTGCCGCACTAGGATGGCGAGCCGTGAGCACGTCCGACGCCGCCCAGGCCACCCCGGTTCCCGACGCCCCGCGCGAGCCCTCCTTCCGATACACGCCCGCGCTCGCGCAGGACATCGAGGTGCGCTGGCAGGACCGCTGGGAGGAGCGCGGCACGTTCTACGCCGCGAACCCCACGGGTGAGCTCAAGGGCCCGGGCGGCGCCGCCGCGACGGGCAACCCGTACTTCATCATGGACATGTTCCCGTACCCCTCGGGCGCGGGCCTGCACGTGGGTCACCCGCTGGGGTACATCGCCACCGACGTCGTCGGCCGCTTCCGCCGCATGCAGGGCGACAACGTGCTGCACGCGCTGGGCTACGACGCGTTCGGCCTGCCCGCCGAGCAGTACGCCGTGCAGACCGGCCAGCACCCGCGCGTCACGACCGAGGCGAACATCGCCACGATGAAGCGCCAGCTGCGCCGCATGGGCCTGGCGCACGACCCGCGCCGCTCGTTCGCCACGATCGACCCCGAGTACGTGCGCTGGACGCAGTGGATCTTCCTGCAGATCTTCGACGCCTGGTACGACGCCGACGCCGTCCGGCCCGACGGCGGCCGCGGCCGTGCGCGCCGCATCGCCGAGCTGCGCGAGGAGCTGGCGACGGGCACCCGCGCCGTCCCCGGCTACCCGGCCGGCACCGCCTGGAGCGACCTGAGCGCGGCCGAGCAGCGCGACGTCGTCGACGCCCAGCGCCTGGCCTACGTCGACGAGTCGCCCGTCAACTGGGCCCCCGGCCTGGGCACCGTGCTGGCGAACGAGGAGGTCACCGCGGACGGCCGCTCGGAGCGCGGCAACTTCCCGGTGTTCACCAAGGCGCTGCGCCAGTGGAAGATGCGCATCACCGCCTACGCGGACCGCCTGACCGACGACCTCGCGCTGATCGACTGGCCCGAGAAGGTCAAGTCGATGCAGCGCAACTGGATCGGCCGGTCCACGGGCGCGAGCGTGCGGTTCGACGTCGTCGGCACGTCCGACTACGACGCGGCCGGCGCCGGGGGGTCCGTCGAGGTCTTCACCACGCGCCCCGACACGCTGTTCGGTGCGACCTTCATGGTCGTGTCCCCGGAGCACCCGCTGCTCGACGAGGTGCCCGCAGCCTGGCCCGACGGCACCCGGAGCACCTGGACGGGCGGGCACGCGACGCCCATCGAGGCCGTCGCGGAGTACCGCAGGATGGCGGCGGCGAAGACCGCCGTCGAGCGCCAGGCGGACGCCGGCAAGAAGACCGGCGTGTTCACGGGGCATGTGGCCGTCAACCCGCTGACCGGCATGCTGATCCCGGTGTTCACCGCCGACTACGTGCTCATGGGCTACGGCACCGGCGCGATCATGGCCGTGCCGGGCGGCGACGAGCGCGACTTCGCGTTCGCGCAGACGTTCGACCTGCCGGTGATCTACACAGTCGCGCCGGAGGGCGGGCTGCCTGAGGGCTTCGAGGGCGCCTGGACGGGCGACGGCGTCGCGATCAACTCTCCGGCGCCCGACGCCGGCGACATCCCGGCCGGCGACCTGGTGCTCAACGGCCTGGGCGTCGCCGACGCCAAGGCCCGGGCCATCGCCTGGCTGGAGGAGCACAACGTCGGCGAAGGCACGACGACGTACCGCCTGCGCGACTGGCTGTTCAGCCGCCAGCGGTACTGGGGCGAGCCGTTCCCGATCGTGTGGGACGAGCAGGACCGCCCCATCGCGCTGCCCGAGTCGCTGCTGCCCGTCGACCTGCCGGACGTGCCGGACTACGCGCCGCGCACGTTCGACCCGGAGGACAACGACTCCGCGCCCGAGGCCCCGCTGGGCCGCAACGCCGACTGGGTCAACGTGACCCTGGACCTGGGCGACGGGCCCCAGCAGTACCGCCGCGACACCAACACGATGCCCAACTGGGCAGGGTCGTGCTGGTACTACCTGCGCTACCTGGACCCGGCCGACACGCACGACGCCGTCGACCGCAAGCTCGACGAGTACTGGCTGGGGCCGCGCCACAACCCGACGTCGGGCCCTGCGGGCGGTGTGGACCTGTACGTCGGCGGCGTCGAGCACGCGGTGCTGCACCTGCTGTACGCGCGGTTCTGGCACAAGGTGCTGCACGACCTGGGCTTCGTGTCCTCGATCGAGCCGTTCGGCAAGCTGTTCAACCAGGGCTACATCCAGGCGTACGCCTTCCGCGACGCCAGCGGGTTCCCCGTACCGGCCGGCGAGGTCACCGAGGAGACGGCTGCCGACGGGCACTCGGCGTACTCCTGGAACGGCGAGCCCGTCACGCGTGAGTACGGGAAGATGGGCAAGTCCCTGAAGAACGTCGTCACGCCCGACGAGATGTACGAGGCGTACGGCGCCGACACGTTCCGCGTCTACGAGATGTCGATGGGCCCGCTGGACCTGTCGCGTCCGTGGAACACGCGCGACGTCATCGGCTCGCAGCGGTTCCTGCAGCGGCTGTGGCGCAACGTCGTGTCCGAGGAGACCGGCGAGGTCACGGTGTCGGACGACGCCCCGTCCGTCGAGACGCTGCGCGCGGTGCACCGCACCATCGCCGACGTGACCGCCGAGATGGAGGGCATGCGCCCGAACACGGCGATCGCCAAGCTCATCACGCTCAACAACCACCTGACCGGCCTGGAGTCGGTGCCGCGCGCGGCGATCGAGCCGCTGGTGCTCATGACCGCGCCCGTCGCGCCGCACCTGGCCGAGGAGCTGTGGGAGCGGCTGGGCCACGCCGAGTCGCTGGCGCACGAGCCGTTCCCCGTCGCCGACCCGCAGTACCTGGTCGAGGACACCGTGACGTGCGTGGTCCAGGTGCAGGGCAAGGTGCGCGGGCGCCTCGAGGTGCCGCCGTCGATCTCCGACGCCGACCTCGAGGCCGCGGCCCTGGCCGAGCCGAACGTGGTCAAGGCGATGGACGGGAAGCCGGTGCGCAAGGTGATCGTGCGCGCGCCGAAGCTCGTGAACATCGTTGTCTGAACCGTCTGGATGAGCCGCGTCGAGGGCGCCTACTCGGGCGCGCTGCGGGCCTTCCGCAGCCCCATGCTCGCACTGCTGCACAGGCGCGACGCCCCGCTGGTCGTCGCGCTGCTCTCGAGCGTCTTCCGGCCGGACCGCGCGATCGTGCAGGTCGCGGACGCGCACACGGAGGTCGCCGACGGCGTCGCGCAGCTGCGTGCCGCGGGGTACGAGGAGCTGCCCGACCGCCCGGCCCGCGAGCTGTGCCGGGCGTGGGTCGAGGCGGGCTGGCTGGTGCGCCAGGTGGACGACGACGACGCCGAGACCTACCGGCTGTCCGCTCACGCCGTCGGCGCGCTCGAGATCGCTGGGCGCGCCGGCGGCGGGCGTGCGCGCGTGAGCCGCTCGCGCGTGCTCACGCTGCTCGAGTCGGTCGAGCGGCTGGCCGACGACGCGGACCCGGACGTCTTCGCCCGGATCGCCCGCCTCACGCGCGAGATCGACCAGCGCGCGGCCGAGCGGGCGAAGCTGGAGCGCGACGGAGTCGTCGAGCCGGTCAACGACGAGCAGCTGCTCGAGGAGGCGGAGACCGTCCTGCTGCTCGTGCGCGAGCTGCCGGCCGACTTCGCCCGCGTCGCCGAGTCGATCAAGGCCATCCAGCGCGAGACGGTGACCGCGCTGCGGCAGGACGCCCGTCCCACGGGCGAGGTGCTGCGCGACTACCTCGAGCGTGCCGAGCACCTGATGGAGTCGACGGCGGAGGGTCGCGCGTTCGCGGGTGCCAAGAGCCTGCTGGACGACCCGCTGCGCCTCGACCAGCTCGCCGGCTCGCTCGACGTCGTGCTGCGGCACCCGTTCGCCGCGCGGCTTCCCGCGCAGCAGCGTGCGGAGCTGGGAGCGATCACCCAGCGCATCGAACAGGGCTTCGCGGACGTGCTGACCGCGCAGCGCCAGGCATCGCGGGTCATCGCGACGCAGGTGCGCCACCACGACCCGTTACGTGACCGGCAGGTCGACGACCTGCTGCGCGACGTCATCGCGGCGCTCGGCGCCTGGATGCCGACGACGCGGCGGGCCCAGCCGGTCGACCCGTTGCGCCGGCTGCCGCGGGCCGGGGTCGGGCGGCTGCGCTCCACGCTCGCCGACCTGAGCCCGGCGGACGGGCCGCAGCCGCTCACCGTGTGGGACGACGAGGGCGAGGCCGCGTCGCTCGAGGGCGCTCAGGCGTGGGGCGGTCCGCGGTACGCGGAGCTTGCCGCGATGCTGGCGGCCCCGGGAAGGGACGACGACCTTGCCGCCGTGTTCTCGGCGGCGGACGTGCACGTACGCCGGCCCGTCGACCTTGTCGGCCTGCTCGAGCTCGGCGCACGCGAGGGCCTCGTCGACCGGGACGAGGTCGTCGTCGTCGAGGCCGTCCGCCCCGACGGCAGCCGACGGCGCCTCGCCTTCGAGGGCGTCACGCTCGCGCCCCACCATGACCTGACCACCTCCGGTGACCCGGGAGGGAACCGATGACCGACGACCTCGAGCCGGCGCGCGCCATGGAACCGGACGGCTTCATCGCGCCCGTGGCGATGGAGTCCGACCCGACCGAGCTGTTCTCCGGGGACACCGGGACGCTCGACCCCGCCGCCCGGGTGGTCCTCGTGGACCTGCTGCGTCGCCGCTTCCTGTCGGCCGAGCGCACCCCGGAGCGATGGCAGGCGCTGCTCGAGCACCAGACGATCATCGAGTCGCGGCTGCACGACGTGTTCGTCACGCTCGTGGTCGACCGCGACCGCGGCATCGCGTACAAGCGACAGGTCCGCACCGGCGAGGTCGACATCCCGATCCTGCTGCGCGACGAGCCGTACACGCGCGTCGAGACGGTGCTGCTCGTCCAGCTGCGCACCTTGCACCAGGCGGAGAGCCGCGCGGGCGAGGTCGCCGCGCGGGTCGACGCCGAGGAGCTCGAGCAGTGGGTGCTCAGCTACATGGACCCTGCCGAGACCAACGTCGCCGCGCGTCAGCGCGAGGTGCGCGGCGCGATCGCGCGGCTGGTCACGGAGGGCTTCCTCGTGGAGGAGACCCTCGGCCGGTACCGCATCACCGCGCTGGTCGAGGTCGTGCTCCCGGTCGACCGCCTGGCGGAGCTCGCGGACTGGCTCCGGGGCGGGGGGCGGCCCGTGGTCGGGAGCGCCGCGGTGCCCGACGACGAGGCCGCGCCGGGCGATGCCGCGCCCGAGAACGAGGAGGACGACGAATGACGATGGTCGACACCCTCTTCGGGCTCATCCCCGCCGCCTCGACGGGGCAGCAGTGGGTCGCCCGGGACCTGCAGGTGGTCAACTGGGGTGGCTTCGACGGTCCCCAGCGGGTGCGGCTCGCCTCGACGGCGACGCTGCTCGCCGGCGGCTCCGGCGCGGGCAAGTCCACCCTGATGGACGCGTACATCGCGCTGCTCATGCCGCACACGACGCCGTTCAACGGTGCGTCCAACGGCGGCGTCGTCGGGCGCCCGCGCGGCAAGGACCAGCGCAACGTCATCTCGTACGCGCGTGGCAAGCTCGACGAGTCCCGCACTGCCGACGGCACGCGCGAGCGTGTGCTCCGTGGCGACGGCCGGGACACGTGGACCGCGATCGCCATGACGTGGGCCGACCAGTCGGGGACCGAGCTGACGGCCGTGCGCGCCTGGTACGTGCCCGCCGGGGCCACGACGATGGACGCGCTCACTCCGGTGCGAGCGACGGTGGCCGGCTGGCTCGACCTGCGCGATCTCGTCCCGGCAGCCGAGCAGCGGTTCTCGCGCCCGAGCCTCACCGCCCTGGGGCTGACGTGCTTTGACACCGATCGCGAGTTCGCTGCGCGGCTGTACTCGAGCCTCGGCATCGGGGCGGAGGGCGGTGGTGACAAGGCGGTCGGACTCCTCGCGCGCATCCAGGCCGGCCAGCAGATCACCACCGTCGACGCGCTCTACAAGTCCATGGTGCTCGAGGAGCCCGAGACGCTCGTCAAGGCGGACGACGTCGTCGAGCACTTCGACGAGCTCGCGGGCACGCGTGAGCAGATGCTCACCGCGCAGGCGCAGGTCCGGGTGCTCGGCCCGATCCGGGGACACCGCGCAACGGTCGACACTGCGCGTGACCGGCTCGCCGTCATCGACGGCGTCGGGCGGCCGGACGACGACACGTCGCCGGTGGGCCTCTGGCGGGCCGAGCGGCGCACCGTCCTGCTGCGCGGCCTCGAAGACGACGTGCGCGGCCGCTCGCGCGCGGCGGCCGACCGGGTGCGCGAGCTCGACGCCGCTGCCAAGGCCGGCAAGGCCGAGCTCGACGCCATCCGGCACCAGCTGTGGGCCTCGGGCGGCGAGCGGCTGCACCAGGCCGAGGGCGAGCTGTCCCGGGCAGAGGCCCAGCTCGCCGAGGTGCGTCGCCAGCGCGCACGCCTCGACAGCGCGCTCGAGGTCCTGGGGGCGAGCGTCTCGGGGAAGTCCGACTTCGAGCGGCTCGCGGCCGCGTCCCAAGCGCGGCTCGCCGGCCACAAGGACCGGCACGCGGCGTTCGAGGCGCGCGACCGGGCCCGCGACGCGCAGGTCGCGGCCGAGCGCGCGCAGAAGGACCTGACGGCCGAGCGTGACTCGCTCGCCGCGCGGCGCGGCAACGTCCCCGACCCGCTCCATCGCGCCCGCGTCGCCCTCGCGCACGCCGCGGGGCTCGCCGTCGACGACCTTCCGTTCGTCGCCGAGCTTCTCGAGGTGCGCACCGAGCACGAGCAGTGGCGCGACGCCTTCGACCTGGCCCTGGGTGGCTTCGCGACCACGCTGCTGCTCGACGCCGCGCACCTGGCGCGGTTCCGGGCGGCGATCGACGAGGTGCCGTCCGCCGTGCGCCTGCGCTTCGAGGGCGTCCCCACGGGCCTCACGAGCCAGACACGACCGGACCCGTCGACGCTGCCCGGCCGCCTTGAGCACGCGCGCAGCCCGTTCGAGGGCTGGCTCCGCGAGCACCTCGCGGAGCGCTACGCCTTCGTGTGCGTCGACGCGGCCGGCGACCTCGCGCGCCACGCCAAGGCGCTGACCCGTGCGGGCCAGACGTCCGAGGGGTCGCGTGGCGCCCACGGCGGCCAGGGCCGCGCGAACGTGCTCGGGTTCACCAACACCCGCCGGCTGAGCGAGCTGGGGCGCGCGATCGACGCCGCGACCGACGCGGTGCGCGTCGCGGCGGAGGCGTTCCGCGGTGCCGCGCTGCGCCTCGAAGCCGTCGAGGAGCAGGCCGGCGCCGCGCGCGTCGTCACCGAGCTGGCGTGGGACGCCGTCGACGTCGACGCCGCGCAGGCCGCGTGCGCACGCTGGGCGGACGTCATCACGCAGGCGCGCGCCGACAACCCCGAGCTCGACGACCTGCGAAGCCGCGCTGAAGCCCTCGACGCGCGCGTGGGCGCGCTCACCGAGGAGCTCGGGCTGGCCAAGGGAAGGGCGCGCGAGCTGCACACACGGTGGGAGCAGGTCAGCGCCGACGTCGACGCGGCGCAGGGCGTGCTCGACGCCGCCGACGACCGCGGTGACACCGTGAGCCCACGCCAGCGCGAGTACCTCGACGACGTGCTGGCCGACGCGCCCGCACCGAGCGGCGACCTCGGCGACCCGCAGGCGGCGCTCGCGGCGTTCGACGCCGTCGTCGCGCGCACGGGCGAGCGGCTGCGACACGACCGCGACACGGCGGCGACCGCCGTCGACACGGGCTGTGAGGCGCTCCGGACGCTCTTCGAGGCGTTCAAGCGCCAGTGGGACGACCCGAACCTCGGCACCGACCCCGACCAGTCGTACGCCGACTACGAACGCATCCTGGCCACGCTCGAGACCGATCGCCTCCACGAGCTCGCGGCCGACTGGCGGCGCAGCCTCCTGCGGATGTCGGGAGACGACCTCACCGACCTCGAGCGCACGATCTCGCGGGCCCTGCGGGAGATCACCGAACGCATCGACCCCGTCAACCGGATCCTCGCCGAGCTGCCGTTCGCCGACGACCACCACCGGCTGCGGATCGACGCCCGCCCGGTCCAGTCCGCGCTCGTCTCCCGGTTCCGCAAGGAGCTTCGCGACGTGCGCGAGCTGCTCTCGGCGCAGGCCTCGGACGCCGAGCGCGAGGCCCGGTACGCGCGCATGGCGCGCCTCATCGACCGGCTGCGCCCCGGCGCGCCCGACAGGGCCGACCTCGTCGACGTCCGCCGGCACGTTCGCCTTTCGGCCGAGAAGGTCGACCTCGAGGGCACCCACGTGGCGCTGTACGACCATATCGGCGAGAAGTCCGGCGGTGAGTCGCAGGAGCTCGTCGCGTTCATCGTCGGCGCCGCACTGCGCTACCAGCTCGGCGACGCCGGCGCCGAGCGCCCCCGCTACGCCCCGGTCTTCCTTGACGAAGCCCTCATCAAGGCCGACGCCCAGTTCTCGGGCCGCGCCGTCGGCGCGTGGCGCGGGCTCGGCTTCCAGCTCGTCGTGGGTGCGCCGAACGACAAGGTGAGCGCGCTCGAGCCGCATGTCGACGCCTCCTACGTCGTCACCAAGGACGCCACGGGGCGCTCGCGGGCACGGGCGGTCGTCGGGCTGCCCGACGACGGCGTCGCGGTTGCGGCCGGGGGTTGAGCCGTGGCCGGGCGGGCGTGGCGAGGCCGACTGCGCGAGCCGCGCGCGGCGGACCTTCGGCGCAGGTCACCGGCGCGGAAGGTGCCATCCGCTGCCGGGTGGGGAACCGGCTTGTAGTGTCGAGGCGTGACCGAGACCACCCCGCTTATCGCCAGCCCGGAGCGCACCGTCGAGGGCTTCGTACGGCAGTACCTGCGTGAGCTGACCTACACGCAGGGCACGACGCTCGAGCGTGCCTCGACGAACGACAAGTACCTGGCCCTTGCCCGGACCGTGCGCTCGTACCTGATGTCGCGCTGGAACCGCACCGTGACGCAGCAGTTCCGCCATCCCGGTCGTGGCGTCGCCTACCTCTCCGCCGAGTACCTGCTCGGCCGTCAGCTCGACAACGCGCTCATCGCGTCGGGCCTCGAGGCCGTGGCGGAGGAGGCGCTGACCAGCCTGGGCCTCTCGCTCGACGAGCTGCGCGCCGCCGAGGTCGAGCCCGGCCTGGGCAACGGCGGCCTGGGCCGCCTGGCCGCGTGCTTCATCGACTCCCTCGCGACCATGAACATCCCGGCCGTCGGGTACGGCATCCGCTACGAGTACGGCATCTTCCGCCAGACGTTCGTCGACGGCCGCCAGGTCGAGGAGCCCGACTCGTGGCTCGACAACGGCTCGCCGTGGGAGATCGCCCGCCCCGAGCAGGAGGTCGAGATCTCCTTCGGCGGCCACACCGAGAAGACGGTGGTCGACGGCGCCGAGCAGATCACCTGGGTGCCCGGCTGGTCCGTCCTGGCCATCCCGTACAACTACATGGTCCCCGGCTACCTCAACGGCCGTGTCAACACGCTGCGCCTGTGGAGCGCCCGGGCCACGCACGCGTTCGACCTCAAGATCTTCAACTACGGCGACTACGCCGAGGCCGTCCGCTCGCAGACCTTCGCCGAGAACATCACCAAGGTCCTCTACCCGGAGGACTCGACGCCCCAGGGCAAGGAGCTGCGCCTCCAGCAGCAGTACTTCTTCGTCGCGGCGTCGCTGCACGACTTCTTCGAGCGCCTCCTCGAGGACGGGTTCGACCTGCACGATCTGCCCGAGCGCATCACGTTCCAGCTCAACGACACGCACCCCGTGATCGCGATCCCCGAGCTGATGCGCATCCTCGTGGACCTCAAGGGCATGACATGGGACGAGGCGTGGGAGATCACGCGCCAGTGCTTCGCCTACACGTGCCACACGCTGCTGCCCGAGGCGCTCGAGGTGTGGCCCGTCGAGCTCATGTCGCGGCTCTTGCCGCGGCACATGGAGATCATCTACCGGATCAACGAGGAGTTCCTCGCCCAGGTGCGCGAGCGGCTGGGCAACGACGAGATGCTGGTGCGCCGCATGTCGATCATCGCCGAGCACCCCGAGCGCGCGGTGCGCATGGCGTTCCTCGCCAGCGTCGGCACCTCGAAGATCAACGGCGTCGCCGAGCTGCACAGCCAGCTGCTGCGCGACAAGGTACTGCAGGACTTCGCGGCGTTCTGGCCCGAGAAGTTCACCAACGTCACCAACGGCGTGACGCCGCGCCGGTTCGTCCGCCTGTCCAACCCGGGTCTGTCGAACCTCATCACCGAGGCCATCGGCGACGGCTGGGTCACCGACCTGGAACGCCTGCGCGAGCTGGAGCCGCTGGCTGACGACGCCGAGTTCCGCCGCCGGTTCCGCGAGGTCAAGCGGGCCAACAAGGACCGCCTCGTCGACCTGCTCGCGAAGCGTGACGGCATCGCCATCGACCCCGAGACGATGCTCGACGTCATGGTCAAGCGCCTGCACGAGTACAAGCGCCAGCTCCTCAAGGTGCTGCACGTCGTCTCGACGTACGACCGCCTGCGCTCGGGTGAGCTCGACCCGGCCTCGGTGGTGCACCGCACCGTCGTCTTCGGCGCGAAGGCCGCCCCCGGCTACAAGATGGCCAAGGAGATCATCGCGCTCATCAACCACGTCGGTGCCTGCGTGAACGGGGACCCGGTGGTGTCCCAGGCCCTGCGCGTCGCGTTCCCGGCCAACTACAACGTGACCGTGGCCGAGACGCTCGTCCCGGCCGCCGACCTGTCCGAGCAGATCTCGCTCGCCGGCAAGGAGGCGTCCGGCACGGGCAACATGAAGTTTGCGCTCAACGGCGCCCTGACCGTGGGTACGGACGACGGCGCGAACGTCGAGATCCGCCAGCTCGTCGGCGACGACAACTTCTTCCTGTTCGGCCTCACCGAGCCGGAGGCGAGCGCGATCCAGGAGGCCGGGTACCGCCCGTCGTCGTACTACGAGCAGAACTCGTCGCTGCGCCGGACGCTCGACCTCATCGCGTCGGGCGAGTTCTCGGGCGGCGACCGCAGCACGTTCGAGCCGATCGTCTCGAACCTGCTCTACGAGGACCGGTTCATGGTGCTCGCGGACTTCCAGTCCTACATGGACGCGCAGGAGCGCGTGGACACGGCCTACCGCGACCAGGACGCCTGGAGCCGCTCGACGGTGCTCAATGTGGCCCGCTCCGGGTTCTTCTCCTCGGACCGCTCGATGCAGGACTACCTGGACCGCATCTGGCACGTGTCACCCAGTCCCGTCGAGGACTGACCGGCCGGTCCCGCACGCGCGACGGCGCCGTACCCTGCGCGGGGTGCGGCGCCGTCGTGCTGTGCCGGACGGACGCTCAGAAGACCCAGCTGCAGGCCGGCGCGACCGGCCAGGTGAACGCCGCGCTCGCCCGCGCGAGCGCGCCCGGCGTCCGCTCGACGACGAGGCCCGCGGCCGCGAGCGCCGCGAGCGTCACCCCGCCCAGGTAGGAGGCGCCGAGCTCGCCGACGTCGAGCTCGAGGTCGGGCACGGCGTCGGTGCGCTCGCACCGCGCCTCCTCGAACGACGCCGCCTGCAGGCGCCACGACCCGGCGTTCCCGGGCAGGCGTCGATCGCGCACGCCGAGGACGACGTCGACGTCCGCGGCGTAGCGGCGCCCGGCGAGCGCGGCCCCGACGTCGACCAGGCGCACCCACAGGTTGTCCGCGACGCGCGGCACCGCGGTGCGCCGGTTGACGAGCAGCTGGGTGACGACGTCGTCGACGGGGACGAGGAACGGCGCGACGACGCTCGACAGGTCGAGGTCGAGCAGCACGCCCCAGAGCGCGCGGGCGGCTGCGGCGTCGAGCGTGACGACTTCGCCCGTCTCGACGCGGCCGCCGGGGCCGGCGTGGTGCCACTCGAGCGTGCGGCGCAGTCGTGCGTAGCCGCGGGGCTCGCCGTCGCGCTCGACGATGACGATGCGCTGCGACTCCTTCCCGTACCGGAAGACGGGGGAGTCGTCCCAGAAGGCGGCCTGCAGCTCGGGCGTCTCGCGGGTCGCCCAGCCTGGGCGGTTGAGGCCCGCTGCGCCCGACGGGGTGCGGCCGGCCGCGCGGTGGACCCGGTCGACCAGGTCGCCGTGCTCCGCGCGCGAGGCGTGCTCGATGCGGACGGTGTGGGCCTCGGCACCGGCGACGTCGCGGAGTGCGGCGCCGCGGGGGATCTCGAGGCGCAGGTCGTCGGCGGCGCGCCCGTAGCCGAACCGCCCGTAGATGCCGTACTCGGCGGCGTAGAGCGCGGAGACGGGCTCGCCACGGTCGGCGCACCGGGCGAGATGGTGGTCCATCATCGCGGTGAGGATGCCGCGGCGGCGGTGCTGCGGGTGCACGCCCACCCACGTCAGTCCGGCCGTGGGGATCTCGCCGCCGGGGACGGGGAAGTGGGCGAAGGGGTAGGACGCGTGGACCGCCGCGAGCGCCCCCGGTCGCGCGCCGGGGGCGACGACGCCGACGGCGCGTTCCCAGGTCAGCGGGAAGGTGTCGGCGGGGAAGTCGTCGATCGACGCGCTGTTCGGGAAGGCCCAGGTGTCGAGGTCGAGGACGTCGCGCACGCGGGACGCGTCGAGCTTCTCGTAGCGGTAGCCGTCGGGGAGGGAGGCGGTCATGACCCGATGGTTCACCGATCCGCCCGATGCCGCGACGGGAATACTGCGACGCCCGATGCGTTGATGCGAATGGTTCTCAACAAGGGAGGGTGCATGGCTCGCAACGAGCTCAGGCCGATCGTGAAGCTCAAGTCGATGGCCGGCACCGGGTTCACCTACGTGACCCGGAAGAACCGCCGGAACGACCCCGACCGCCTGGTCATCCGCAAGTTCGACCCCGTCGTGCGCAAGCACGTCGACTTCCGTGAGGAGCGCTGACATGAAGAAGGGCATCCACCCCACGTACGGCCCCGTCGTCTTCCGCGACCGGAGCACGGGGACGACGTTCGCGACCCGGTCCACGCTCGGCGGCGGAAGCACCGTGCCCCTCGTGGACGTCGAGATCTCGGCGGCGAGCCACCCGTTCTGGACGGGCGCCTCGCGCGTCGTGGACACCGCCGGGCGCGTCGAGAAGTTCCGACGCCGCTACGGGACGCGCTGACACTCGGTCCGTCGGCGCGCGGACGGCGCCGCATCCCTCGCGGGGTGCGGCGCCGTCGTGCGTTGCCAGGCGGATGAGCCACTGGAGCAGCTCGAACGCCGACTCGCCGTCGACGGCGGTGCAGGAGCGCGCCTGCCCGGGCGAGGTAGCGACGACGGCGTCGACCGTGGCCTCGGGCGCGGGCTTCATCGACGCCTGCGGCGCCCGTCGCTGGGTAGGGTGACACTGCCATGCGCCTGACCCACCTCGTGCCCCACGCCGCCCCGGCCCCGGCCGCGGGCGACGCCGCCGAGCGTCCTGCCGTCCGGGTCGTCACCGACTCCACGGCCTGCATGCCGTCCCACGGGGGAGAGGCCGACGGCGCCGCGGGTGGCCCCGTCGTCGTCCCGCTGCGGGTGCTGACGCCCGACGGCGAGCTGCGCGAGGGCGTCGACGTCACGCCCGCCCAGGTCGCCGACCGCATCGCGGCGGGACAGCGGCTGACGACGTCGCAGCCCTCGCCCGAGGACTTCGCCGACGCCTACCGGCGGCTCGCGCAGGACGGCGCCCGGACGATCGTGTCGGTGCACCTGTCGGGCGACGTGTCAGGGACGGTCGCGGCCGCGGCGCACGCCGGGCAGCGAGCCATGCTCGCCGTGCGGGCCGTCGACTCGCGGACGGTCGCGATGGCCCTCGGGTTCGCCGCGCTGGCCGCGGCGGAGTGCGCGGCCGCCGGAGCCGGCGCCGAGCACGTCGCGGCCCGGGCCGCGGCCGTCGCCGCCTCCAGCCGCACGCTCTTCCTCGTCGACTCCCTGGACCACCTGCGCCGCGGCGGGCGCCTGTCCGCCGGCGCCGCCGCACTCGGCACCGCGCTCGGCGTGCGGCCGATCCTCGAGATCGACGGCGGCCAGGTGCGGCTCGTGCAGCGGGTCCGCACGCGCTCGGCGGCGCTCGAGCGGATGCTCGCGCTCGCCGTCGAGCACGCCACCGGGATGGAGCGGGTGGGCGTCGCGGTGCACCACCTCGGCGCGCCGGAGCGGGCGGCGAGCGCCGCCGCACGGCTCCAGGAGCTGCTCGGCGTCGTGCCCGTCGTCACCCCGGTGAGCGCTGTGCTCGGCACGCACGCGGGGCCCGGTGCGGTGGCAGTCGTCGTGGCGGAGCTGGGCAAACACTCGCACTGACGCTGTCCCCAGGGGGTTGCTCGGATCGGTTGTGCACCGGCCGGCTCCGGGGGCGGCCCGGCCGGGCGTAGGCGCGGCCTAGCGTCGCGGCCGTGAGCGAGGACTGGGAGAGCGCGCCGTTCGGTGCGGCGCTCGGCAGGCTGCGGGCGGCGCGGCAGGCAGACGACGGTGACGGCGACGATCCGCCGGCCGTCGGCGGGCGATCGGCAGACGGCGGCGGCAGCTCGCCGGCGGGACCCGAACCCGACAGCACTCCAGGTCCCGCTGCGGACGGGGAGCTCGCGGACGACCTGCGGGCACGCCTCACCGACCGGCGCGAGGCGACCGCGGCCGCGCGCCACGCCGCCGTGGCCTACGCGGCGCTGCAGGGGCACGTCCCCGGCGGCGCCGACACCGAGCTCGAGGTGGCCGGCGGGCGGCGCTGGGCCCTCGGCCCACGCGCGGCGCTGGTTGCGGTGTGCGCGGTGCTTCTCGTGGGGGCAGGGCTCGCGGGAGTCCTGGCGTGGCCGCGCGGGGGCGTCGAGGCGCTGGGCGAGGTGGGCTCGGTGGGGGCCGACCAGGCGGTCGTCCCGACGGAGGCCGTCGCCGGGCCGAGCCCTGCGCCGGTCCCGGCTGCTTCGCCGTCCGCGCCCGGCGTCGTCGTCGACGTCGTGGGCCAGGTGCACGAGCCGGGCCTCCTCACGCTCCCCGCCGGCGCCCGCGTCGCGGACGCCGTCGAGGCGGCCGGCGGGGCGACCGACGGTGCCGATCTCGGTGCGGTCAACCTCGCCCGGCTGCTGGTCGACGGCGAGCAGCTACGCGTGCCTGCGCCCGGTGAGGCGGTGCCGGTCGCACCTGCGGACGCCGAGGCCGGCGGTGCGGCAGGAACCACGGCGAGCGGGCTCGTCGACCTCAACACCGCCGACGTCACGACGCTCGACACGCTCCCCGGCATCGGCCCGGCGCTCGCCGACCGGATCATCGCGTGGCGGGAGCAGAACGGGGCGTTCGCGTCCGTCGACGAGCTCGACGAGGTCGCCGGCATCGGGCCGGCGATGCTCGCCAAGGTGCGCGACCTGGTGACCGTGTGACCGGGGGCCTGCGGCCCGCCCCGGCGGTGCTCAGCGCGGTGCGCGACCAGGGGATCGCATGACGACGGACCTGCGGCTCGTCCCGGCGGCGCTCGCGGCGTGGGCAGCCGCATGGGGGCTCACCACGGGGGCCGGCGGGACAGGGGCGGCGCCCGTGGTGGTCACCGTGGCGGCCGCGGGCGCGGTCGGGGCTGCACTCGTGCTCGCTCTGGCCGGTCCGGCGGACGGGCGGCCCGTCCGGGCGCCCGGCGCGCCGAGCACGCAGCGTCGCCGGGTCGCGCGCGTCGCCGCACACGTGTTGCTCGCCCTTGGTGTGGTCGCCGCGGTTGCCTTCTCGGTCCGGGTGCACGCCGTCGGGCGGGCACCGGTCGAGGCGCTCGCGGCCCAGCGGGCGGACACCACCCTGACCGGCCGCGTGGTCGCGGACGGCGGGCCGGGGGCGTTCGGCGCCGGGGAGTCGTGGGTGCTCGCCGCCGACTCGCTCACCGCCCGCGCGGTGACGTCGAGGGTCAGCGCTCGGGTCGAGGTGACGACGGCGACCCAGGCGCCGCCGTACGGGGCGCGCGTCGTCGTGCGGGGGCGGTTGTCGCCCGCGGAGGACGGTGCTCCCGAGTCGGCGCGCGCGGCGGCTGAGGCCGCGCAGATCGTGCGCGCGCCGGCCGCCTCCGTGCGCGCGACGAACGCGATGCGGGCCGCGCTGCTCGACGTCACCGCAGACCTGTCGCCGCAGGCGCAGGGCCTCGTGCCGGGCATCGCCGTGGGCGACACGTCCCGGCTCCCCGCCGACCTCGCCGAGGCATTCCGCGCGACCGGGCTGACCCACCTCACCGCCGTCTCGGGCGGGCACTTCGCGATCGTGCTCGCGCTGGTCACGGCGCTCGCCGGGGCGGTGCGCGCGCCCCGCGCGGTGCGCGTGACCCTCGTGGCGGTGGTCGCGGCGGGGTTCGTGCTCCTGGTGCGGCCCGACCCGAGCGTCCAGCGTGCGGCGGCGATGTGCGCAGTGACGCTGCTGGGCCTCGTCCTGGGGAGGCCGGCCACGTCAATGCCGTCGCTCGCGGCGTGCGCTGCCGTGCTCCTGTGCGGGGACCCGTGGCTCGCGCGGTCGTTCGGGTTCGCGCTGTCGTGCGCGGCGACGATGGGTCTCGTGCTGCTCGCACCGGCGCTCGTGCGCCGCCTGGCGCCGTGGCTGGGGCGGGGCGCTGCGTTTGCGCTCGCCGTGCCAATAGCCGCGCAGCTCGCCTGTGGGCCTGTGCTGGTGCTGCTGTCCCCGGCGGTCCCGACGACGTCGATCCTGGCCAACCTGCTCGCTGCGCCCGCGGTCGCACCGGCGACGATCCTCGGGCTCGCGGCGACCCTGACCGCGGCGTGGTGGCCGGCGGGGGCGCAGGCGCTCGCGTGGCTCGCCGGCGGGGCGACGTGGTGGATCGCGACGGTCGCCCGGTGGTGCGCGGCGCTGCCCGGAGCGGCACTTCCGTGGCCGGGCGGGGCGGTGGGGGCGCTCGCGCTGCTCGCCGCGACGGCGGCCCTGCTCGTGCTGGTGCTGCGCCGCGGGCCTGGTGACGGGTGGCCTATGGCTTGGTCCGAGAGCGGCAGACGCGCGTTGCGCGGTACCCGGGCCTCGGCCCGCGCCGCGATCACGCGGTTCCGACGCGGCGCGACGACCGGCCGCGACGTCCGGATGGCATCCGGCGTGCTCGTGGTCGTCCTCGTGGTCGTCGCAGGCGCTTCGGCGGCGGTGGTGCGCATCGCGCCAGCACGTGGTGATGTGCCGACGGACTGGCAGGTCGTCGCGTGCGACGTCGGGCAGGGCGACACGCTCGCGGTGCGGACGGGTCCGGCGTCGGCGATCGTCGTCGACGTCGGCCCCGAGGGCGACGCCGCCGGCCGGTGCCTCGACCGCCTGGGCGTCACCCGGGTCGACCTGCTGGTGCTGACGCACGACCACCTCGACCACGTGGGTGGGCTCGCCGCCGTGCTGGCGGGGCGGCAGGTGCGCGCCGCGTGGGTCTCGCCGCTCGACGAGCCCGCGGCGAACGCCCGCCGGACCGCCGCCGAGCTGCAGGCCGCCGGCGTCCCTCCCAGGGTCCCGGACGTGGGAGAGACGGTGCACCTGGCGGCAGGCTCATGGCAGGTCGACGTCCGCGTGCTCGGCACGGGCATCGCCGGCGGTGCGCAGCACTCCTCCGTCGGCCGTGCGTCGGCCGAGGGCGACGGCGTCAACGACAGCAGCCTGGCGCTCGAGCTCAGCGCGCGCGGCCCGGGAGGTGCGCTCGACCTCGTCGCGCTCGGCGATCTCGAGGAGCCGGGGCAGGACGCGCTGCTGGCGTCCCTGCGCACCGGCGGACCGCCCGGCGTCGCCGACGGCGTCGACGTCGTCAAGGTGGCGCACCACGGGTCGGCGTCGCAGTCGGCCGGGCTGGCCCGGCTGCTGCACCCGCGCGTCGCGCTCGTCAGCGTGGGCGCCGGCAACACCTACGGCCACCCGACCGGTCGGATGCTGGGCCTGTACGCAGGCGTGGGCTCGACGACGGTGCGCACCGACGAGTGCGGGACCGCCGTCCTGGTGGTGCGAGGCGGCCGGGTAGGCCTGGCGTGCACCTGAGCGCGCACGCCGGGGCAGCGGCGTCGGCGACCCGTGGCAGAGTGGGCGCGTGCCTCCCGCCTCCCGCGCCCGCGCCCGCCCGCCCGCCGGCAACGTCCGCTCGTGGGACGAGCCCACGCTCGCGCCCGTCGTGCTGGTGCGCGGGCCGGAGGAGCTGTTGCGCGAGCGAGCCGTCGACGGGTTGGTCGCCCTCGCGCGCGAGCGCGACCCGGAGACGGAGAAGGTCGAGCTCGACGGCGGCGTCTACGGCGGCGGCCAGCTCCAGGTCGCGGCGAGCCCGTCGCTGTTCGGCGAGGCCAAGATCGTGGTGGTCACGGCGGCCGACGCGGGCACGGACGAGCTGTACGCCGACGTGCTCGACCACGTGGCGAGCCCAGATCCGGAGACGATCGTCGTCGTCGTGCACGGCAGCGGGCAGCGCGGCAAGAAGATGCTCGACGCGATCGTCGGGTCGGGGGCACCCGTGCTGCAGTGCGACGCGATCACGCGCGACGCGGACAAGGCCGAGTTCGTCGCGCGCGAGCTGCGGGCCGCCCGCCGCCGTGCGGAGCCCGAGGCGGTGCGGGCCCTCATCGACGCGCTCGGCGCCGACCTGCGCGAGCTCGCGTCCGCCGTCTCCCAGCTCCTCTCCGACACCGCGGGCACCATCACGGCGGGCGTCGTCGACCGCTACTACGGGGGCCGGGTCGAGGCCACCGGGTTCAAGGTGGCGGACGCCGCCGTCGCCGGGGATGCGGGCGGGGCCGTCGCGCTCCTGCGGCACGCCCTCGCGACCGGCGCAGACCCGGTGCCGCTCGTCGCGGCCCTGGCGCTGCGGCTTCGCACTCTCGCCAAGGTGGCCGCCGTGCGCGGCGGCGCCGTCACGGCCCGCGAGCTGGGGCTGCAGGACTGGCAGGTGCGCAACGCGCAGAAGGACCTGCGGCGCTGGACGCCCGAGGGGCTCGCCGCGGCGATCACCGCCGTCGCGCAGGCGGACGCGGACGTCAAGGGCGCCGGCCGTGACCCGGTCTACGCGGTGGAGACGGCGGTCCTGGCGATCGCCCGCGCGGTCGGCACCCCGGATCGCCGCTGACCGCACGGCCGCACACGCCGCGGTCGAGCACGACTCCGCTTCGTTGCCTTGGGGGGACGGCGAAGGGCGCCGCCCCCCGTGGTGGGGGAGCGGCGCCCTGAACGCTGTGGGCCTTTGCGGGCCGTCAGGCCAGGCTCAGAGAGCGTTGACCAGCTTCGCGACGGCCGACTTGCGGTTCGCGGCCTGGTTCGCGTGGATGACGCCCTTCGAGACAGCCTTGTCGAGCTTGCGCGACGCGGCGGCGACGGCGGCGTTCGCGGCCTCCTTGTCACCGGCGGCGACGGCCTCGCGCACGCGGCGCACGTACGTCTTCAGCTCCGACTTGACGGCCTTGTTGCGCAGACGAGCCTTCTCGTTCGTCTTGATGCGCTTGATCTGGGACTTGATGTTTGCCACTGGTGGACTTCCTGGTGTGTTCGCCTGCCGGCGAGCGGATAGGTCGTAGAGGGCGGCCACAGCTCCGGGACTGGGGGTGGGGAACCCTTGGAGAGGAGCTGCAGCGGTGCCCGCCGACCTGGGCGGACACGCAGCCACCAAGAGTAACAGAGGACCCGCGCGGCTTCGACCTGCTCAGCCGCCCGCACGGTCAGGCGCGCGCCTTCGCCATCGCCCGCACGACCTGCCGGAACAGCGCCTTCGGCATGACGGCACCCTCGCGTCGAACGCCGTCGGGTGCGACGCGGATCACGCGGTTGAGGCGGATCTCGCTGGGCCGCCCCTGCCGGTCCCAGGGCCCCGAGCCGATGTCCATCCAGACCCGCCCGGCCCGCGCCTCCTGGGCGGCGTCGCGGTCGTGGTCCTTGCTGGTGAGCTGCAGTGCGAGCAGCCACCCGCCGTCGTGCCCGACGAGCAGCACCGGCCTGTCCTTGCCCCGGGCGTGGTCCTCCTCGTAGGGGATCCAGGTCCAGACGATCTCGCCGGGGTCGGGGGAGCCGTCCGGGTTGGGCGCGTACTCGGCGCGCACCGTGCCGCGGAAGTCGCCCGGGTAGCCGCCCGACGGCGTCCGCGCGCCGGCGCTCGCTCCACCGCCCGGCGTGCGCGTCCCGCCGCCCGACGTGCGCGTCCTGGCGCCCGACGTGCGCGTCCCGCCGCCCGACAGGACCGCGCGCGCGGCGCCCACCAGCCGGTTCACCCATCGACTCGTCATCGCGTCAGCCTACGGGCGACGACGCGTCCCCGACGAGGCCGCGACGAGCGCGCCCGACCGCCCCGAGGCCGCGCACGACGAGGGCCCACCGGAGATCCCGGCGGGCCCTCGCCAACCTCGGGCTGACAAGGTCAGCCGTCGACCTCGGCGCTGGGCACGTAGCCACCCGGCACGTCCTGCGGCACGTAGACCTGGTCGTCACCCGGGTAAGGCTCGGTCCAGTGGTGCGACGGGTACCAGGTGTACCGGTTCATCAGCTCCGGGCCGGCGTAGTCCGGAACGGCCTTCTCGCCCGTATGTCCGGCATCGGTTGCCGTGGGCAAGTCACACATCGGGACATGGACTTGCCGGGACCGCACAGGGAACTCTCGATGAACACGGCACGTCAGGTCGCAGACCCTCCGCGCCACCGGGGTGCCGGCTGGACGAAACCTGGCCGGGCAGGGATCAGCGGTGGCTGCGCGCCTCGGCCCGCCGGGCGACGTACCGCCGCATCTTCTCCTCCTTGCCGCAGTCCTCCATCGAGCACCAGCGGCGGCTGTGGTTCTTGGTCGTGTCCAGGAAGAGGAAGCCGCAGGACG